>JAURFB010000057.1 GCA_030827165.1 Marivivens sp.
AAAGAGCGGCACAACCTGGACCCAGTCCATTCTGACGATGCTCGCACATGGCGGGCCTGATCTTCCCGACAAGGTTCCGTTCCTGTCGCCGTGGGTCGACGCCGATTTGGGGGTTCCTGCCGAAGAGGTCGCAGAGGCGCTCGATCGTCAGACGGTCCGGCGGGTCGTCAAGACCCACACACTGGCGGATGGGTTCCCGGTTTGGGAAGGGGTGACGATCATATCGGTCTATCGTCATCCGCTGGATGTCTTCTTTTCGCTGCGCAAGCACGTTGCCAACGTCCGCGATATTCCGGCCGATGATCCGATTCTGATGCCAGTGCCAGACTCTCTTGCGATATTCAGGGACAGAGCGGTCGATCTCGACGATTTCGACCGCGATTGCCTTGCGTCGATCACTCTGCACTATGAGAAATCGGCCCTCGCGGCGCGGGTGCCGGACACGTGCGTCTTTCACTATGTCGATATGGTGCGCGGTGGGCGTCACGCCGTCGCGCGGCTGGCCGAAGCGGCCGGCCTTGCGGCCGGCGCCGACTTGATCGACCGGGTCGCAGAAGCGACGCGTTTTGAATCGATGCGCGCCCGAGCCCAGGATTTTGCGCCCGTCGCTGGAACCGGGTTTTGGAAATCCGATGCGGCGTTTTTCGATTCGGCGAGCTCTCGCAAATGGGAGGGCAAGTTGTCGTCTGAAGACGTGAACAGGTATGACAGGCGGATGTCCGTATTGATCTCGGACAGCAGCGCGCGCGCCTGGCTGGAAAACGGAGATCATTCGCGCTAGGCGACAGACCCTCGGCAACCGTTCACAGTCGCGATCATCGCGGTCCATCGGGAAGCGCAGGCGTGACGGCGGCGCCTCAGGCGGACCAACCGCGCACCATCGCCGCGCCCGCCCGTGCGATCCGGCCGGCGTCGGCGTTCGGGGCCTTGCTCTTGAACGACAGATTGAGCGCCACGACCAGCGCCAGCAGCACCTCGGCGGCATCGGCGACGATGATCTGCCCTGACAACTCGCCCTTGGCGCGCGCGGTTTCCAGCGCTTCGACCAGGGCCGCGCGCAACAGGCCATAATAACGATCCGCCCGTGCATTCACCGCACTATCGTCGCGCGGGAATTCGGTGATCGAGTTGACCATCAGACAACCATTGCGCAGCGCCTCCCGAAACGAGTCCGGGACTGGTCGTTGTTCGATCCAGGCGGCAATACCCTCCAGACCGCCAGATCGGAGCGACGGCAGCATATAGGCATCAAAAAGGTCGAGATAAAGATCCAACGTCTTGAGAAACAACGCTTTCTTTCCGCCGTATTTGGTCTGTAGCGTGAACCGCGTCAGCCCGGTTTCGCTCTCAAGCGCTCGGGTTCCCAATGCGTGATAGCCATCCCGCCAGAACAGCATCATCGCCCCGAGGGTCGCCGATTCCGCATCAGTCTTAAGTGCGCGTGACATGCCTACCTCTGCCGACAAAGTTGGATTGACATTCTATCCACTCGGATAGATAAAGCGATCCACGCGGATAGAATAAACGATTCTGGTCATTTCATAAAGGGGCAGGGGCCGCGCTCGCCCCATGGAGAGGAAGCGACAATGGTAGTTGTTCAGGCGTTGGTGATATATGGGCTGTTGGCGGTGGTGCTGATTTCGGTGGAAATATTGTTCACCTACGCCACCCGAGGTTTTGGTTTCGGTTTCTCGGCGAACCGGCCCGAAGTTGAAAAGAGCGGACTGGCTCTCCGCATTCAGCGCACCTATCGCAATCATGTCGAGGCCGGGTCCTATATCGTGCCGATACTTGCGGCGGCTGCATTTCTGGGCCTCGAAAGGCCAGGGGTCGAGTTTGCAGCGCACCTGATCATCATCGGTCGGCTGGGTTTTGCCGTGACCTACTACACGGGCATTTCGTTCATCCGGGTGCCGTTTTTCGTGCTGGGCAGCGTGCCGTCACTTTATATCGGGTTCATCGCACTGGCACAGCTAATGGCCTGATTTGCCACTTTTCCGTCGCGGGCGGGTCGTGATAGGGGGCAGGAATGTTGTGCGACATCACCCTGGACGACCCGCGTTGGAGCGCCCTGAACCTTGACCGCTTGGTTGCGATGGCCGCGGGGGCGGTTCTGGCCCGCCTTGGTATCGACTCCGAGGAAACGGAGCTTTCTGTTCTGGCCTGTGACGACTCCCGGATCGCCAGTCTCAATGCCGAGTTCCGTGGCAAACCGTCGCCGACAAATGTCTTGAGCTGGCCCGCTGAAATGCGCGCCGCCGAACGCGACGGCGATTTGCCCGAGCCGCCCGAGGCCGATCCTTTCGGTTGCCTCGAGCTTGGTGACATAGCCATTGCCTTTGAGACGTGCTCGCGCGAAGCTGAAGAGGCAGGCAAGACGCTTGAGGCGCACACCACGCATCTTCTGGTCCACGGCGTGTTGCATCTGTTGGGTTTCGATCACGTGCGTGACCGTGACGCCACCCTCATGGAGGGATTAGAGACCGAGATACTTGGCAAGATGGGTATTGAAGACCCATATTGGTAGGACAAGTGACGTCCGCGAGGGCAACAGCCCTCGGATGCGGGCAGGCAGGAGACTATGAGCGATACGACCGACGGTCCCTCTAGCGCCGCGCAAAGCGCGCAGCCGGACCAAATTCAGGGGCAGGGCAAAGGGTTCTTTGGCCGCATCTTCGACGCGCTGAGCCCCGGCGACTCCGAAGCGAGGGACGAGAACGGCGAGAGGCGGGCCGGTGGCTCGGCCAGCGGTAACGTGCCGGGAATGCTCAATCTCCGCAGGCTTCGGGTCGAAGACGTTGCCATTCCCAAGTCCGACATCGTCGCGGTGCCGTTTGGCATCGACAAGGAGGCGCTGGTCAAGGTGTTTCGCGATTGCGGCCTGACGCGCCTGCCGGTTTACGACGGCACGCTTGATCGGCCAATCGGGCTTGTAAACCTTAAGGATTTTGCGCTGCGCCACGGGTTCAACAGTGGCAAGGCGGCCTTCGATCTGCGTGCGATTGTCCGACCGCTTCTCTTTGTGCCGCCTTCCATGCCGCTTGGCGTGCTGCTGCAGAAGATGCAGGCCGAGCGCATCCACATGGCCCTGGTAATCGACGAATACGGCGGGACCGACGGGCTCTTGACCATCGAGGATCTGATCGAACAGGTCGTGGGCGACATCGAAGACGAACACGATGTCGACGAGGCGGATTCGTTCGTCAGGGAAAAGCCGGGGGTCTATCTGGCCCTCGCGAAGACACCGCTCGAGGAGTTCGAGGCCGAAATCGGAATGGATCTAACCGATCATGACGAGATCGACGAGGAAGAGGTCGATACGCTTGGCGGCCTCGTCTTCATGCTCGCTGGACACATTCCGGCACGCGGCGAGGTGGTGAAACACCCGGACGGGCCGGAATTCGAGGTGGTCGACGCCGATCCCCGCCGGATCAAACGCCTCCGCGTGAGGCTACCCAGCGCCAAGGATGCCTGACCGCCTTTTGCGCGGCTGGCGAGGGATCGCGATCTTCGCGATCCTTGGGGTCATTGCCGCGCTGGGGCAGGCGCCGGTTGACTGGCCGATTGCCACAGTCCTGAGCCTTGCGGCCGCGATCGCCCTCTATGGCCAAGCGGGCTCGGTGAAAGGGGCGGGCAAGGCTGGCTGGGCCTATGGCTTTGGCTATTTCCTTCTGGCGCTGGCATGGATCGTCAATCCCTTCCTCGTCGAGCCCCAAAGGGACGGCTGGATGGCGCCCTTTGCGCTTGTCCTTCTTCCCGCAGGGCTCGGCCTTTTCTGGGCCGCCGCTTTCGCCCTAGCCAAGCGGATCGGCGGCGGCGCTTTGGCGCTTGCGGGTTCGCTTGCGCTGGCCGAGGCGCTTCGGTCCTTCGCCCTTACCGGCTTTCCCTGGGCGCTTTTGGGGCACGTCTGGACCGAAGCCCCTCATGCGCAGCTTGCCGCTTGGGTCGGTCCGCACGGGCTTACGCTTCTTACCGCGCTTCTAGCGGCGATGCTTGCACGCGCTCTGGCCGGCGGGCGGGCCCGCATCTGGGCCGGCCTGGGCGCGCTTGTGCTTGGCCTCTTGCCGCTCTCCTTGAAAGAAGATCCACCGGCGCAAACCGAAGCGGGGCCGGTCATCCGGCTTGTGCAACCCAATGTGCCGCAGGCCGACAAGTGGAACGCCGATCTGATCGACGTCTTCCAGACGCGTCTTCTCGATCTGACCGCCTCAGGCGACAGGCCCGATCTCATCATCTGGCCGGAAACCGCGATTCCCTATCTTCTGGAATATTCCGGCTCTCTCCTCGACGCGGCAATTGCGGCGGCCGATGGCGTGCCGATGGTAATCGGCGTCAACCGGCAGGAGGGGGGTCTTTACTACAACAGTCTCATCGTCCTTGATGCGGACGGTGATATTTCCGACATTTATGACAAGCAGCACCTCGTGCCGTTCGGAGAATATGTTCCCTTCGGCGAGCTCATGGGGAAGCTGGGCATTCAAGGTCTAGCGGCATCTCAGGGCGGGGGCTTCAGCGCCGGGCAGGGCATTCGGCGGATCACCCTGCCGGGGATTGGCGAGGTTGAACCGCTCATCTGCTATGAGGCGATCTTTGCCGAAGAGATCGCCCAAGGCGCGCGCGCCCGCGCCCTGATCCAGATCACCAACGATGCATGGTTCGGCAACCTTCAGGGACCGCAACAGCATTTTGCCCAATCCCGCCTGCGCGCGATCGAGCAGGGCCTGCCGCTCGTGCGGGTTGCCAATACCGGCATTTCCGCCGTGGTTGATGCAAAAGGGAGGGTTCTCTCGCAACTGCCGCTTGGTGAGGCTGGAAAGATTGATGTCGTTTTGCCGACGGCCGGAAGGCCCACGGTCTATTCCAAGCTCGGGGATTGGCCGGCGATTGTTGCCGCGATCGCACTTGCATTCGCTGCATTCATGCTTTCGCAACGGCGATCTGATTGACGTTGGGCGCATGAGGCCTTAGCTCTGTGTCATTCACATGTCACAACGGCTTCCTGGCGTGGCAGGTCAAATCCAATGGAGCATTCCCCGATGGCACGACAGCACTATACCTTCACTTCGGAATCCGTTTCCGAGGGACACCCGGACAAGGTCTGCGACCGGATTTCGGATTCGATCCTTGATGCTTTCCTCTCGGAAGAGCCCGAAGCGCGGGTCGCCTGCGAAACCTTTGCCACGACAAACAGGGTTGTCATCGGCGGCGAGGTTGGTCTTTCCGATCAAAACAAGCTTGCCGAGTATATGGAGCGCGTGCCGGATATTGTCCGCGCCGCGATCAAGGACATCGGCTACGAGCAGGAAAAATTCCACCACGCGACGGTGGAAATCACCAACCTCCTGCACGAGCAATCCGCCCATATCGCCCAAGGGGTAAATGCCTCGGAGAGCAAGGACGAGGGCGCTGGAGATCAGGGCATCATGTTCGGCTACGCGACGAACGAGACCCCTGATCTGATGCCGGCTCCGATCCAGTATTCCCACGCCATCTTGCGCCGACTCGCCGAGGTCCGCAAAAGCGGGCAAGAGCCGACCCTCGGCCCCGACGCCAAGTCGCAGCTGTCGGTGATCTATCGCGGCGGCAAGCCGGTGGGTGTCTCGTCGATCGTGCTCTCGACCCAGCACCTCGACGAAACCCAGACCTCGGACGATATCCGCAAGATCGTCGAGCCCTATATCCTGGAAATCCTGCCGCAGGGCTGGGTTACGCCCGAGACCGTTTGGCACGTCAATCCGACCGGCAAGTTCGTCATCGGCGGCCCCGATGGCGATGCTGGCCTAACGGGGCGCAAGATCATCGTCGATACCTATGGGGGCGCGGCCCCGCATGGCGGCGGCGCGTTTTCCGGCAAGGATCCGACCAAGGTCGACCGTTCGGCCGCATATGCCGCGCGGTATCTGGCGAAGAACGTGGTGGCTGCGGGCCTGGCCGACCGCTGCACGCTTCAGCTTAGCTATGCCATCGGCGTCGCGCGGCCCTTGTCGATCTATGTCGACACTCACGGGACCGGCAACGCTGATCCGGCGGCAATCGAGCTGGCCATCGACAAGGTGATGAACCTGACGCCCCGCGGCATCCGCACACACCTTGGCCTCAACCGCCCGATCTATGCCCGCACCTCGGCCTACGGCCACTTCGGCCGCACGCCCGAAGCGGATGGCGGGTTCAGCTGGGAAAAGACCGATCTTGCCGCGGCGCTGGCTGCGGAGGTTTGATCCACGTGGCGGAATGGATCAGGAGGCGGATCTTTCCGCCTCTTGGCTTCGTCCCGGATTGACCCTTGGTCGGCTCCCTGTCGTCGCCGATTGATCTGCCCGCCGCTCCGCGATAGGAGGCGCGCCCATGAGCAAGGATCATCACCCCTCCGGCGCCCCATGGCGCAATTTCTATGGGCGGCTGCGCGGCAAGACCATGCGGCCAAGCCAGAAGGTTTACCTGGAAACCGATCTCGAAGCCCTTTCGCCCGGCGCTGTAGGCTGGGAGGAGAATCCGGAGCGGGATCCGCTAGATCTTGAGGCGGTGTTCCCCGGCAAGTCGGAGCTTTGGGTCGAGATCGGCTTTGGCGGCGGCGAACATATGGTCGCCATGGCCGGGCGCTATCCGCAAGTGGGCATCATCGGTTGCGAACCGTTCATCAATGGCGTGGCGATGCTTTTGGGCAAGATCCGCGAGGCGGAGGTTACCAACCTCAAGGTCCATGCAGGCGACGCGCGCGATCTTTTCGATGTGTTGCCGCAAGGCTCTGTTGCCAAGGCCTTCCTCAACTATCCCGACCCCTGGCCGAAAAAGCGCCACCACCGGCGCCGCTTCGTCACGCAAGAGCACCTTGAGCCGCTTTTTGCAGTGATGCGCCCGGGGGGCGAGTTTCGTGTAGCGACGGACATCGAGGACTATGTGCGCCAGACCCTGCAGGAGGTGCCGAAGGCGGGTTTTCAGTGGACCGCCGAAGGCCCCGGCGACTGGCGCGAACCTTGGGCCGATTGGCATTCGACCCGCTATGAGCAGAAGGCCCTTCGCGAGGGGCGGACCCCCCACTACCTGACCTTCCGCAAGCCTTGAGCAGGTTTGCGCGGCAAACCCGCGCCTCCGGCGGGAGTATTTGCAGCCAAAAGAAGCTAGGCGATGGACCCTCTGACGTGGCTGGGCTAAGAGGCTGCGAGACTTTGCAGAGGTGAAAATGTCTGGCCACGGCGCTCCTGTTCCGATGACGTCCCGCAAATGTGCCGCGCTTGGCGGTGTGGCGAATGTTCCGGGCGACAAGTCGATTTCGCACCGCTCCTTGATCCTTGGGGCGCTGAGTGTCGGGGAGACACGGATATCAGGGTTACTTGAGGGCGAGGATGTGATCGACACGGCCAAGGCGATGCGCGCATTTGGTGCTGAGGTCGCAGATCTGGGCGGCGGCGAATGGCGTGTTCATGGTGTGGGCGTGGGCGGCTTTGCCGAGCCCAGCCAGGTTATCGACTGCGGCAATTCGGGCACTGGTGTTCGCCTCATCATGGGGACAATGGCGACCTCGCCGATCACCGCGACATTCACCGGCGATGCCTCGCTCTGTTCGCGGCCGATGGGGCGGGTAACCGATCCGCTGGCGCTGTTTGGGGCGCGGGCCTATGGACGCACGGGCGGGCGCCTGCCGATGACGATCGTTGGCGCGAAACATCCCGTGCCGGTGACCTATACCGTTCCTGTTCCTTCGGCGCAGGTGAAATCGGCGGTGTTGCTGGCGGGGCTTAATGCGCCGGGCAAGACGGTGGTGATCGAGAAGGAAGCGACGCGCGACCATACCGAGCGGATGCTTGCGGGATTTGGCGCCGAGATTGCCGTCGAGAACACCGTTGAGGGCCGCGTCATCACGCTCACCGGCCAGCCCGAGCTGCGCCCGCAAGATATCGTCGTGCCGCGCGATCCTTCGTCGGCGGCTTTTCCGGTTTGCGCCGCGATCATCACCGAAGGGTCGGACGTTCTGGTGCCGAACATCGGCCTCAATCCGACACGGGCGGGCCTTTTCACCACGCTGCGCGAGATGGGGGCCGATCTGAGCTATGAGAATCTGCGCGAAGAGGGCGGCGAGCCGGTGGCCGATCTGCGCGCGCGGTTTTCGCCGGATCTGAAAGGGATCGAGGTGCCGCCCGAACGCGCGGCAAGCATGATCGACGAATACCCCGTCTTGTCGGTGGTTGCCTCGTTTGCCCAAGGCAAGACGGAGATGCGCGGCGTCAAGGAGCTTCGCGTCAAGGAATCCGACCGGATCGATGCGATGGCCAAGGGGCTGCGTGCGGCAGGCGTGACAGTCGATGAAGGCGAGGATTGGTGGATCGTTCACGGGCGCGGCTTTGGCAATGTGCCGGGCGGCGTCACGGTCGAAAGCCGGCTCGATCACCGCATCGCCATGTCGTTTCTCGTGATGGGCATGGCGACCGAAAAGCCGATGACGGTCGATGACGCGAGCCCGATCGCCACGTCCTTCCCGATTTTCGAGGGCCTGATGGCCACGCTCGGATCGGCGATCACGCGGGGAAATCGCTAGGATGGCAGTGCCCGAAGAACCCAGACGCAAGTGGCGCGGCAAGCTCGTTGCCGCCGTGATCGTGGGGTTGGGGCTGTTGCGGCTTTTCGAGATGTGCGTGCAGAACTGGGGGCGGCTATGACGCGCTGGCGCTGGCTTGCTCTTTTGGCGCTGGCGCTGTTTGCGGCGTTGGTCATCGTGGCGCCGGCGGGTGTGCCGGATACGATGATCTTCGGCTACAGCCCGCAGTATCCCGTTGATTTTATTGCCGGACTTGGGGGTGATCTGGGTCGCCTCAAGGCCTCGGTCGCGATTGACATGATCTTCCCGATGGTTCTGACTGTCGTGCTGATCTTGCCGCTCGGCGGCGGCGCACGCCTTCCGGCGATCGGCTATATGTTCGCCGATTACCTTGAGAACATCGCGCTCTACCGGTTCTACTTTTTGGGCGCCGACGTGCCGGTGAACCTTTCGCTGGTTTCGCAGATCAAATGGGCGCTGGTCGCTCTTGCTGTCATTGTGCTGGTCCGTGCGTTGGGCCGCGCGCGGAGGCTCCCGTGAGCTTTGCCGTCGCGATCGACGGGCCCGCCGCGGCCGGAAAGGGCACGATCAGCCGGGCGGTGGCGGCGCATTTCGGGTTTGCCCATCTTGATACGGGGCTTCTCTATCGGGCCGTTGGTGCGAAGGTGCTTGAGGGGGCCGAAGCCGTTGCTGCCGCCGAAGCGCTTGGCGCCGAAGACCTGATCGTGGGCTACCTCAGGACAGCGGAGGTCGCCCAAATGGCCTCCAAGGTTGCGGTGATCCCTGAAGTGAGGGCGGCGCTTGTCGAGTTCCAACGGGATTTTGCCCGGCGCGATGGCGGTGCGGTTCTCGACGGGCGCGATATCGGCACGGTGATCTGCCCCGATGCAGAGGTGAAGATCTTCGTCACGGCAAGCGCTGAAGTAAGGGCCAAACGCCGGTTTCTGGAGCTTCAGGCGGCAGGCAGCGCTATGACGCCAGAAGAGGTTATGGCCGATGTCCTGGCCCGCGACGCGCGCGATCGCGACAGAGCCACCGCGCCGATGAAACCGGCGCAAGGCGCGCTCATCCTCGACACCAGCGAAATGACCATAGACGAGGCTGTGGCCGCGGCGATCAAGGCCATAGAAGCAAGGTGTTAAAGCCCTTGCCCTCTTGGGCGGCTTGGCCTATACGCCCCCTGTCGCCAGGCGGGACAAGCCGGAAAAAAGAGCGAGCAGGGTCGGGAATTGCCGGCCCTCTTTGTTTTCGGTCCGCAAGGCGATGCAACTCACTGAAAGACCCGCGGAGACAACCGCGTGGCCCGAATAGACTAGAAAAAGGAACTGATACCTATGTGCGCTAAGAACGCTATGGAGGAATTCGAAGCCCTCCTGAATGAAAGCTTCGAAATCGACACCCCCGCTGAAGGCAACGTCGTCAAAGGCAAGGTTATCGCCATCGAGGCGGGCCAGGCCATCATCGACGTGGGCTACAAGATGGAAGGTCGTGTCGACCTCAAAGAATTCGCGAACCCCGGCGAAACCCCGAACATTTCGGTTGGCGACGAAGTCGAAGTCTTCCTCCGCGCAGCCGAAAACGCCCGCGGCGAAGCTGTTATTTCGCGCGAGATGGCTCGCCGCGAAGAAGCCTGGGATCGTCTCGAGAAAGCCTATGCTGACGAAGAGCGCGTCGATGGCGCCATCTTCGGTCGCGTCAAAGGCGGCTTCACTGTTGATCTCGGCGGCGCTGTTGCGTTCCTTCCGGGCAGCCAGGTCGACGTGCGCCCCGTGCGCGACGCCGGCCCGCTCATGGGCCTCAAGCAGCCGTTCCAGATCCTCAAGATGGACCGTCGCCGTGGCAACATCGTTGTCTCGCGCCGTGCGATCCTTGAAGAGAGCCGCGCCGAGCAGCGCGCCGAAGTCATCGGCAACCTCACCGAAGGTCAGGCTGTTGACGGTGTGGTCAAGAACATCACCGAATACGGTGCCTTCGTTGACCTCGGCGGTGTCGACGGCCTTCTGCACGTCACCGACATGGCCTGGCGCCGCGTCAACCACCCGTCCGAGATCCTGTCGATCGGCGAGACCATCAAGGTCCAGGTCATCAAGATCAACAAGGAAACCCACCGCATCAGCCTTGGCATGAAGCAGCTCCAGTCGGATCCGTGGGATGATGTCGAAGCCCGCTTCCCGCTGGGTTCGGTCCATCAGGGCCGCGTGACCAACATCACCGATTACGGCGCCTTCGTGGAACTGGAAGCCGGTGTCGAGGGTCTGGTTCACGTGTCCGAAATGTCGTGGACCAAGAAGAACGTCCACCCCGGCAAGATCGTTTCGACGAGCCAGGAAGTCGACGTCATGGTTCTCGAGATCGACAGCGCCAAGCGCCGCGTCTCGCTTGGTCTCAAGCAGACCCAGCGCAACCCGTGGGAAGTATTCGCCGAGACCCACCCGGAAGGGACAGAGGTCGAGGGCGAGGTCAAGAACATCACCGAATTCGGTCTGTTCGTCGGCCTGCCGGGCGATATCGACGGCATGGTTCACCTCTCGGATCTGTCGTGGGACGAGCGTGGCGAAGACGCCATCCAGAACTACCGCAAGGGCGAAATCGTTAGCGCCAAGGTCACTGAGGTTGACGTCGAGAAAGAGCGTATCTCGCTCTCGATCAAAGCCATCGCTGGCGATCCCTATGCCGAAGCCATTGGCGGCGTGAAGCGTGGTTCGGTTGTCACCGTTTCGGTCACCAAGATCGAAGACGGCGGCATCGAGGTCGAGTACGAAGGGATGAAGTCGTTCATCCGTCGTTCGGACCTGAGCCGTGACCGCGCCGAGCAGCGCCCCGAGCGCTTCCAGGTTGGCGATCACGTCGACGTTCGCGTCACCAACATCGACAGCAAGACCCGCAAGCTGGGTCTGTCGATCAAGGCCCGCGAGATCGCCGAAGAGAAGGAATCCGTTGAGCAGTATGGCTCGTCGGACTCGGGCGCCTCGCTTGGCGACATCCTCGGCGCCGCCCTCAAAGGCGACAAGTAAGTTTCGGATTATACCCGAAATGAGCCCCGCAGCCGCAAGCTGCGAGGCTTTTCTTTTGCGAATCACTGGAAACGAGGGACGGGCGGGGCAGGCAAAAAGCGCCAAGGTCTTCCAAATATTCCCTGCCATCTTAGAAAATGGCTTCGTCATCCCCCTCAAAAAGCACGAGAATTTTGAATTCTGGTGCGTAAAGCCTATGTCGCTCCGAGATTCTGGGTCTATAGTTGCCCGATAAGCGGGGTTTACCCGCCGCAAGAGATTGCTGCCTCAGGGGGTGACTGCTGATGATCAGATCTGAACTGATCCAAATTATTGCCGACGAAAATCCGCATCTTCACCAGCGGGACGTGGAGCGGATTGTTAATACCATTTTTGAACAGATTACCGATGCCTTGGCGCGGGGCGACCGGGTCGAGCTTCGGGGCTTTGGCGCCTTTTCCGTGAAGAAACGCGATGGCCGCGTCGGCCGGAATCCGCGCACGGGCGAGCCTGTGGAGGTGGATGAAAAGCACGTTCCGTTTTTCAAGACAGGGAAGCTGTTGCGCGACCGACTGAACGGCCAGTAATATCCTTTCCATGAAAACACTTCGTTATGCCTTCTGGGCGGTTGTGGGCTTGTGCCTTGTGATGGTCGGGGTTGCCAATCGCGATCCTGTCACCCTGCACGCCTTCCCCGAATTCCTGACCCGCGCCCTTGGGATCGCGCCGGCGGTCGAGTTGCCGCTCTTTGTGGCGATCTTCATCGGTGTCGGCCTTGGCCTTCTGATCGGGTTCCTCTGGGAATGGCTGCGCGAGCACAAGATGCGCGTCGAGGGTCGTGCCAAGGGCCGCGAGCTTGAACAGCTCAAGGCCGAGATGAGCCGCCTGCGCGATGCCGATGGCGACGGCAAAGACGATGTCTTGCAGATTCTCGAGGCCAGCGAGAAGGCATGACCAGCGATATCCGCGTCAAGATTTGTGGCCTGACCGAGAAGCGCCATCTGGACGCGGCTGTGGCGGCAGGCGCCTCCTATATTGGCCTTGTGTTCTTTCCCAAATCGCCCCGCAACCTCGGCATCGAACAGGCGCAGAGGCTCGCGGTCGACGTGCCGCCGGGGGTCGCCAAGGTGGCGCTGAGCGTCGACGCGGACAACGATCTTCTCGATGCGATCACCGGGGCTGTGCCGTTGGACATGCTCCAGCTTCATGGCCACGAAAGCCCCACCCGCGTGCGCGAGGTGCAGGCGCGTTATGGCTTGCCGGTGATGAAGGCGGTGGGGATTGCAGACCGTTCGGACCTTGTGACCCTGCAGGAGTATTGGCAGGTGGCCGATCAGATCCTGATCGACGCCAAGCCCCCCAAGGATGCCCCACTGCCCGGGGGCAACGGCCTGACTTTCGATTGGACACTTCTGGCCGAGCGACGCTGGCCTCGTCCCTGGATGCTGGCCGGCGGGCTGACCGCCGAGAACGTGGGCGAAGCGATCCGGCTCACGAAAGCGCGGCAGGTCGATGTGTCTTCCGGTGTCGAAAGCGCGCCCGGTGTCAAGGATGCCGCTTTGATCGAGGCCTTTATCGAGGCCGCCAAGGCGGCTTGAGGGGCTCTGCCCCTCTGCCCTTCGGGCATTCACCCCGGAGTACTTCATGGCCAAAAGAGGACCTGCGGCATTCCGCTTGGGCCTTGGGTCTTTACCGGCTGCTGGCTTGGGGGTAGGGGAGGTGGGTCAATGCGGAGGCACCAATGGCGAACGACCTTTTCAATTCCTTCATGCGCGGCCCGGACGAGAACGGGCGCTTTGGCGATTTCGGCGGGCGTTTTGTCTCCGAGACGCTGATGCCGCTCATCCTCGCACTCGAGGCGGAATATGAGAAGGCCAAGACTGACCCGAGTTTCTGGGCCGAGATGGATGACCTTTGGGCCAATTATGTTGGCCGCCCGAGCCCGTTGTATCATGCCGAACGGCTGACCGAGCATCTGGGAGGTGCAAAGATCTATCTCAAGCGCGACGAGCTGAACCACACCGGAGCGCACAAGATCAACAACGTTCTCGGCCAGATCATCCTTGCCCGCCGCATGGGCAAGACGCGGATCATCGCCGAAACCGGCGCGGGCCAGCACGGAGTGGCGACCGCCACCGTCTGTGCCAAGTTTGGCCTTCAGTGCATCGTCTACATGGGCGCGCATGACGTCGAGCGGCAGGCGCCCAACGTGTTCCGGATGCGCCTCTTGGGGGCGACCGTCGTGCCCGTCACATCGGGGCGCGGCACGCTCAAGGATGCGATGAACGACGCGCTGCGCGATTGGGTGACCAATGTGCGCGACACCTTCTATTGCATCGGCACTGTGGCAGGCCCGCACCCCTATCCGGCAATGGTTCGCGATTTCCAGTCGATCATCGGCAAGGAAGCGAAAGAGCAGATGATGAAGGCCGAGGGGCGGCTGCCCGATACGATCATCGCCGCGATCGGCGGCGGATCGAACGCGATGGGCCTTTTCTTCCCCTTCCTGGATGACGAGAGCGTGCGGATCATTGGCGTCGAAGCGGGTGGCAAGGGCGTCAACGAGAAGATGGAACATTGCGCCTCGTTGACCGGCGGACGGCCGGGCGTGTTGCATGGCAACAAGACCTATCTTTTGCAAGATGATGACGGCCAGATCCTTGAAGGTTTCTCGATCTCGGCCGGCCTCGATTATCCGGGCATCGGGCCCGAGCATGCGTGGCTTCATGAGGTCGGCCGCGCCGAGTATGTGGCGATCACCGATGTCGAGGCGCTCGAGGCGTTTCAGCTCTGCTGCGAGCTTGAGGGAATCATTCCAGCACTCGAGCCGAGCCATGCTTTGGCGCATGTGATGAAGATTGCGCCGACCCTGCCAAAGGATCACCTGATCTGCATGAATATGTGCGGGCGTGGCGACAAAGACATCTTCACCGTCGCCAGGCACCTTGGATTTGATATGAAAATCTGAGGGTTATCGAAACCTAACTGAAAGGCCGCGGATGCGATTCCGCGGCCTTTTTCGTTATAAACCAAGGTTTATGGGGG
>JAURFB010000065.1 GCA_030827165.1 Marivivens sp.
CACATCACCCCCGCCCAGATCCTCGGCGCTGACCACTTCGCCGGTGGCCGCCTTCACCAGGGGCGGGCCGGCCAGAAAGATCGTCCCCTGATCGCGCACCATGATCGACACATCGGCCATCGCCGGCACATAGGCGCCGCCGGCGGTGCACGACCCCATGACCACTGCGATCTGGGCGATACCACGAGCCGACATATTGGCCTGATTATAGAATATCCGTCCGAAATGATCGCGGTCGGGGAAAACCTCGTCCTGATTGGGCAGGTTGGCCCCACCGGAATCGACGAGATAGACGCACGGCAGCCCGCATTGCGCAGCGATCTCTTGCACGCGCAGGTGTTTCTTGACCGTCATCGGGTAATAGGTGCCGCCCTTCACGGTGGCATCGTTACAGACGACCATCACCTCGCGGCCCGAGACGCGGCCGACACCGGCGATCAAGCCCGCCCCCGGCGCATCGCCGTCATACATATCATAGGCAGCGGTCGCGCCGATCTCGAGGAAAGGCGATCCCGCATCGAGCAACGTCGCGACCCGCACCCGAGGCGCCATCTTGCCCCGCGAGACATGCCGCGCCATCGCCCTTTCGGCACCGCCCGCGGCGCCGGCGGCAGCGGCCTCGGCCACCTGAGCAATGGCCGCCAAGTGGTTGTCGCGGCGGTCTTTTGCCTCTTGGGAGGCGGGCGAGAATTGCGAGGTTAGGCGCATTACATCGCCCCCATCATCTCGCGCCCGATCAGCATCCGGCGGATTTCGGATGTGCCGGCGCCAATCTCCATCAACTTGGCGTCGCGGAAGATTCGGGCCACGGGGCTTTCGTTCATGAAACCCATCCCGCCCATCGCCTGCACCGCCTGATGCGCGACCGTCATCGCCTCTTCCGAGGCATAAAGCACGCAGGCGGCAGCGTCCTGACGGGAGACTTCGCCACGATCACAAGCCTTGGCGACCTCGTAAACATAGGCCCGCGCCGAATTCATCTTGGTATACATATCGGCGATCTTGCCTTGCATGAGCTGAAAGCTCCCGATCGGCTGGCCAAACTGCTTGCGGCTCGCCAGATAGGGCATCACCTCGTCAAGACAGGCGGCCATGATCCCCGTGCCGATGCCCGAGAGGACGACGCGCTCGTAGTCGAGGCCCGACATGAGGACCCGCACGCCCTTGCCCTCCTCGCCCAGCACATTCTCGAACGGAACCTCGACATCCTCGAAAATCAGCTCGGCCGTATTCGATCCGCGCATCCCGAGCTTGTCGAAATGGGGACCGGTGGAGAAGCCTTTCATGGATTTCTCGACGATGAAGGCCGTGATCCCCTTCGATCCGGCTTCGGCATCGGTCTTGGCATAGACGATCAGCGTCTCGGCATCGGGGCCGTTGGTGATCCAGAATTTCGTGCCATTCAGGCGATAGTGGTCGTTCTTCTTCTCGGCTTTCAGCTTCATCGAAACAACGTCCGAGCCCGCCCCCGCCTCAGACATGGCAAGCGCGCCGACGTGCTCGCCCGAGATCAGCCCCGGCAGGTATTTGCGCTTTTGTTCGGGCGTGCCGTTGAGGTTGATCTGGTTGACGCAGAGGTTGGAATGGGCACCGTAGGAGAGGCTCACCGAAGCCGAGGCGCGGGCGATTTCCTCGACCGCCACCACATGCGCGAGATACCCGAGGCCGACCCCGCCGAATTCTTCGGCAACAGTGATGCCAAGAAGGCCGAGGTCGCCGAGTTCTTTCCATAGCGTTGTGGGAAAGAGGTTGGCCCGGTCAATCTCGGCCGCCATCGGCTTGATCCGCCCTTGGGCGAAGGAATGGACCATCTCGCGCAGGGCGTTCACCTCGTCGCCAAGGTCGAATCTCATCGAGGCGGTAAACATCGGTGGCTCCGTTTATTGAACAGATGTTCATTTAATACGAAACTGCGTCCCGCCGGTCAAGCATTTGCTTTGCGCCGGTCGCGTCCGGCGCGGGTGTGGGCAGCAAGGTAAAGAAGGGCACCAAGGGCGATGAGCCCGATGAGAAGGCTGAACATCAGCCCATAACCCCCGATGCCCCAAACCATCGCCCCAAGCCATGGCGCGCTGGCCGAGCCGATCAGATACGGCAGCGCCAACGCCCCCGATTTCGCGCCGAAGTCGCGCCCGCCCAGGATATCGCGCGCAATCAGGGGGCGCAGGATCGAAACGGTCCCATAGGCCCCCGCGAAAAGCATCACGAAGGCCGAGAGCGTCACCGGCGCGCCATGCCCGAACATCAGGAGTGCGACCGAGGCGCCGATCAGGGCAAAAGCCGTGAGCGCCACGCCGTGATGCGAGATCACCTTCTCGCTCATCATCATCGCCAGCCGTCCCGCAACCTGCATCGGGCCGATGAACGAAGCGGCAAGGACAGCCGCCTCGGGGCTGAGGCCGCTCTCGTCGAGATAGGACAGAAGGTGATGCAGGGTTGCGCCGTGGACCACCGCCACCAGCGAAAAGCCCGCCGCCAGATACCAGAATGCCGGTCTCCGCAGAAAGGCGCGGCGTGGCGGATGCACGGCGGCGTCTTGTGCGGGCTCTTCAACCCGCGCCGCCTCGAGCGCGCGCGCGCCGAACCAATGCAGCGGCGCAGACCCGAACATGACAACCGCAGCCGCCATCAGGGATGCGACCCGCCAGCCGCTTGCTTCGGTCACGGCATGAACCGCCGGGAACGAAATCGTGCTGGCAAAACCGGCGACCAGCGTGATGAGGACGATCGAGCCTTTGGCCCCTGCCCCCCTCGCACGGGTGACGAGGGCAAAACAGGGCTCGTAAAGCGAGCCCGACATGGCCACGCCCAGCCCGCCCCAGACGGCATAGAACTGCCACAGCGCCTCGACGCGCGACAGAAGCACGAGCATGATCCCGCCAAGAACCGAAGCCCCTGCCATGAGATGCGGCCCACGACCGGCATCAATGATCCGCCCCGAGATCGGCGCCAGCAGCGCAGACGTCAGAACCCCAAGGGTGATCGCCAAGGTCACTTCAGGCTTGGTCCAGCCCAAATCCTGCTCCCAGCGCAGCAAGAGGGCGGGAAAGATGTAATAGATGCTGGCCCAGGCGAGCGTCTGGCCGATCGCCAAAAGGATCACAGGGCGTCTTGTGGTGGCCGTCATCCGAAGCTCCTCCGCCGTCACTCTGACCAAGCCCCTCGCGGCGTCAATGGCTCAGACAGGCAAAAGCGCCTCGGCAACCGCTGGAAGCTCGCTGAAATCCTCGATCACCGCTTCGGGCGCGAGGTCGCGCACCGCCTGGCCGAGCGGCCCGAAGGTGACGAGGACCGAAGGCACCCCGGCCGCCCGCGCCGTTTCCCGGTCGGTCACGGTATCGCCCACCAGGAGCGCGCGCTCAAGCCGCCCGCCGGCGCGGCGCACCGCCTCGATCAGCGGCGCCGGATCGGGCTTGCGAACAGACAAGGTGTCGGCGCCAACGAGCGAGGCGAAAGCCGCGCGGGCGCCCAGATCGCGCATCAGGCGGTCGGCCAGCGCCTCGGGCTTGTTGGTGCAGATGCCCACGGCAAATCCGCCACTGCGCAGGGCCTCGACCGCCTCCATCGCACCGGGAAAGAGAAAGCTCTGGCGCGAGAGATCGGCCCCATAGGCCTCAAGAAGGATCGGGTATTGTCGGTCGATCTCGTCGGCCCCATGTCGCCCTGTCCGCTCAAACCCCAGCCGCAGCATTGCCCGCCCGCCGCGCATGGCCGTGCTGGCATCGCCCACCGGATCGAGCACATCGCCAAGGCCCAAGCCCCGAAAACAGACGTTGGCGGCGGCGACAAGGTCGCGGCTGGTGTCGGCCAGTGTCCCGTCGAGATCGAAAATCACGCTGCGCATCGGCGGCTCCTTCTGCTACAGTCGGTGTAACGAAGCGAAAGGTCTTGTGAACCCCGAAAACCTTGCGCTTCGCATCGCGCCCGATAGAAGGTGCGGCAAGAAACGGATTTGAGGCGCGTATGAGCATTGCTTTGGTCATTTTGGCCGCCGGTCAGGGCACACGGATGAATTCCGACCTGCCGAAGGTTCTTCATCCGCTGGGCGGGGCGCCGCTTGTTGTCCATGCGTTGAAGTCGGGCGCCGCTCTGGCGCCGGAGCGAACGGTTGTCGTGACCGGCCACGGCGGGGCGGATGTGGCCAAGGCGGTGCGGGGCTGGGATCCCGAGGCGCTGATCGCCGAACAGGCCGAACAGCTTGGCACGGCGCACGCGGTAGCGCAGGCGAAGGCCCCGCTGGAGGGGTTTGCCGGCGATATCGTCGTCCTTTACGGCGACACGCCCTTTATCTCGGGCGCAACCCTCGACGCGCTGGCCGCTGCCCGCGCCGCGCATGACGTGGTGGTTCTGGGTTTCACCGCCGCTGATCCGGGCCGCTATGGGCGGCTTGTGACCTCGGGCGACCGGCTTGAGCGGATCGTCGAGTTCAAGGATGCAAACGCGGCTGAACGCGCGATCACGCTGTGCAATTCCGGTGTCATGGCCGCCGATGCCGCATCCCTGTTTTCACTGATCGAAGCGGTCGGCAATGCCAATGCCTCGGGCGAATACTATCTGACCGACGTTGTTGGCCTTGCCCGCGAGCGCGGGCTTTCGGCGGGGGTGGTCGTCTGCGACGAGGCCGAGACCCTTGGCATCAATAACCGTGCCGAGCTGACCGCCGCCGAGGCGCGGCTTCAGGCGCGGATGCGGGCCGAGGCGCTTGAGGATGGCGTCACGCTGATCGCCCCCGAGACGATCCACTTCGCCCATGACACGGTCATCGGCCGCGATGCGGTGATCGAGCCCCATGTCGTTTTCGCCCCCGGCGTGACGATCGAATCCGGTGCGCGCATCCGCTCATTCTCGCATCTCGAAGGCTGCCACGTCAGCCGCGGCGCCATTGTCGGCCCCTTCGCCCGCCTGCGCCCCGGCGCAGAGCTGGCCGAGGATGTCCATGTCGGCAATTTCGTCGAGATCAAGAACGCCCAGATCGCCGAAGGCGCCAAGGTCAATCACCTCAGCTACATTGGCGATGCGGATGTGGGCGAGAAGACCAATATCGGAGCGGGCACGATCACCTGCAATTATGATGGCGTCTTCAAGCACCGCACCACCATCGGCCGCGATGTCTTTGTCGGCTCCAACACCATGCTGGTCGCGCCGGTCAGGCTTGGCGACCGCTCGATGACCGCCTCGGGCGCGGTCATCACCGCCGATGTGCCTGACGGCGCAATGGCGGTCGCACGAGCGCCGCAGGTGAACAAGCCCGGCCTTGCCGTGCGGCTGATGGACAAACTCAGAGCGCGCAGGGCGCAGATGAAAGAGGGCAAATAGATGTGCGGGATCATAGGCATTCTCGGCGATCACGAGGTCGCGCCCCAGCTCGTTGAAGCGCTGCGCCGGCTTGAATATCGCGGCTATGACAGCGCCGGCATCGCCACCGTGAACAACGGCCATCTGGAGCGGCGGCGGGCCGTCGGCAAGCTGGTGCACCTGACCGACCTTCTTGTGCACAACCCGCTCGCCGGCAAGGCGGGAATCGGCCATACCCGCTGGGCCACCCACGGCGAAGCCAACGAGAAGAACGCCCACCCCCACGCGACGGGCGGTGTGGCGGTGGTCCATAACGGCATCATCGAGAATTTCCGCGAGCTTCGCGCGTTTCTGGCATCGAAAGGTGTGTCCCATCAGACCGATACCGATACCGAAACCGTAGCCCTTCTGGCCCAGTATCATATGGATCAGGGGCTGCCGCCGCGCGACGCCGCCGAGAAGACCATCGCCAGCCTTGAGGGTGCCTATGCGCTCTGTTTCCTGTTCGATGGCGAAGAGGATCTGCTGATCGCCGCACGCAAGGGCAGCCCGCTGGCCATCGGCCACGGCGAGGGCGAGATGTTTGTCGGCTCCGACGCCATCGCGCTTGCCCCGCTGACCTACAAGATCACCTATCTGGAAGAAGGGGACTGGGCGGTCGTCACCCGCGCCGGCGCCGAGATCCGCGATGCGCAGGGGCGGATCGCCAACCGGCCCCTCAAGGTCGTTCAGGTCGATGCGACGCGGATCGACAAGGGCGGCTACAAACACTTCATGGCCAAGGAAATCGCCGAACAACCGGGCGTGATCGGCCAAACGCTGGCCGCCAATATTCGCGGCGGCAAGATCGCCCTGCCCGGGCCCGGTCTCGATTTCACCAGAATCGATCGCCTGACAATGGTGGCTTGCGGCACGGCGTCATATGCCTGCCTTGTGGCGAAATACTGGTTCGAGCAGATCGCGGGTCTGCCCGTGGATGTCGATATCGCCTCCGAGTTCCGTTATCGCGAACCGCCGATTCCGGCGCGGACGGTGGCCGTCTTCGTCAGCCAGTCGGGCGAGACAGCCGATACGTTGGCCGCGCTCCGATATGCCACGGGGCGGGCCGACAAGATCGTCGCCGTGGTCAATGTGACCGAAAGTTCGATCGCGCGGGAAAGCGATCTTGTCTTGCCGATCCATGCCGGGGTCGAGGTGGGCGTTGCTTCGACCAAGGCCTTCACCTGCCAGCTCACCGTTCTGATCCTGATGGCGCTTGACGCCGCGCGGCAGCGGGGACGGATCACCGAGGCCGAACAGGCCGATCATCTTGCGGGCCTCATGGCCCTCCCCGGCATCTTCAACCATGCCCTTGGCATTGCCGCTGCCTGCGAGGCGCTGGCGCGCAAGCTTGCCGAAGCGCGGGATATCCTGTTCCTCGGTCGTGGCCAGATGTTCCCATTGGCACTTGAAGGGGCGCTCAAGCTCAAGGAGATCAGCTATATCCACGCCGAGGCCTATGCCTCGGGCGAACTCAAGCACGGACCGATCGCACTGGTCGACGACAAGGTGCCGGTGATCGTCATGGCGCCGCGCGACGCGCTGTTCGACAAGAGCGTGAGCAATATGCAAGAGGTCATGGCGCGGGGCGGGAGGATCTTGCTCATTTCCGACAAGACGGGCATCACCGAGGCCGGCCACGGCTGTTGGGAGACCTTGACCATGCCCGAGGTGCCCGCCCTCTTCGCGCCGATCCTCTATGCACTTCCGGCACAGCTTCTGGCCTACTACACCGCCGTCGCCAAAGGCACCGACGTGGACCAGCCGCGCAACCTCGCCAAATCCGTGACGGTGGAATAGCGCGCATGACGGCCGACGACGCCCTGGCCGAACTGCGCGCCGCCGGCGATCCAGAACGCGCGGCGGTGTCGGCCGCCTATCACAAGGTGGTGCGGGAGTATCTCGGCATCGCGGTGCCGCAGATCGACGGGATGACCAGGCGCTGGCGAGCGGACCTGACGCTGGAGGCGCGGCTGGACCTTGCCGAGAGCCTGTGGGCCAGCGACATTTTCGAAGCACGCATTGCCGCGGCCAAGCTGCTGGCACAGGCCCGCATCCGCCCGGACGACGGGGCCGCGTGGCGGCTCATTGCCTTATGGGTTCCGGATTTCGATTGCTGGGCCTTGGCCGATCACACCTGCATCGCGGGGCAAAAGCGGATGGTCGCCGATCCATTGCGGCTTGACGAGGTCGAGAGCTGGACCCAAAGCCCGCATATGTGGACACGCCGCGCCGCGCTGGTAATCACCCTGCCGTGGACCAAGATGAACCACCCCAAGCCCGACGATCTTGCCCGTCGCGACCGCATTCTTGGCTGGGCGGCGGGCTATGTCGATGACAGGGACTGGTTCATCCAAAAAGCCATCGGCTGGTGGCTGCGGGATCTGAGCCGCCACGACCCCGACCGAACCCGCGCATTCGTCGAACGCCATGGTGCGCGGATGAAGCCGTTTGCGAGGAAAGAGGCGCCTCGCCATCTGGGCGGCTAGCGCCCCTCCTCTTGCGTCGTCGCCCGATCGGGCCTACCAAAGCTCCATGCAAGACGCGCCCGCCCCTCTGATCGATCCTTTCGCCCGTGCGATCCGTTATCTGCGGGTCTCGGTCACGGATCGCTGCGATTTCCGCTGCGTCTATTGTATGAGCGAGAACATGACCTTCCTGCCGAAGAAAGAGCTTCTGACGTTGGAAGAGCTTGACCGGCTCTGCACCTCGTTCATCCGGCTCGGGGTTGAAAAGCTGCGGATCACCGGCGGCGAGCCGTTGGTGCGACGCGACATCATGACTTTCTTCCAAGGCATGAAGCGCCATCTGGATAGCGGCGCGCTGAAAGAGTTGACGGTTACCACGAATGGCAGCCAGCTTGAGAAATTCGCAGGCCCCCTTTTCGACGCTGGCGTGCGGCGGATCAATGTCTCGCTCGACACTTTGGACGCCGACAAATTCGCGGCCATCACCCGTTGGGGCCGCCTTTCGCAGGTGCTGCGTGGAATCGCGGCGGCGCGCGAGGCGGGCCTTCGGGTCAAGATCAACACCGTGGCCCTCAAGGGGTTCAACGAGGACGAGCTGTTCCGCCTTGCCGAATGGTGCGCCGAGAACGAGATGGACCTGACCTTCATCGAGGTCATGCCGATGGGCGACATCGGCAACGAGGACCGGCTGGGGCAATTCTGGTCGCTGAAGGACTTGCGAGCCGAGCTTGAGGGGCGCTACGCGCTCACCGATCTGGCCGAACGTTCAGGCGGGCCCGCCCGCTATGTGCGGATCGAAGCGACCGGACAGAAGATCGGTTTCATCACACCGCTTTCGCATAATTTCTGCGAAAGCTGCAATCGGGTGCGGATCACCTGCACCGGCGAGATCTATACTTGCCTCGGTCAGGAGGGTCATTCCGATCTGCGCGCGCCGCTTCGGGCGTCCGAGGATCCGGCCGTGCTCGAAGATGCGATCCGCAAGGCCATCGGCCTCAAGCCCAAGGGCCATGATTTCGATTATTCCCGCCAGACGGTCGACGGGCGCGTTTCACGCCACATGAGCCATACCGGAGGCTGACGCCGTCGACGGGAACGTTGACGGACTTGCCCGGTTGGAGATTGCTCCGCTTCATCAGTCCCGGGCATCTTGACGATCTGTCGCGAAGTCGAGGGGCTGCCTGCCCCTCGCGCTCCCCGGGAGTATTTTCCGCCAAAAGAAGATCAGGCGGCCGGCATCCGGCGTTCGACGATTTCGGCCCACCAGCTGCAACCGGCGGGGATGGCGTCATCGTTGAAGTTGTATTCGGGATGGTGGACCATGGCCGTGTCGCCGTTTCCGACAAGGATATAGGCGCCGGGGCGCTCTTCGAGCATATAGGCGAAATCCTCGCCGCCCATGACGAGAGGCGCGTCGTCGCAACCGCCCGAGACAGCGCGAGCCACTTCGGCGGCGAACTCGGTCTGGGCCTCGTGGTTGACCATCGAGGGGTAGCCGCGGTGGTATTTGATTTCGGCCACGCCGCCCATCGCGGTGCAGACCTGCTCGGCGATGGCGTGCAGGCGCGTCTCGGCGAGCTCGCGCATATGGCGCGACATGGTTCGCACCGTGCCTTTGAGGTGGACCTGCTGCGGGATCACGTTGAAGGCCTTGGAGGAGCTTTCCATCGAGGTCACCGAGACGACGACCTGATCGACCGGGTCGGCGTTGCGGCTCGAAATGGTCTGAAGCATCATCACGACCTGTGCGGCGGTCACGTTGGGATCGATCGTTTCTTGTGGTTTGGCGGCATGGCCGCCCTTGCCCTTGACGAAGATTTCGAACTGGTCGGTCGCGGCGAAGAAGGCGCCCGAACGGATCGCGAAGGAGCCGGTCGGCTTGCCCGGCCAGTTGTGCATCCCATAGACCTCCTGGATGTTCCAGCGGTCCATCATGCCATGGGCGCACATCTCGCGGCCACCGCCGCCGCCCTCTTCGGCGGGCTGGAAGATCACCACGACCGTGCCGTCGAAATTGCGGGTCTCGGCGAGGTATTTGGCGGCGCCCAGCAGCATCGCGGTATGGCCGTCATGGCCGCAGGCGTGCATCGCGCCCGGCGTTTTCGAGGCATAGGGAAGGTTTGTGGCTTCCAGGATCGGCAGGGCGTCCATATCGGCGCGCAGGCCGACGACCTTGCCCATGGTATCGGTCTTGCCTTTGATCACGCCAACGACGCCAGTGCGGCCGATGCCGGTCACGATCTCGTCACAGCCGAAATCGTTGAGCTTTTCGGCCACGACCGCAGCGGTGCGGTGAGTCTCGAAAAGGATTTCGGGGTTCTCGTGCAGGTCCCGCCGCCAAGCGGTGATTTCAGGCAAGAGTTCGGCAAAGCGGTTCTTGACGGGCAAGGGAGCCTCCTTGGTGTGGGTGGTTGGGCGCAAGACTGTCCGAGGCGGCGGCTGCCTGCAAGGGGGCATTTGATCAAAGGGGGTCGGCGCGGCAAGCCGGGCCGATTGCCGCCGGTGATCAGGCGCAGAGCGCGGCCAGAAGGTCGTCCATGAACGCCTGACCTGCATGGAACTGCTCGATCGTGAGGTATTCGTCGGGCTGATGGGCCTGTGCGATATCGCCGGGGCCACAGATCACGGCCGAATAGCCGCGTTCCTGGAACTGGCCGGCTTCGGTTCCATAGCTGACGACGTGGTAAGCGTTATCACCGGTGAGGCGGCGGACCAGAGCTTCGGCCGCGCCATCTGCTTCCGGCACAAGGCCGGGGACAAAGAACCGCTGCGGCACCTCGATCGCGGCCGACGGGTGAACGGCCTTCATCTCGGCCTCGAGCCGCGCGACCTCGACCTTGAACCTCTCGACCCACCCGGACAGCGAGTCGCCCGGCACGACACGGAAATCGAAGCCGAACCAACAATCGCCTGCGGTGATGTTATGCGCGGTGCCGCCCTTGATGGTGCCGATATGCAGGGTCGTATAGGGCGGCTCGAAGGTGGCGGCGAGGGCGCTTGGCGGCCTGGCCGCATTTTCGGCGTTCATCCGGTTGGCCCAGTCGATCAGTTTGGCCCCCCACATGATCGCATTGACACCCTTGTGAACAAGCGAGGAATGCACCTCGTAGCCCTTGATATGCACCGCAAAACCGATGCCGCCCTTGTGGCCCGTCACGGCCTTCATCATCGACGGCTCGCCCACGATCACTGTCGAGGCGCGGGGAAGGCCGTGGCGGACCATATGGTCGATCATCGGTGGCGCGCCGGTGCAGCCCACCTCTTCGTCATAGCTGAGCGCGATTTGCAGAGGGCGCTTGAGGCGGCCCTCCTTGTGCAGCGCCGCGGCCCGCGCCATCGCCGCGAGAGCCAGCGCATCAAAGCCTTTCATGTCGCACGTGCCGCGCCCGAAAAGGCGGCCATCGCGCTCGGTCACGGTGAAGGGATCGCTCGACCAATCCTGACCATCCACCGGCACCACGTCGGTATGACCGGACAAAACCACCCCCCCGTCGATCGGGGGGCCCGCATGGGCATAGATCGCGGCTTTCGTGCCGTCCTCGTTCGCAACGCGAACCGAGGCGATTCCATGGCCGGCGAGATAGCTCTCGACGAAATCGACCAGCGGGAGATTGGACTCGCGGCTGACCGTTGGAAATGCCACGAGCCGCTCGAGAAGGCGGCGGGCTTCATCTGTATTGGACAATTTGGGCGCTCTTTGCTTGGGTCTCGCCGTACTATAGGCGGTCGCTTCCGGCCTCGGCAATCCCCGCCGCGCGAAATGATCTTGCGGAGTATTCAAACCATGTTACCGTCTGGACAAAATGCCGGCGGAACAACCCGCACGGCGAATAAGACAAGACGACGACTGGGAGACTCTGATGCACGATGGAGGTCGGCTCGTCCTGGAGGTCCAGGGCCTCAAGACTGTATTCCGCGTGCGCGGTGGCGAAATCCACGCTGTCAATGATGTGAGTTTCAATCTGCGGCCCGGCGAGCTTTTGGGCGTGGTCGGTGAAAGCGGCTCGGGCAAGTCCGTGACCATGATGTCGCTTCTGGGGCTATTGCCCTCGCCGCCTGCCGAGGTGCGCAGCGGCAAGGTTCTTCTCGACGGGCAGGATCTACTTCAAGCCGATGCCGACACCCTGCGCGATATTCGCGGCGGCAAGGTCGGCTTCATCTTCCAAGATCCGATGACCTCGCTCAATCCGGTGTTCACCGTCGGCTACCAGATCATGGAGCCGCTGCGAAAGCACATGGGGATGGACAAGAACGCCGTGAAGGCGCGGGCTGTCGAGCTTCTGGAGCTTGTCGGCATTCCCGGCGCGGCGCAGCGGCTTTCGGACTATCCGCACCAGTTCTCGGGCGGGATGCGGCAGCGGGTGATGATCGCCATTGCCCTGGCTTGCGATCCGAAGGTTCTGATCGCCGACGAGCCGACCACCGCGCTCGACGTGACCATTCAGGCACAGATCATCGAGCTGATGAAAGAGCTTCGGCAAAAGCTGGGTATGGCGGTGATCTGGATCACCCACGACCTTGGGGTCATTGCCGGCATCGCCGACCGGGTCATGGTCATGTATGGCGGTCAAGTGGTCGAACACGCGCCGGTGCGCGAGCTTTTCGGCAATCCGCAGCATCCCTATACCAAGGCGCTTCTGAAAACCGTGCCGAGCGTGCGGGGCGATCGGGTCCGCCGCCTGACGATCATCGAGGGCCAGCCGCCCATGCTGATGGCGCCGCCCGAGGCCTGCCCGTTCCGCGATCGTTGCCCTTCGGCCATCGGTGAATGCGCCCGTCGCAATCCGTCGCGCACGGAAATCGGCCTGGGCCATGACGTGGCTTGTATGCTGGCCGAAAAAGCGGAGGCCGCCCATGCTTGATGCCGCTTCGTCGAAAAAACCGCTGGTCGAGGTCCGCGACCTCAAGATGCATTTTCCGATCTATGCCGGCCTGCTGCGCCGCCGCGTGGGCGAGGTGAAGGCGGTCGATGGTGTCTCGTTCGACGTGTTCGAGGGCGAAACCCTCGGCCTCGTCGGCGAATCCGGCTGCGGAAAATCGACTTGCGGGCGGGCCCTTCTGCGGCTGTACGAGGTGACGGACGGGTCCATCACGATCGACGGCGTCGATATCGCCACCCTGTCCAACAGCGAGCTGCGGGAAAAACGCCCGACCATGCAGATGGTCTTTCAAGACCCGCAGGCGAGCCTTAATCCTCGGATGACCGTGCAGGCGATCATTCAAGAGCCCCTCGACGAGCACACGACCCTGTCCACCAAGGAAAAGCAGCAAAAGGTCTACGATCTTATGGACGCGGTGGGCCTCAACCGCCGCTTTGCGGGCCGCTATCCCCACGCCTTTTCCGGCGGTCAGCGCCAGCGGATCGGCATCGCCCGCGCGCTTGCGCTCAATCCCAAGTTCATCGTCTGCGACGAGCCCATCGCGGCGCTTGATGTGTCGATCCAGGCGCAGGTGGTGAACCTGCTGGAAGACCTTCAGGAACAGTTCGGCCTGACCTATCTGTTCATCAGCCACGATCTGTCGATGGTGCGCCATATCGCGACGCGGGTGGCGG
>JAURFB010000006.1 GCA_030827165.1 Marivivens sp.
GGCATCAAGAGGCGAGTGCTTGCGGTCCTTTCCGGCAGGCCAGCGGTGCCACGGGAAATGCATGGCGTATTCGTGGCCGTAAATCTCCATACCCCTTTCAACGCAATAATCGTGATCGGTGTAGTCGGTGAACCGGCGTGGATCGCACGACCACATATCCCACTCGGTCTGCCCTTCGGTGATCCATTCCGCCAAGACCTTACCGGCCCCGCCGCCTTGGGCGATGCCGAAGGTAAAAACGCAGGCCTCAAAGGCATTTGGAACCCCCGGCATTGGGCCGATCAGGGGATTGCCGTCGGGCGCATAAGGGATCGGGCCGTTGATGACCCGCGCCACACCCGCCTCGGCCAGAAGCGGCACCCGCGCCATGGCGTCTTCGATATAGTATTCCAGACGGTCGAGATCGTCGGGATAAAGCTGGAACGAGAAGTCATCTGGCATCGGATCGGCGGGCGTCGCCCAATGGGCGCGGCAGTTGCGCTCGTAGGGGCCGAGGTTGAAGCCGTTCTTTTCTTGGCGAAGGTAGTAAGACGTATCCACATCGCGCAGAAGCGGGAGCTTCTTGCCCGACCCTTCCGACCATTTCTTGATCTCGGGCACCTCTTCGAAAACCATATACTGGTGGCTCATCACCATCATCGGCACGGTGCGACCGCCATAGGGCTTGAACCATTCGCCGACGCGCTGGGCATAATAGCCCGCAGCGTTGACCACATATTCACAGCGGATATCGCCCTTTTCGGTGTGGACGATCCATTCGCCATTCTCGCGGCTGACGCCGGTGGCCGGCGTAAAGCGCAGGATCGTTGCTCCCAGATCGCGCGCGCCTTTGGCGAGGGCTTGGGTCAGCTGCGCGGGGTCTATGTCGCCATCGGCCGGATCATAGAGCGCACCTTTGAGGTCGTGGGTCTCGATGAAGGGATACTTGGCCTTGATTTCATCGGGCGAGAGGATGTCGATCTCCATCCCCTGATACAGGCCCATGCCCTTGGCGCGCTGAAACTCCTGCATCCGCTCTTTGGAGTGTGCAAGCCGGATCGAGCCTGTGACGTGATAGTTCATCGGATAGTCCACGGCCTCGCCCAGCCCGCGATACAGCTCGGTCGAATAGCGCTGCATGTTCATCAGCGACCACGAGGTCGAAAAGGTCGGAACGTTGCCGGCGGCGTGCCATGTGCTGCCTGCGGTAAGTTCATTCTTCTCAAGGAGAACACAGTCGCTCCAGCCCGCCTTGGCGAGGTGGTAAAGCACCGAGACACCGACGACCCCGCCGCCAATGATCACAACCCGCGCTGTTGTTGGAAAATCTGCCATGTCTTTCTCCCTAGTCCTATCTTTGCGGAAGCCCGTCCGCGAGTTCGTAATAATCGCCTTTGGAGCCGACGAAGATATGCCCCACAAGATGCGTTCCGGTCGGCCCGTCGATTGCTCCGGGGGCCACTTCGATCTCGTCTTTGCCAATCGGTTTGAAGAAGAGCGAGGCGCCACATTCCTTGCAGAACCCGCGTTCGGCCCAATCGGAGGAGCGATACCATTTCAGGCCGCGATCCTCGGTGAAGCGGAAATCTTCGTTGGCGACCGAGAAGGCCGACCAATAATGCCCGCCCGACTTGCGGCAGGCGGTGCAATGACAGGCGCGGTAGCTGGGCGGGATCTTGTCGACCTCGAACGCGACAGCTCCGCAAAGGCAACTTCCCTTCATCTCAGACCCTCCCTGATGCGAAATTGGCGGAGCCCAGAAGCGCCCCGTAGATGATGAAACAGATCGCCATTCCCCGCCGCACCCAAGCGTGGCCGACAGCGCCCAGCGCCGCTCGGCCAAGAACCGCGCCGAGCGCGGTGTAGGTCGCATAACTGAGGCTCGTCAGCGTCAGCGCGGTTGGCACGATCACCCACATCTGATGGCCGATCGGCACATCGGGCTGAACAAACTGGCTGAAAGCGGCGAGATAACCGGCGACGCTCTTGGGATTGATCGTCGCGATGGCAAGCGTGCGGCCATAGATCGAATGCGCGTGGCTGACCCCCTGTTTGAGGGGATTGGCTGCGTTGATCCAGCCGCGGATGCCAAGCCAGATCAGAACCCCAGCGCCGAGATACTGAAGGATCGAGAAGGCCATTGGCGAGGCTTTGATCAGCGCAGTGATGCCCAGCGCCGAGAGGGCCAGAAACAGGCTTGCCTGCGTCAGGATCGCCAGAACGCCCCAAAGCGAGCGGGCAAATCCGTGGGTCATGCCGTTGTTGATGCAATTGACGGCATTCGGGCCGGGCGTTGTCACAAAGACCAGCCAGAAGAGCGCGAATATGGTCCATGCCTCGAAGCTCATGGCGGCACCTAATAAACCGGCGGCGCGATCACCCAGATCGCGACGGCAGGTTCGTCATAGGGGTTTTCCCAGCGATGCGGCTCGCCTCGGATGCGGAAACTGTCGCCGGGGCCGACAGTGAAACGGGCGCCGTCGATCTCGAGATCCAGCTTGCCTGATATGACAAAGGCAACTTCCTGGGTGGGTCGTGTGACGGTCTCGCCAATGCTGGAGCGGGGCGCGAAGGTGGAATGGACCATTTCGAAATCGTCGGTCAGATCGGGCGAGAGCAGCTCTTCGACAAGCCCGCCATCGCCCGACCCTATCGGCCGCCGCGCACCCTTGCGAACGATGAGCCCGGCCTCTTCGGCGGGCGCGCCGGGCTGGCCGAAGAGGATCGATATCGGAACCTTGAAAAAACGCGCCATGCGGCGCAGATCGTCGACAGACGGAGCCGAGAGATCACGCTCGACCTGACTGATCCAGCCGACCGAGCGGCCAAGGTAATCGGCCAGTTCTTGAAGCGTGATGCCGCGCGCCTTGCGCAGGGCGCGGATATCCGCCCCCAGAGTGCGAGCCGTGGCAAGAGAATCGTGCTTCATGACCTGCGTGAAAAAAATAGTCCGAATTTCACGATGCCATGCGGCCGTGAAATTTCAAAGCAGAATTTCACGCGCTTTTCAGCGCCCGAAAACATCTCGCAAGATGCGGCTCAGACCCACGTCGTCGGCCTCGTCAAAGGCATCCGGCTGATCGCTGTCGATATCGAAAACACCCAGAAGCGAGCCATCCTTGCGCCAGACAGGCAGGACAATCTCGGAGCGGGTCGAGTTGGAGCAAGCGATATGGCCGGGGAAGGCCTCGACGTCCGGCACAAGCTGGGTCTGCCCAGTCCGCGCCGCCGCGCCACAGACGCCGCGAGAGAAGGGGATCACAAGGCAGCCGTGCCCGCCCTGATAAGGGCCGATCTTCAAAAGCTCGGGCGCGACAACACGATAAAAGCCCGACCAATCGAAGCGGTCATCGGCGTTGTGAATCTCACAGACCACAGTCGCCATGAGGGCGACCTCGTCAGTTTCCCCCTCGGTCAGGGCGGCGATGGTCTTGGACAGATCGGTGTAATTGGCCCGCATCTCACGCTCTTTCAATAGCAATGGCTGTGCCTTCGCCACCGCCGATACAGATCGCGGCAACGCCTCGCTTGGCCCCGCGAGCCTCCATTGCGTGCAGGAGCGTCACGATAATCCGCGCGCCCGAAGCCCCGATCGGGTGGCCGAGCGCACAGGCGCCGCCGTTGACGTTGATCTTGTCGCGCGGCACGCCCATTTCGCGCATGAACGCCATTGGCACCACGGCAAAGGCTTCGTTAACCTCCCAAAGATCGACATCGTCGACCGACCAACCGAGCCGGTCGAGCAATTTGCGCGCGGCGGGAACGGGGGCGGTCGTGAACCAGCCGGGCTCTTGGGCGTGGCTCTGATGGCCGCGGATCATGGCGCGGATGGGCATCCCCGCCTTCTCGGCGGTTGCACGCGAGGCGACAATCAGCGCCGCCGCGCCGTCCGAAATCGAAGACGAATTGGCGGCTGTCACAGTTCCATCTTTTCGGAAGGCCGGTTTTAGAGTCGGAATTTTCTCGGGCCGCGCCTTTCCCGGCTGTTCGTCCTTGGCAACGATTGCCTCGCCAGACCGGCCACGAACCGTCACCGGCGCGACCTCGGAGGCGAAGGCGCCCGACTCGATGGCCCTAAGGGCATTGGTCAACGATCCCAGCGCATAGGTATCCTGTTCCTCGCGGGTGAACTGATACTTCTCTGCACAGTCCTCGGCGAAGGTGCCCATGAGCCGGCCCTTGTCATAGGCGTCTTCCAGCCCGTCGAGAAACATCGAATCCTGCACCTGCTGATGCCCGATCCGCGCCCCGCCGCGCATCTTTGGCAAGAGATAGGGCGCGTTTGTCATGCTCTCCATGCCGCCCGCGGCGATCAAAACCGCGCCGCCCGTGGCGATCTGGTCATGCGCCATCATCACGGCCTTCATCCCCGAACCGCACATCTTGTTGAGCGTCGTCGCAGGGACATCTTGGCCGAGACCGGCGGCAAACCCCGCCTGCCGCGCCGGCGCCTGCCCCTGCCCCGCGGGAAGGACGCAGCCCATGATAACCTCGTCGACAGTCGAAACGCCGGCCCGATCCATCGCCGCGCGAATCGCAGCACCTCCAAGCTCGGCGGCGGGAAGGTCGGACAGCGCGCCCTGGAATCCCCCCATCGGTGTGCGGGCCGCAGCTACAATTACGACATCATGCATCAAGCATCCTCCTGTTTCCATTCAGGATACGCTTTCGCGCGACAGGCGCAATTGGATGCAAATGCCGCAAAAGGGTCTGAATGAGTCCGCGATGCTGCCGGAATGGAATCAGAGACTGGGCCTGTAGCTGCAAAGGCTTCCCTCGGCGTCGCGCACGTTATTAGCCCCCACCCAGTTGTGCGATGTCGAGGACTTTGCGCCAGCGCCCTTGCGGCGATCAGTTCATCTGAAACTGTAAAGGATAGTGCCCGTCTTCGAATGTTCCGAAGAGGTCGGGCAAATCGGGATGTTGGACGGGCTCGCCGGAGTAGTCGGCAACAAGGTTCTGCTCGGAAACGTAAGCCACATAAAAGCTTTGGTCGTTTTCGGCGAGCAAATGATAAAACGGCTGATCCTTGGCGGGGCGGCTTTCTTCCGGGATTGCTTCATACCATTCGTCGGTATTGCTGAAGATCGCATCCACATCAAAAACCACACCGCGAAACGGGTGCTTCCGATGCCTGACGACCTGTCCGAGATAGTATTTTGCGCGTGTCTTCAGCATCGAGTGGTGCCCTCCACCACATTTCATACCCATTTCTGCCACAAAAAGTCCATGATTCACCGGTGATTCGGTTGGAAAAAGTCTGTCGAATCAAACCCGACAAAGCGAAGCGGCCCTTCCGACGCCGTTTGTCCGTTTTCAGAAGCGGGCCTTTCGGCTAGACTGACAAAAAAGAAAAGCGAGAGGCAGATGAGCAGACTCTTTCTCGCGGTGATGCTTGTGGCGGTTCTGGGCAGCTGTGGCGCCCGCAACGGCTCGGCGCCGCGCAATCTCGACAACGCCTGCACGATCCTGTTGGACCGTGCCGATTTCGTTCGCGCCTTCCGCGACGCCGATCGCAAATGGGGAACCGAGCCCCATGTGCTGATGGCGATGATCTATCAGGAAAGCAAATTCGTCGCCAACGCCCGCACCCCGCATCAATTTGCGTTGGGCGTGATCCCCGTGGGCCGTCAGTCTTCTGCCTATGGCTATCCACAAGCGCTCGATTCCACATGGGAGGAATACCAGAAGGCGACCGGCAAGCGCGGCGCGCGGCGCGACGATATCCGAGACGCCGCCGATTTCATGGGTTGGTACATGTCGAAGACGACAGAGGTCACCGGCGTCAGCCTCGGCGACGTTCGCAACCAGTATCTGGCCTATCACGAGGGGCGCGGCGGCTTTCAGCGCGGCACCTACAAGTCAAAATCCTGGCTGGTGCGGATCGCCGGCGAAATCACAGATCGAGCACAGGTTTACAAAAGCCAGCTCGCGAGCTGCAAGGTGCGCCTCTAGCCGTTGCTCTCGCGGCGGGCGATTTCGGCGCGGATATTGAAGATCCGGTCATTGACTTTCATTCCGGTCTCGACGGCGTCGAGGAGGATGGTGGTCTCGCCGCCACCGCCGTCGGTCAGAACCCACTGGCGCAGCATCACGGGCTCGTCGGTAAAGATGAGGCGGATCTCGCCGTATTCAGGGTGTTCGGGGTCTTCGAGGCTGAGGATCGTCACATCGGCATCCCACTCGATCCCCTTGACCATCTCGCTCGCGGCCAGATCGACATTGCGATCAAGGATGATCCGCAGCGGCGTCTGCCAGAGGGGATAGCGTTCGGGGCCGGAATTGGAGCGCGGATCGAAGATTGCAAGCGATCCCCCCCCGACAATCACCAGCGGAGCCTCCTCGCCCTCATATTCAAAGCGGATTCGCCCCGGCCTGTGCATCGTGAGAAGACCGGTCACGGTCGAGCCATCGTCGTGGACCTGGGTAAAGGGGCTTTGCAGGGTTTCGGTCGCATTGAGCCAGGCCGAGATGTCATCGAGCGTGAGTTCGCCGGCAACAGCGCTCGCGCCGGTCATGAGACCGAAGGCGAGGGAGGTGAGCCAGAGGCGCGGATTGGTCATGCGTTGGCCTTTCAGAGGACTGCTACTACCAGATGGCATCACTCCTGCAGGTTTTGAAGCGCTAGGCGATAACACACGCATACAATCGCCTAGCTAAGACCTAATGCTGCTCGGGCACAAGGATCTCGCGCTTGCCGACATGGTTGGCCGAACTTACGACGCCTACGTCCTCCATCTGTTCCACAAGGCGCGCGGCCTTGTTGTAACCGATCGCCAGTTTGCGCTGGATGTAAGAGGTCGAACACTTGCGATCCTTGATGACGATCGCCACCGCCTGATCATAAAGCGCGTCTTCGCCATCGGTATTGCCGCCAAGACCGAGCACGAGATCAAGCTCGGCCTCTTTTTCTTCAGCGGGGCCATCGACGACGCCCGACATATACTCGGGCGGACCAAAGCCCTTGAGGAAGTTGACGATCTCTTCAACCTCTTCATCCGAAACAAAGGGGCCGTGGACGCGGGTGATCTTGGCGCCGCCGGCCATGTAAAGCATATCGCCCATGCCCAGAAGCTGCTCGGCGCCCTGCTCGCTAAGGATGGTGCGGCTGTCGATCTTGGACGTGACCTGGAAGGAGATCCGGGTCGGGAAGTTGGCCTTGATCGTGCCGGTGATGACATCGACCGACGGGCGCTGGGTCGCCATGATGAGGTGAATACCCGAGGCGCGCGCCATCTGCGCGAGGCGCTGGATGCAGGCCTCGATCTCTTTGCCCGCAACCATCATCAGGTCGGCCATCTCGTCGACGATGACGACGATATAGGGCATCTTCTCGGGGGCGAATTCTTCGGTCTCGAAAACCGGATCGCCGGTTTCCTCGTCAAACCCGGTCTGAACCGTGCGGCTGAACATCTCGCCTTTGCCAAGCGCATCGGCGACGCGGCTGTTGTAGCCCTCGATGTTGCGCACACCCATTTTCGACATCTTGCGATAGCGCTCTTCCATCTCGCCCACGGTCCACTTGAGCGCGACGACTGCCTTCTTGGGGTCGGTCACGACAGGGCTGAGGAGATGGGGTATGCCGTCATAGACAGAAAGTTCGAGCATCTTGGGGTCGATCATGATGAGCCGGCATTCCTCGGGCGTCAGCTTGTAGAGGAGCGACAGGATCATCGTGTTGATCGCCACCGATTTGCCCGAACCGGTGGTGCCGGCAATCAGGAGGTGGGGCATCTTTGACAGGTTGGCGATCACCGGATCGCCGCCGATATCCTTGCCCAGCGCCAGCGGCAGCTTCATGTTGCTATCGCCGAAATCACGGGCGGCGAGGATCTCGCGCAGCACGACCTTTTCGCGATTGACGTTGGGAAGCTCGATGCCGATCACGCTCCGGCCGGGAACAGTTGAAACACGGGCGGAAAGCGCCGACATCGAACGAGCGATATCGTCCGACAGGCCGATCACGCGGCTCGCCTTGAGGCCCGGCGCGGGTTCAAGCTCATACATGGTGACAACGGGGCCGGGGCGAACCGAGACGATCTCGCCTTTCACACCGTAATCATCAAGGACGCTTTCCAGCATCCGGGCGTTTTCCTCGAGCGCCTCGTCCGAGAGATGATGGCGCTGGATCTCGATGGGATTCATCAGGAGATTGAGCGGCGGGCATTCGTAGTCTGACGGGCTGTCGTCAAACTTGAGCCGCGGCTGCGCCTCGGCGCGGGCCTGCCGCGAGGGGGCAGCCTGCCGCTTGGTCGTGTGCTGGACAACCTTGCGCGCCTCGGGCGCTTCGGTCTCGAAGAGCGGGCGGGCAAGCATCGGCTCGGGCTCGTAGCTGTCGTCGAGGATCACCGCCTCATCAAGATCATCATCGGGCGCGAAAGTGGCGGCGGCCTGATCGATGACCAGCGGCTTCGGGCCGCGAGTTACCGGCGGCTCGGAGCGGGAAGGCTCCGGTAATGTTGCCCGGTTGCGGATCGCATCCGAGATGCGGGCGCGGATACGTTCGCCATCGACAGCGCCCTCATAATAGGGCGGCTCGGCCGTAACCAGCTCGGCCTCGGGAAGCGGCTCGGGCTTGCGGCGGAGAGAAGGCATGAAGCCAAGGAAACCGCCGGATTTCTCGGGCTCGGCCCGCTCTCGGGCGGCCGCGACAAGCGGCAATCTTGGCGACATCGGACGATCGCCCGGCATGGCCGGATTGGCGCGAACGACGGCAGCGACCCGTTGTTTTTCGGCTTCGGTCACGGTCATGGAATCGCTGCGACGGGCTTGCACCACGGCAACGCCGCCTTGCGCTGCCCTTAGCGACGCGCTCGCGCCGCGACCGATCAGCCGGAGGAGGAGGGAATACAGAAGAATGGTGCCGACCAGAAGGAAACGGCCGATCGCCTTGATCTCGCGCTTGTCGAAGCCGAGCACAAAGGCGGCGGCGAGAAGGGTCATGATCCCCATGAGGAGCGAAGCCGCTTTCACAGCGATCACCGCCTGAACCGGCAGAACCGTCAGGAGGATGGCGAGGACGGTATCGCCGAAGAGGCCGCCGAGACCGAAGCTATGGGCCCAAGTCGCGGTCGGCGCGAGGGTCGAGGCATAGACTGCGGCAAAGGCGATCGCGATAGGAATGAAGATCACCCGCCCAAGAGCACGCTCGGCCCCACGGTGCAGCGCGAAGCGCCCGCCCCAAACGGCAAAGCTTGCGGAAATGCCCCAGGCGGCCCAACCGATGATCATCACCAGCGGCGCGGCAAGCGAAGCGCCAAAAGACCCGAGCCAGTTCTCGATCGGCGCATCTGATGCCAGCATCCAGTTGGGATCTTCAGGGCTGTAGGAGGCCAGCATCATCCCGGCAAGGACGCCGACGACGACCAGGCCGATGCCCAATAGCTCCTTGCCGCGTTTTTCGATCGCGGCCTGCATGTTGCTGTCCAGAAGCGGGTCTCGCTGTCGGGTAGTGTATGACGCCATGGGCTCGTTCCCTCACTCGTACAGGCAGTCGCGGAGAAGGGTCAGACCGCGCTGCATTTCTTGTGTTGGGGCCACCATGGCGACCCTGATGTATCCCTCGCCGGGGTTCTTGCCCCCGACCTCGCGGGCCAGATAAGCGCCAGGCAGGACCCGCACCCCTGTCTCGCGCCAAAGTTTGAGCGCCGACGCCTCGCCATCCTCGACCGGCAGCCAGAGAAAGAACCCGGCCTGCGGCGACGTATAGCCCGGCACCTTGCCAAGAATGCGGTCGGCAACTTCGTATTTCTGATGATAGAGCGCCCGGTTCTCGGTGACGTGGGTCTCGTCGGCCCAGACCTTCTCGGCCACTTTCTGCAAGGGCAGCGGCAAGGGCGCGCCCGCATAATTGCGAAGCTGACGGATACGGGCGATCGATTGCTTGCCACCGGCACAAAAGCCCGAGCGCAGTCCCGGCAGGTTTGACCGTTTCGACAGCGAATGGAAAATCACGACCCGCTCGGGATCGGCGCCTATACGCGCGGCGACCTCGAGGGCGCCAACGGGCGGCGCATCACGGTAGATCTCGGAATAGCATTCATCCGCGAAAATGCGGAAGTCGTGCTTTTCCGCCAAAGCGATCAGGCTGCGCCAGTAATCCTCGGTGGCTACGGCGCCCTGAGGATTGGCGGGCGAACAGATATAGGCAATCGCCGTGCGCGACAGGATCTCGTCTGGCAGGGCGGCATAATCGGGCAGGTGCCCTGTCTCTTCGGTCGCGCCCACATAAACCGGCTCTGCCGAGACCGACAAAGCCGCCACGGCATAGACCTGATAGAAGGGGTTGGGCATCAAAACGATGGGCTGTTTGCCGTTCTTCGTCTCGGGGCAAAGCGCCATGGCCGCGTTATAGAGGCCCTCGCGGGTGCCATTGAGCGCCATGATCTGGTCGGGCATGACCGAAACGCCATAGCGCGTGGCAATCCAGCCGACGATGGCTGCCAAAAGCTCGGGCGTGCCCTCGTTGGGCGGGTATTTCGCAAAACCGGACAGGTTGGCCGCCAGCACCTCGCCCACCCATGACGGAAAGGCATGCTGTGGCTCGCCGATGGTCATGTGGATCGGGTCGCCGCCCGCTTCGTGGACGTCGAGAAGCTTCCGCAGGCGCGGAAACGCGTATTCCGGTAGGTTCGAAAACCGCTCGGGAAATTCCATCACTGCCTCAATGCGCGGGATCATTTACGCCCCGCTTTGCCCGAACATAGGGCCAAGGCGGGGCGCCTGTCCAGAAAAAGCAGAAGGAATCAGGGGCTTGGGGCGGTGCTGTGGCTTTTAGGCCAAGGCCCTTTCCGCCGCGGACGCAAGGCGCAGAAGACGCCCTTCTTCACCGGCCTGCCCGTTGAACATAATCCCGCAGCCCGGAACGCCCGTAGGCACAGTCATCGAGCAAAGGCCCAGAAGGTTTGCAACGCGCGTATTCCTCAGGGTTTTGAGGTTGGACGAAACGAAATACTCATCATCTGTGGCGAGCCGCTCCACAATGGGGGCCATCAACGGCGCTGTCGGCAGGATCACTGCGTCGAAACCGGCCGCAGCGGTGGCGTATTCGGCGCGAATCTCGTCAAGTCGGGCCCAATTGGCGATGTAGTCAGCAGCCAAGACCTCGCCTCCGGGGCGGATCCGCTTGAGGATTTGATGGAACATCAGTTTGGGCCGCGCCTCGATTGTCTCACGCCAATAGGCGTAGGCATCGGCGGTGAAAAGGCCGCCTGCCATGGCAAAGGCCTCGCGCAGCGGATCGAATTTGAAGTGGACGATCTCGGCTCCGGCGTCATTGAGCCGCGCCACAGCCGAGCGGAAAGCCGCGCGGGGCTCGTCCTCTAGATCCTCGGTTCCGATAGTGTCGAGAACCGCCAGCCGTGCGCGGCTCAGGTCGGCACCGCCAAGATCAACCGCGTCGCCGCCAAGCACATCCCACAAAAGCGCCGCGTCCTCGACCGTCCGGCACAAGGGGCCAACCGTGTCGAACGTTTTACAAAGCGGTACAACGCCTTCGAGCGACAGGCCGCCATGCGTTGTCTTGAGGCCGACGAGATCGTTCCACCCCGACGGCACCCGCACCGAACCGCCGGTATCCGAGCCAATCCCCGCCGCGGCGAGGCCAAAGGCAACGGAGGCCGCCGCGCCGGAAGACGAGCCGCCAGGAACCGCCGCGGGATCAACCTTGTTGGGCGGCGTGGCGGTAATCGGGTTATAGCCAAGTCCGGAAAAGGCGATCTCGGTCATGTGGGTTTTACCGAGACAAACCAAACCCTTGCCGGTCGCGCGGCGCAGCACCTCGGCATCTCGCCCGGGCGTGCGACCTTTAAGATAGGCGGTTCCGGCCTCGGTCGCGACGCCTGCGGTATCGAAGAGGTCTTTCCACGAGATCGGCACGCCATCAAGCGGCGAAAGGCGATGCCCCGCTTTGGCGCGGGCACTTGCGGCCCGAGCCTCGGCCAGAGCGCGATCTTCGGTCACGCGGGCATAGATGCGGTCGCGCATCGGGTGGGCCGCGATGGCATCAAGATAGGTCCGCGCCAGATCGACCGGATCAATCTCGCCCTTTTCGATCCCGCGCCCCAGCTCTGCCGCGCTCTTCCAAAGCCATTCCTGCATCCAGTCCTCCCTGATTGCCGCGACGGTAGCGGCACTGCCGCGCATGGACAATCCCGGCCGATTGGGGATAGTGCGCTCATGGCTCCGGATCATGATATTCTCATCGTCGGCGGCGGACTCAACGGACCCGCACTTGCCCTTGCGCTGGCACAGGCGGGGTTTCGCGTCGGGGTCATCGACAGCCTGCCGCTCGATACCCGCAAAGACCCCGGCTTTGACGGCCGTGCCTATGCCCTCGCCCTCGCCTCGCAGCGCCTGTTGAAGGCGATCGGTGTCTGGAAAGCCATAGCTGGCGAAGCCGAGCCGATGCTCGAGATCAAAGTGACTGACGGCATCGCCGGCCAAGGGCCCAGCCCCTGGATGATGCATTTCGACCATGCCGAGATCGAAGAAGGTCCGATGGGCTATATGGTCGAAGACCGCTTCCTGCGCCGGGCCTTTCTTGATGCCATGGCGACAGATGAGCGGATCACCCAATACCCGTCGGAAACCGTGGTCGCGCAATCGGTCGGTGATGGCGCCGTGCGGGTCACGCTGGCGTCGGGCAAAGAGCTTGGGGCGCTTCTTCTCGTCGGTTGCGACGGGCGCAAATCCGGAACCGCCGAGCGTGCGGGGATTGGCCGGACCGGCTGGGGCTATGGCCAGACCGCCATTGTCTGCGCGGTTGCCCATGAAAAACCGCACCACGGCATCGCCCACCAATTCTTCATGCCGCATGGCCCCTTGGCGATCCTGCCACTGCCGGGCAATCGCAGCTCGATCGTCTGGAGCGAGACCGACGCCCGCGCCGCCGACTGCGCGAAGATGGATGGCGAAACATTCCTTCAGGCGCTGCGCCCCGCCTTCGGCTCGTTCCTCGGCGAGATCAGCCTCGAAGGCGCACGGTTCACCTATCCGCTGAACCTCACCCTCGCCAACAGCTTTATCGCCCCACGCCTTGCGCTTGTTGGCGACGCCGCGCACGGGATGCACCCCATTGCCGGTCAGGGCCTCAATGCCGGCCTGCGCGATGTCGCGGCCCTTGCCGAGACCCTCAGCGAAGCCCGCCAGCGCGGCGAGGATATCGGCAGCGAGCAGGTCTTGAAGCGCTATCAGCAGTGGCGCCGCTTCGACACCGCCACGCTGGCGATCGCGACCGATACATTCAACAAGCTGTTTTCCAACGATAACCCGTTGCTGCGTGCTGCCCGCGATATGGGTATGGGTGTGGTCAACGCGATCCCTGCGCTTCGGCGCGGCTTTGTTCGCGAGGCCGCGGGCCTGACCGGCGATCTGCCCCGTCTGATGCGCTAGAGCCAGATCTACTAGAGATCGAGCCGGCGTGCCTCGTCGATCAGCATGATCGGAATCCCGTTGCGGATCGGAAAGGCCATTCTGGCCGCCTTCGAGACCAGCTCCTGGGTCTCCGCGTCATAGCTGAGCGTCGTCTGGGTGACAGGACAGACAAGCGCCTCAAGCATCTTGGTGTCGAAAGGCGTTTCGCTCATTGCAGTCTATCCTCTCCGCCGCCCGCGAGGGCAAATTCGATCAGCGCAACCAGTGTCTCGCGTCGGGTTTTCAGGTTTGGTGCCTCTAGCAGCGCTTGCTTGTCCTCAGGCTCGAAGGGGCACAGGATCGACAGGGAATTGATCAACAGCTCATCCTCGGCCGATTGCATCGCCTCCCAGTCGGTCGACAGATCGCGCGCCTCGAAAAACCGCGCCAAAAGCGCGACCAGAGCCTGCCGGTTGCAGGTTTCGTCGCTTTCGGCAGCCCCCAGATCCGCGCCAAACCCCTGCCAACCGACCCGCCCGCGGCGATAGGGCGCGAAACCGTCGACCTCGCCCGAAAGCCTGAACCGTGACACGCCGCTCAAGGTGATCATATATCGACCGTCCTCGGTCTCGGCAAAGCTCGTCACCCGCCCGGCACAGCCGATCTTGTAAAGCTCGTCCCGTCCGTCGAACGGCTGGATCATGCCGATCAGCCGATGCTGGGTCTTCAAGACGTCATCCAGCATCGCAAGGTATCGCGGCTCGAAGATCTGCAGCGGCAACCGCGCGCGGGGCAACAAGAGCGCCCCGGGCAGCGGGAAAAGCGGGATGGCATCTGGCAGATCAGCAACCTGGATCATGCGTGAAACCTACCACGCCGTCCGACGTCAGGCAAAGATCATCGACGAAAGCTTGCGCCGGCCATTGAGGGCGATCGGATCGGTGGCTTTCAGCGCATTGAAGATTTCAAAGAGCTGCGCTTTCGCTGCGCCGTCGTTCCATTCGCGGTCGCGCCGGAAAAGATCGAGAAGTTCGTTCACCGCCTCTTCGACCTTGCCCGAGGCATGAAGCGCCGTCGCCAGATCGAACCGCGCCTGATGATCCGTCGGATCGGCCGCGAGCTTGGCCCGCAGGGCATCCACCGGCCCGGCCTTCTCGGCCTTCCGGGCAAGGGCAAGTGCCGCGCGGGCCGCTTCGACCTCGGCGCTCGTCGCGATCTCGGCGGGCGCGCCGTTGAGGATCGCTTCCGCCTGCTCAAGTTCCTTCATCGCCAGATAAGACCGCACGAGGCCGCCATAGGCGGCAGCATTCACAGGCTCTTCCTGAAGGATCGCGGCAAAGGTCTCGGCGGCATCGGCGGCCGCGCCCTCTTCAAGCATCTGCTCGGCGGCTTCGATCGCGGCACTCAGATCGTCGTCCTCGCCAATGGCGCCGCCGCCCATGCCCTCAAGCTTGGCGACAAACTGGTCGACCTGGCTCGGCGGCAGTGCACCCTGAAAGCCATCGACCGGTTTTCCCTGCCAGAAGGCATAGACTGTCGGGATCGACTGGACCCTTAACTGGCCCGCGTAGGTCTGGTTCGCATCGACGTCGATCTTGACGAGCCTGACCGCGCCCTTGGCCTTGGTCACCGCCGCCTCGAGCGCCGGGCCAAGCGTCCGGCAGGGGCCACACCATGTCGCCCAGAAATCAACGATGACCGGAACGGTCATCGACGCCTCGATGACATCGTCCATGAAGGTCGCGTCGGTTCCGTCGATGATCAGGTCGCCCTTGGGGGCCGCTTTGGGGTCGAGCTCGAGCATTCCCGCTCTCCTTTGCGATGGGTTTGCCCCTATATGTGCGCCCCGCTGGCGGACTCCAAGAGGCAAATGCATTGCAACCTCGCGACACTCCGTCCAACCTCACCGCGACAGTATCTTGAGGCCACCCATGCCCACAATCCTGACCTATGGCGACAGCAACACCCACGGCACCCCTCCGACCCCCGAAGCGGGCCTTTATCTCCGCCTCGGCCCGAGCGACCGCTGGCCCTGCATCATGCAAAGGGCTCTCGGGCTCGACTGGACCCTGATCGAAGAGGGGCTGCCGGGGCGCACGACCGTGTTCAACGATCCGGTCACCGGCCCAACGATGAACGGCCTCTTGGGCCTGCCGATGGCGCTTCGAAGCCACGGACCGATCGACTGGCTGACAATCATGCTCGGCACCAACGATTGTCAGGCCCACTATGGCGCCACCGCCGAACAGATCGCCGGTGGCCTCGCCGCGCTTCTCGCCTTGGCTCTTTCGCCCGAAATGCAGACCCGTCATGATGGCTTTCGCATCCTCATCATCGCTCCACCGCCGGTCGTCGAAACAGGTCCATGGGTCGCCGATTTTCATCGCGGCGCGGCCAAATCCAAGGCGATGATCCCCCTTTACCGCAATCTTGCGACCGCCCGCGGCGCGGCCTTTCTGGATGCAAGCCAACATATCGCCGTCAGCCCCGTCGACGGCGTGCATTTCGATGCCGTCGCCCATCGCGCTCTTGGTCAGGAGGTCGCGAAAACGATCGTCGCCGCACCCTAGCGCTTCTTTTGGCTCCAAATACTCGCGGGGGTGAATGCGCGCCCGACAGCGCGCAGAGGGGGCGGAAAGCCCCCTGCCTTCACAGGTCGAACGAGGCAAAAACCGGCGCGTGGTCGCTCGGCTGCTCCCAGCCCCGCGCCTCGCGCAAGACATAGCTGCCGTGGCCCGCGTTCGCGATGTCCGGCGTCGCCCAGACATGATCAAGCCGCCGCCCCTTGTCGGCCGCATCCCAATCGGCGGCGCGATAGGACCACCAGCTATAGAGCAGGCCCTCGGGAATATCCTGACGGGTGATATCCACCCAAGCGCCGGCCTCTTGCGCATTCGCCAGATGCTCGACCTCGATCGGCGTATGGCTGACGATCTTGAGAAGGTTCTTGTGGTTCCACACGTCATCCTCGCGCGGGGCGATATTGAGATCGCCCACGAGAATCGCCTTTTTCGGCGCCTCCTTTCGGAAGTGATCCCGCATCTCGGTGAGGTAATCGAGCTTTTGCCCGAACTTGTCGTTCACCTCGCGATCAGGAACATCGCCGCCGGCTGGCACATAAAAATTGTGAACAGTCACCCCGTTCTCAAGTAGCCCGGCGATGTGGCGGGCATGGCCCAGGCCGGCGAAATCTTCCGCGCCCACTTCGCGGATGGGCGTTTTCGACAAGATCGCCACGCCGTTATATCCTTTTTGCCCCTGCGCGATCATATGGCGATAGCCGAGCGCGGCAAATCCAACGGTCGGGATCTTTTCGACCAGACTCTTGCACTCCTGAAGACACAAGACATCCGGCGCCTCCTGCTCCAAGAGCTTCAGAACCAGCGGCTCGCGCAGCCGGACCGAGTTGATGTTCCAAGTGCAGATTTTCATGGCACCCCCCCTTTTTTCCCCGGACGCTATCGCATTCCTCGCACGGCGGGGCCAGCGCGAGGGAAAAATAAAAGCCCCGGCGGGGAGGCGCCGGGGCAAGAAACAGGGAGTTGAGGCACAATTTCTTTGCCACACTCCGACGCTAGACAAGAATTACCGATCGATCCTTGATCCAAATCAAGCGACGAGCCGATAGCCGCCCGATTCCGTGACGAGGATCTGCGCGTTCGAGGGATCGGGCTCGATCTTTTGCCGCAAGCGATAGATGTGGGTCTCAAGCGTGTGGGTCGTCACGCCCGCGTTATAGCCCCAGACCTCATGCAACAAGACATCGCGCGGCACCACGCGCTCGGAGGCGCGGTAGAGGAACTTGAGGATGTTGGTTTCCTTCTCGGTCAACCGCACTTTCTTGTCGTCTTCCGTGACAAGCATCTTCTGGGCGGGTTTGAACGTATAGGGCCCGAGCTGGAACACCGCGTCTTCCGATTGCTCGTGCGAGCGCAGCTGCGAGCGGATCCGCGCCAGAAGAACGGGAAACTTGAAAGGCTTGGTCACATAGTCATTCGCGCCCGCATCGAGGCCAAGAATCGTGTCGGCATCCGAATCGTGGCCGGTAAGCATGACGACAGGGCACTTGACCCCCTGCTTGCGCATCAGCTTGCACAGCTCGCGGCCGTCCGTGTCAGGCAAGCCCACATCAAGGATCACAAGGTCGAAAAGCTCGGACTTGACCCGCGCCATGGCCTCGGAACCGGACGCCGCCTCAAAGACATCGAAGTCCTCGGTCATGATCAGCTGTTCACCCAGCGCCTCGCGCAGAACATCGTCGTCGTCGACGAGGAGTATCTTTCTAAGCTGTGCCATCCTGGCCTCCCTTGCCTGATGACGATGAGATGGTTCCATATTACCCCGTCGGCAAGATTTGCGACACTCGCCTCACGCCGAGTTGTCGAATCCGCGCCGAATGTTTCAATCCGACACGGAAACCGCTATCTGGGCGGGAAACGGATGGCGGATTTCATGGCCTTTGCACCGGACATCAACGAAAAGCTCGCGCGGGCGCGTTCCGACATGCGGATGGGCGTGCCGGTGGTGCTTGTCTCTGCCTCCGGCGCGGGAAGCCTCATCTTGGCCGCTGAAACGATTGATGCCGCTCGTCTGGCCGAGCTGCGTGCCCTTGCTCCGAACTCTGTCATCGCCATCACCGACCACCGCGCCGAAACGCTCAAGGCGCGTGCCTATGACGGCGATCTGGCGCGGATTCTTGTGCCGCCCGATGCCACGCTCGGCTGGGTGCGCGGGATAGCCGATCCGGCCGATGACTTGCGCTCGCCGATGAAAGGCCCGCTGCGCTCTGAACGCGATGGCGACGCTCAGATGCACCGCGCCGGCATCGCTTTGGCCAAGGCGGCGCGGCTTTTGCCCGCGGTGCTTGTCGCGCCGCTCGGCGATCCGGCCGGATTCGCCTCTGACAACAACCTGACCCTCCTGCCTGCGCAGGCCGCGCTTGATGAAGGTCTGACACCGCTGCATCCGGTGATCTCGGCCCGTCTTCCGCTGGATGTCTCCGAAGCGGGGCGGCTGCATATCTTCCGCCCCGAGGATGGCGCGGAAGAGCACTATGCCGTCGAGATCGGCCAGCCGCGCCGCGATGCGCCGGTGCTGGCGCGGCTTCATTCAGCCTGTTTCACCGGCGATCTGCTGGGCAGCCTCAAATGCGATTGCGGCCCGCAGCTACGCGGCGCGCTGGCGCAGATGGGGGCCGAGGGCGCGGGCGTTCTTCTCTATCTCAACCAAGAAGGGCGCGGCATCGGCCTTGCCAACAAGATGCGGGCCTACAGCTTGCAGGATCAGGGGTTCGATACGGTCGAGGCCAATCACCGGCTCGGCTTTGAAGATGACGAGCGCGATTTCCGCATCGGCGCCGAGATTCTGCGCCGCATGGGGTTTTCCCAAGTGCGCCTTATGACGAATAACCCCGCCAAGGTCGCGCGGATGGAAGACTGCGGGATCACGGTGACCGAGCGCGTGCCGCTCAAGGTCGGCCATACCCGCCACAACGCCCACTATCTCGCCACCAAGGCGAAGAAATCGGGGCATTTGCTTTAGGCGTAGTCGCGCGCGCCGAAGATCGCCGAGCCGACCCGCACATGGGTCGCGCCAAAGCTGATCGCCTTTTCGAAATCGCCGCTCATGCCCATCGACAGGCCCGCAAGGCCGTTGCGCGCCGCCATCTTGGCGAGAAGCGCGAAATGCATCGAGGGCTCCTCTTCTACAGGCGGAATGCACATAAGGCCGCGCACCGGCAGGTCGAGCCCACGGCATTCGGCCACAAAGGCATCCACATCAGCAGGCGCGATGCCCGCCTTCTGCGGCTCCTCGCCGGTGTTCACCTGTATATAAAGATCGGGGCAGGCACCGCGCTCTTGCGCGAGGCGGGCAAGCGTTTCAGCCAGCTTCGGGCGGTCAATCGAATGAATCGCCTGCGCAAGCTCCATCGCCTGACGCGCCTTGTTGGTTTGCAAAGGCCCGATAAGGTGCAGCTCGATCCCCTCGTATCGCTCGCGGAACATCGGCCATTTGCCCGCCGCTTCCTGAACCCGATTCTCGCCGAAAATCCGGTGGGCGGCCTTGAGCACCTCTTCCACCCGCTCATTGGGTTGGGTCTTAGACACGGCGATCAGCGTGACCGAATCGGCGGCGCGGCCTGCTTCGGCCTCGGCCTTGGCGATACGGGCTTTGATTTCTTCGAGACTCACGGGATCCCCCCAACCAACGGATAACGCAGCTTTTAAGGGGGATACCCCCTGCCTGCGGCCAAGTCACCCAAGTTTCGCGGAAGGGTGTGTGACCTTGTTGCATCAATCCCGGCAGACTCTCCAAACCGCTGGCCAAATCGCTTGAGAATCCGCGGCACCGGGCGCAAAACCACGATCAATGCTGGACTACTGGCATTTTTTTGGAATGCAAACACGAGGGAATAAACATGAAAAGCATCCTTCTCGCTTCGGCCTCGGCCTTCGCCTTCGCTGGCGCCGCCGCCGCCGATGTCGCCTGGAGCGGATCCGCTGCAGCCGAATACAACCTTCCGGCCGGTAGCTCCAATGGCGCTACCACTACGACGGTGAAACTCGGTGCCGCGGCCTCTGTGGCTGGCGACTGGACCCTGAGCACTTCGATCGCGATGGCCGCCGGTGGCACCTGGACGACTGGCGACGTTTCGCTGACCGACGGCACCTCCACCTTGACCTTTGGCTCGAACCATGCGGACGGCGCATTCACTGCTGTCAAGCAAGCCTACACCACCACCACCACCACCACCACTGACGACACCGTTGATGTCTCCGTCTCTACCGATCTCGGCGGCATTGCTCTTTCGCTCACCGGCGACACTTCTGCTAACGCGGACGACTGGCAGCTGGGCGCTTCGATGTCGATGGGTGGCATTGATATCGATGCCGGCTTTGGCGTGATGGGTGCAAATCAGGGTGATATCGCCATTAATGCGAGCACCACGATGGGCGCCGCAACCGTGGGCATGAACCTCCTGACCGAGAACGGCACTACCAAGTCCGACGTTAGCGGGTCCTTCACTTTGGACGCTCTCACTCTGTCGATCGCGACCGACAATTTGACGGCTTCCGGAGATTATGATGCTAGCGTTAAGTACTCGATGGGCGACCTCACTCTGAGCGGCAGCGTCAATGAAGCCCAAGCTTGGAATATCGGTACGTCGTACAAGGCTGGCGACGTTACGGCCTCTGGTACCTACTACTCCACTGGCTACTTCAAGGTCTCCGTTGGTTACACCATGGACGCTCTGAAGATCGCCGCTTCGACCCGGACCGACAACAATGCCATGAGCGTTAGCGGCAGCTATGATATGGGTAACGGTATGACGGTCTTCGCCGGCAGCCGCACTGTGACCGCTGCTGAAGCCTACGCCGGTCTCTCGGCCACCCTTGGCGCGGCTACTGTGTCCCTCTCCTACTCGAATAACGGCGCTGGCAAAACCTCCGCGACGGCTTACGAGAAGGAATACAAGGCTGGCACCACTCTCGGCGTCGCCTTCAAGTTCTAATAGCTTAGGACAGAACGATACGGCCCCTCTTTTGAGGGGCCGTATTTTTTTTACTCACATCTAAATTTGATGTTACACACTATAAAACCAAAGAGCCGTTTCTTAAAATCTCTGGCTCGCCGGTTGGGGAGTAGATAGGTACTTGAGGCTCAGACCCCGCAAACCGATGAAACTTTAGCTTATCGCTTCAGTGAGACGTAACCTCAAAAGGCCGGAGCGCGCCTAAGTACCCACCGACACTCGCCTCATACTTCCTCCACGCTTCAGAACTTCCCCTGTAAATGGGTTTCTTTACCTGCAGGCTCGAAGCCGTCCGCACGGCACGGGTGTTCAGATGCGGCTTCAGCATGTCTTCTTGCCATTCGAAGCCCAAGTACCTCATCAAACTTTGCGTCGATCCCCGAAGATCTTCGGTCAGTTTTTCATAACTCAGATGATATATCTTATTGCCAATACTGGTCGCCGATACGTCTGACATAAATTCTCGATACAGATCGTAGTATTCGACAATATCTTTTAGATCGAACGAATAACTAAGCCCGGGAGCTGGAAAGTAACGTGTGAAATTTGACCAGCAAGTTGCAGCCGGATCGCGATATACGTGTATAAATTTCGCCTCTGGAAGTGCGGCGGCCAACAACCCAATGAAAAGGAAATTATGAGGCATCTTGTCGACAAAGTATGGTCTTTTTTCGCCCCGGGCTTCCATAAGGTCAACAATCCTGGTCAGGTAATAATTTCGAAATTCTAATAGGTTCTTAGCTTTTATGTCGCTTGGATTATTCAAGAGTTCCCGCTCGACAAACTTCCTGACATATGAAAGTTCGCCAAGGCCGGCGCAGTCCCCCTTCACCGACAAAATTTGCTCGAGGATGCTGGTTCCAGACCGCGGCATACCCAAAATAAAAATAGGTGCCGGGCCGCTCATTTCGGAGGGAAATGGTTCAAGAGCGGCGATCCTATCATTCATTTGCCGAACTCGCTCAAAGTATTCCAAATCAGTTTGGAGGGAGTATCTTCGCTTATTCTTTTCCGCGTCATTACCTGACTTTAAGTACCGAAAGGCAAGATCGTACTTCTTTTTGCTTTCGTATATCCCGAATAGGGCATTCCCAATCTGGCAGCGAGCGTCTAAGTCATTTGTCTTCGAAAAGACTTCTTCAATCTCTTTTGTTTTATCCTCACCGAAACTTTCGGGCGCGGCGACAGATAATAGTCGAAGATGCCCGAAGTCGTCCGGGTAGGTTTCGACGAGTTTCAACAAATAGGATGTCGCCGCCTCTCTTGCTCCTAGGCTTCGCAGTATTGAGGCAAGAGCCTTGTCAATCTTCTTGTCATCAGGGCGGGCTACTTCTGCCCTCTCAGCATAGGACAATGCTTCCTTCACTAGGCCAATATCTTTCAGAAATATTGAGAAATTGACAAGATATTCTGGATTTTCAGGATCCAGTTTTAGACAATTTTGATATTCCAACTTGGCAAGACGATTCTCATCAATCGCGCTATATGCGGTTGCAAGACTATTGTGTGAGGGCGCATCATTTACATGGAACACCAGAATTTTTTTGAAAACCTCTATGGCTTCCTCAAATCGACCAATCTTCAGATAGAGTGCTCCAAGATTCTTAAGGACCGGCTTGGCATTCGGATTGATCGCGAGGCACTTTTGGAACTCTTGCTCAGCTGACTGATAATCCAAGAGACTCATTTGCGCGTTCGCAAGATTATACCTCGCCAATACATCATTCGGTTTCAAATCAACCGCTGTATGAAACCAACTTCTAGCATTTGCGAAATCTGACGTGTTGTGATAGATCGCCCCAAGATTGTTGGCGGCGTCGAAAGATCTTCTGTTCTTCTTGAATATCTCGATGAATATCTTCTTTGCGAGAGAGAGCCGTCCCGTTTTTATGTAGCAAACTCCTAGTGCTTTCTTTGGAAATTCGTTCTCCTTGTCCGAAGAAATAATGGACTTCAAAAGTAAGATTGCGGCTTCGTATTGCTGCCCCTCAACCAGAGAAATCGCTCTCTTGATCCTCAGGTCCCGTGGCCCATTCGAACTCACCAATTTTCCGTTCCTCCGAACATCTTGAGCGGACTCTGAGGCGACATTCCATTTGGCTGTGTAGTCTTCATTCTCGACTTCCTGTCGGACATCCATCTTTCGTCGGATTCTCTTGACGGCATCATAGGGTCGTCGCTTCGTCTTCGGCACCAGAGGTGCACCGTCCAGTCCGGCGATGTTTTGGCTTGTCCGGAACCGACCCCGTCGCTATTTTTGGACTGTGGTATTTCAGAGCAAGGAGCGATCGATGCGCACAACGGGTCCTTTGCGGTTTTTGTTCGCTGTATGGTCCATTTCTTTGCTTGTTGGGTGTGGAGAAGTAAAGTCATTTTCGAGCCTGCCCTTCGGCCTTGGCGGCTCCAAGGCGTCGGACGCGGGTGTAACCCGTCAGGCGGCGCGTGTGGCTGGGGCCGAGAGCGTTGCGGTCAACAAATACCTCTGGGCCGCGGCGATCGACGTCCTGAGCTTCCTGCCGATCGAGGCGGTCGATCCCTTCACCGGCGTGATCATCTTCGGCTATGGCACCCCGCCGGGCGGCGGCAAGGCCTATCGCGCCACCGTGCATATCAGCGATCCGGCGCTCGACGCCCGTTCGCTGAGCGTGGCGCTGCAAAGCCGCTCGGGCGCAGTTGCCGCCGAGACCCAGCGCGCCGTCGAAGACGCGATCCTGGCCCGCGCCCGCCAGCTACGGATCGGCAGCTAGCTATAGAATCCGCCCGCGAAGTCGATTAACTGAACGCCGGGCCAAACAGCCCGGCGTTTCACTGTCCTGAAAGACCAAACCATGTCCCGCTATTCCTCCACCGAGATCGAAGCCAAATGGCAAGCCGCCTGGGAAGAGGCCGGTGTTTTCCGCGCCACCCGGACCGCGGACAAGCCGAAATACTATGTGCTCGAGATGTTCCCCTATCCTTCGGGGCGGCTGCATATGGGCCATGTGCGGAACTACACGATGGGCGACGTGATCGCCCGCTATAAGATCGCCAACGGCTTTAACGTCTTGCATCCGATGGGCTGGGACGCCTTCGGGATGCCGGCGGAAAACGCCGCGATGGCCTCGGGCGGGCATCCGAAAGACTGGACCTATCAGAACATCGAGGTGATGAAGACCCAGATGAAGCCGCTCGGCTGGTCGCTCGACTGGTCGCGCGAGCTCGCCACCTGCGACCCCGAATACTATGGCCAGCAGCAGGCGCTGTTCCTCGATATGCTCGAGGCGGGCCTCGTCTATCGCAAGAACGCCGTGGTCAACTGGGATCCGGTCGACATGACCGTTCTGGCCAACGAGCAGGTGATCGACGGCAAGGGCTGGCGCTCGGGCGCGGATGTAGAGCGGCGCGAGCTGACGCAGTGGTTCTTCAAGATCAGCGATTACTCGGAGGAACTGCTGACCGCGATCGACGGGCTTGATAACTGGCCCGCCAAGGTCAAGCTGATGCAGGCCAACTGGATCGGCAAATCGCGCGGCTTGCAGATGGCGTTTGACATGGTCGCGCCCGCCGAAGGGCATGAGCGGATCGACGTTTACACGACCCGCCCCGATACGCTGATGGGCGCGTCTTTCGTCGGCATTTCCTCGGATCACCCGCTGGCCAAGGCGCTCGCGGAGAAGAACCCCGAGGTCGCTGCCTTCCGCGCCCAATGCGCCAAGGGCGGCACCACCGAAGAGGCGCTGGAAAAGGCCGAGAAGCTGGGCTTTGACACAGGCCTGACCGTGCGCCACCCGCTCAACCCCGATTGGCACCTGCCGGTCTGGATCGCCAATTTCATCCTGATGGATTATGGCACCGGCGCGATTTTCGGCTGCCCCGCGCATGACCAGCGCGACCTCGATTTCTGTCGCAAATATGACCTGCCGGTGATCGACACCTTCTTTGCACTGGACGATGCGACGCCGGTCGCCAACGCCGCCTTCGTGCCGATGAAGACCGAAAAAGTGCGCTGGGTCGATCACTTCACCGGGATCGACGTGGCCACGGGGCAAGAGGCCATCGACGCCACCATCGACTTTGCCGAAAAGGCCGGCTGGGGCACGGGTGTCACCAAATTCCGCCTGCGCGACTGGGGCCTCTCGCGCCAGCGCTATTGGGGCTGCCCGATTCCGGTTGTCCATTGCGAGGACTGCGGCGTTGTTCCCGAGAAGAAGGAAAACCTGCCCGTTCGCCTGCCCGATGATGTGACCTTCGACATTCCGGGCAACCCGCTCGACCGCCATCCCATATGGCGCGATTGCGCCTGCCCGAACTGCGGCAAGCCCGCGCGGCGCGAGACCGACACGATGGACACCTTCGTCGATTCGTCGTGGTATTACGCCCGCTTCACCGCCCCGCGCGCGACAACGCCGACGGTGATGGAAGAGGCCGATTATTGGATGAACGTCGATCAATACATCGGCGGCATCGAGCACGCGATCCTGCACCTTCTCTATTCGCGCTTCTTCGCCCGCGCGATGCGGATCTCCGGCCACCTGCCGAAGAAAGCGATCGAGCCCTTCGATGCGCTTTTTACGCAAGGCATGGTAACGCACGCGATCTACAAGACCACCAGCGCCGATGGTCGACCGGTCTATCACTATCCCGAAGAGGTCGAACTACGGGACGGGCGCGGGTTCCTAAAGAACGGGGGCGCTGAAGTCGAGATCGTTCCCTCGGCCAAGATGTCGAAATCGAAAAACAACGTGGTCGATCCGGTCAATATCGTGCGCGAATTTGGCGCCGATACCGCGCGTTGGTTTGTCCTGTCCGACAGCCCGCCCGAGCGCGACGTGGAATGGACCGCCTCGGGCGCCGAGGCCACATCGAAACACCTCGCCCGCGTGTATCGCATCGTCTTTGACATCGCCGAGATGGCCGAGGGCAAAGGCGAGGGCGACGACGAGCTTCTGCGCGCGATGCACAAGACCATCGACGAGGTGACGAAGGGGGTCGAATCCTTCGGCTTCAACGCGGCGATCGCCAAGCTCTATGCCTTTACCAACACACTCCATAAATCGAACGCAGGCGGCACAGCCAAGAAAGCCGCCGCCGCCGCGCTCGCGCAGCTCATGTCGCCGATGACCCCGCACCTCTCGGAAGAAATGTGGGCGATCCTTGGTGGCAAGGGCCTCGTCACCGCCGCCAAATGGCCGCTGGCCGATCCGGCGATGCTGATCGACGATACGGTGACACTGCCGATTCAGGTCAATGGCAAGCGGCGGGGCGAGATCGTCGTGCCGAAAGATCTGCTGAAGGAAGAGGTTGAAAAGCTGGTTCTGGCGGATCAGGCTGTGATCAGGGCGCTGGACGGGGCCGCGCCGAAAAAGATCATCGTCGTCCCCGGACGGATCGTGAACCTTGTCATCTGAGCCAACCCGCCGCCTGCCTCGCCGCCTTGCCCTTTTGGGGTTGGCGGCCTTGGCGGGCTGCGGTTTCGTGCCGGTCTATGGTCCGGGCGGCGGGATGAGCGCGCTGCACGGCGCGACCGAGATTCTTGCGCCCGAGAACGAGGCCGGCTTCCGCCTGCGCGATCAGCTTTTGCGGCGGCTCGGCCCCAATGACACGGCCCTCTATACGCTTGTGACAACGCTTTCGATCAAGAAGGTCTCGGTCGCCATCGCCGAGGGCAACCCCGCAACGCGGATCAACCTCTTGGGTCAGTCCGACTATGCACTGCGTGCCGCCAATGGCACGACGATCACTAGCGGCACGGTCAGCGGCTTTACCGGCTATTCGACGACAGGCACCACCGTCGCCACCGAGGCGGCCGCCGCAGATGCCGAAGAGCGCCTCGCCGTCCTTCTCGCCGATCAGATCATGGCCCGCCTGATGGCGGCGCTCGCAGCGCAATGAAGCTCTCGCCGCGAGAGGCCGCCGGGTATTTCAAGAAGCCCAACCCCAAGCGTGCTGGCGTTCTGATCTATGGGGCCGATGCGATGCGGGTTGCCGAGCGGCGGCAACAAGTTATCCTTGGCCTTGTCGGCCCCGAGGGTGAGGGCGAGATGCGCCTCACACGCATCGCCGCCGCCGATCTGAGGAAGGATCCCGCGCTTTTGGACGATGCCATCAAGGCGCAGGGTTTTTTCCCTGGCCCGCGCGTCGCCTTTGCCGAAGAGGCGACCGATGGGCTTTCCAAGCTCTTCGAGGATGCCCTCTCGGGCTGGCGCGACGGCGATGCGCAGATTGTCGTCACCGCTGGTCAGCTCAACGCTAAATCGGCGCTTCGCAAGGTTTTCGAAGCGCATCCTAATACCTTTGCCATAGGCATCTATGACGATCCGCCCAGCCGCGACGAGATCAACGATATCCTCGCAAAGGCGGGGATCGGCGGCCTTTCCCGAGACGCGGAAGAGGCTATCATGGCGCTCTCGCGCCTTCTGGAACCCGGCGACTTGCGCCAGACGATCGAAAAGCTATCGCTATACAAGCGCGGTGATCCCGAGCCGGTGAGTGTGGCGGATATCGACGCCTGCAAGCCGCAATCGACCGAGGCCGATCTCGACGATGTGCTCGCGGTCGTGGCCGAAGCCCGCGTTACCGAGATCGCACCGATCCTCCAGCGGCTCTATGCCCAAGGGGTCAATCCCGTGACCCTTTGCATCGGCGCGACCCGCCATTTTCGAACCCTGCACAGCGCCGCCTCTGATCCCGGCGGGCCATCTGCGGGTGTCGGCCGCCTGCGCCCGCCGGTCTTCGGCCCGCGCCGTGATGCGATCGTGCGACAGGCCTCTGGCTGGGGGCGCGACAAGCTCGAAAAGGCGCTCACCCTTCTGACCGATACTGACCTTCAGCTTCGCTCCACCGGCAAGGTGCCGCAGCAGGCGCTGGTCGAACGCACACTGATCCGCCTCGCCATGATGGCCCGCAGATAGGAGACCCTATGCCCAAGGTGCTCATCACAGGCTCGGCTGGCTTTATCGGTTATCACCTCGCCCAAGACCTTCTGGCGCATGGTTATGAGGTGATCGGCCTCGATGCGATGACGGATTATTACGACGTCCGCCTCAAGGAACGGCGGCAGGCGATGCTACTGCAATCGCCCGCCTTTCGAGCAGTGAACCGCCGGATCGAAGAAGATGGCGTCTTGCACGATCTGATCGCCACCGAGCGCCCCGACGTGATCGTCCATCTCGCGGCCCAAGCCGGCGTTCGCTATTCGATCGAAGCGCCGCGCTCCTACGTCGATTCAAACCTAATCGGTACGTTCAATCTTCTCGAAGCCGTCCGCGCCAACCCTTGCGCGCATCTCCTGATGGCCTCGACCTCGTCGGTCTATGGCGCCAATACCGAGATGCCCTATGCCGAGACCGACAAGGCCGATACGCAAATGTCGTTCTATGCGGCGACGAAAAAGGCCAACGAGGCGATGGCGCATTCCTATGCCCATCTCTACGGAATGCCGATTACCATGTTCCGCTTCTTTACCGTCTATGGCCCATGGGGCCGGCCCGACATGGCGCATTTCAAGTTCACCCGCGCGATCCTCGCCGGTGAGCCGATCGACATTTACAACCACGGCGTCATGCAGCGGGATTTCACCTATATCGACGATCTGGTGAACGGCATCCGGCTTTTGATCAACGCCGTGCCACCCAAGGATGGCAAGGCGCGGTCGGATCACGACAGCCTCTCGCCCGTCGCCCCGTTCCGGATCGTCAACATCGGCAACGGCGAGACTGTTCAGCTTGGAGATTTCATCGCGGCGATCGAGGCGGCTTGCGGCCGCGAGGCGATCCGCAATCTGATGCCGATGCAGCCCGGCGATGTGCCCGCCACATGGGCCAACAACCGGCTTTTGGTCGATCTGACAGGCTATACGCCGACGACCTCGGTTCAGGATGGCATCGCCAATTTCGTTGCCTGGTTCCGCGATTATTACAGCGTCTGAAGCCGCATAGCCGCTGCAAGGCCCGCCATGCGGCCCGTGGCGAGGCATCCGGTCAGAAGATAGCCGCCAGTCGGCGCCTCCCAATCGAGCATCTCGCCTGTGGCAAAGACGCCTGGGCGATCTTTCAGCATCAGCCCGTCATCCAGCGCATCGAACCGCAGGCCCCCAGCGGTCGAGATCGCCTCGTCCATCGGTCGGGAGCCGGAGTGGCGCACCGGAAGCGCCTTCAAGAGCGGCGCGAGATCGTCTGGCAGAGGGCGGCCAAATTCGTTGAGCAGCGCCCAGCGGATCGGATCAAGACCGAGAACTTGCTTGAGAAACTTGGCGAGAGTCGCTTTGCCACGCGGGCGGGATAGGGCAGCGCGAAGCTGGTCGAGGCTACGGTCGGGAAAGAGGTCGATATATAGGGCCGCGCCATCGCGCACCGCCCGCGAGACCGAATAGACCCCGCCGCCTTCGAGCCCCCTTTTAGAGACCACAAACTCGCCGCGCGAGGAAATATCGCCCGCGATCAGCGCCGCGCCCTTCGCCGGCGTTCCGAAATGCGGGGCCATCTGCGGCGCCCAGTTGACGACGAGGCCCATGTTGGCGGGTGCAAAGGGGGCGGTCTGCCCCTCAAACAACGCCGCCCAGCGCCCGTCAGAGCCAAGCCGCGCCCAGCTTGCGCCGCCAAGGGCGAGGATCGTGACCTTTGGCGCGAGGCGCATCTCGCCGTCCGGCGTTGCGAAAACCGCAGCCCCGCCATCCCACCCCGTCCAGCGCCAGCGGCGCATCAGGTGCACGCCGAGGCCATCGAGCCGCGCAAGCCACGCCCGCAGAAGCGGCGACGCCTTCATCGCAACGGGAAAGACGCGCCCTGTGGAGCCGGTAAAGACCTCTTGCCCAAGGCTCTCGGCCCAAGCCTTCACGTCCTGCGGGCCAAAGCCCTTGACCGCCGTCACAAGCTGAGGCGCTTGCGGGTGATAATGCGACAAGAAATCCCTCAAAGGCTCGTCCCTGGTCAGGTTGAGCCCCGATTTCCCCGCCATCAGGAATTTCCGCGCGGGCGAGGGCATCGCATCCGCGATGACAACGCCAAGACCGGCGGCGGCCAAGGCCTCTGCCGCCATGAGGCCCGCGGGGCCAGCACCGATCACAAGGGCGTCGGGCGTGTCCATTCAGCCGACCAAGCCCTTGATGCCCGCAATATGCGAAAGCTCGGCCCCCAGCGCATCGGCGGATAGGATGCGTGCCTCGTCGATCGGCTCCTCGCAGATGCGGTCGATCAGCCCCATCACCAGCGCCTCGGGTGCACCGATCTTCTGCCCCGCCATGAGGATCAGCTTGGCCCGCGCCGGCCCGACAAGCGCGGCAAGGCGCGCGGGGTCGCTTGGCTGCGGCAGGAAGCCCAGCTTCATCACAGGATAGAAAAACTTGGCGCTCGGGACCGAAACCCGCAAATCGCAGGCCAGCGCCATGCCAAAGGCGCCGCCCGCCAGCGTTCCGTTGAGCGCGGCGATAGTCAGCGCCGGAAGCGCGGCGACGGCGCCCGAAAGCCGCTCCCACGCCGGATCGGTGGCAAGTCCGGCCCGCGCCTCGTCAAGGTCGGCCCCGGCGCTGAAGACCTTGCCTGCGCTGGTCAGGATCAAAACCTTGGCCTCGGCCGCCGCTTCGGCAATCTCGGCCAGCCGCACGAGCATCTCGCGCGTCAGCGAGTTCGCCTTTTCGGGGCGGTTGATCGTGGCGATCCAAAGGCCGCCCTCCTTCTCGAGCTCGATCATATGAGGCCGACCCGTTTGCGGATGCCCTCGTCACGCAGCGAAACGTCCTTGCCAAGGAACTCGTCGGCATCTGGTCCGCACATCCACAAAAGCGCCTCGGCGGGCCATTCGGGCGGGATATGCACCGACCAGTCGAGTCGCGCGACATGGCTCACGCCGCTTTTCTTGATCGTGCGCTGCATATCAGTGGCGACAGTCCCCGGCGAAAGGCCAAGCACGCGAAGCCCGCGAGGCCCATATTCCACATGGCCGCAGCGGGTCAACATATAGGCAGCCGCCTTGGAAGCGCAGTAGGCCGACCAACCATCGACAGCATTATGTGCCGCGCCGGACGAGATGGTGATGATCGTGCCGCCGCCTTGCGACAGCATCACCGGAGCCGCCGCTTTCATCCCGTTGAACACACCCTTGAGATTGATGTCGATCACCTGTCCCCAGTCATCGGGATCGGCCTCATCCAGCGGGCCAAGCGGGCCGATCACACCGGCATTGCCGATGAACACGTCGAGCCGCCCGAAGGCTGCGATGGTCGCGTCTAACGCGACCTTGACCTGAGCAAAATCGGCCACGTCGCAGGCGATAGCCTGTGCGCCGTTGCCAATCTCGGACGCAATCCGCTCGATCTCGGCCGTGCTGCGCGCCGCAAGCATCACCTTGGCGCCAGCTTTGGCAAACGCTCTTGCCGCCGCCTCGCCGATCCCGCGGCTCGCTCCGGTGATCAATACACTTTGTCCTGTCATTTGCATCTTTTCCCCTTCCGGCATCAGCGAACCCTCGCCCGCCACATTTCCCTAGCTTGACCCCGGGGGCAAGGCATTGGAACCTGCGGCAAAGTTTGCAGAAAAATCACTCATGCCCCTCGCTCCCATTTCCCGCTTCCTTGCCTCTGCCGCTTTCTCGGTTGTCGCCAGTGCAGCTCTTGCGGATGTGACCGCCGAAGATGTCTGGGCGCACTGGCAGGAGCAGCTTTCAGCCTATGGCGAAAGCGAGGTGACGATCGGCGGCATCACCCGGTCCGGCTCCATCCTAACGGTCGAGGGCATTGAAATACGCGCCGAAGACGCCGGCGGGGCCTCGTCTGTCCGCATTCCCCAGATCATCTTTGCGGAAGGCAGCGACGGAACTGTCGCCGTAACGCTTCCACCGCTGATCATGATCGGCTTCTCGCAAGACGATAGCGGCGGCGCAAACCTAATCGACATGGCCCTTCAGTCCGTCAACGCATCCGTTCTTGTCAGCGGCACGCCGGATGCGATGGTCTATGATTTCGGTGCAGACCGGATGACCCTTTCGGCGTCTGAAATCGTTGAGAACGGCGAGGGCGTCCCAGCCGACATTCTGTTTAACGCCAATGGGTTGCGCGGAGAATCCCGCCAAAACAGTGGCCAGACGCGCGAAGTCTCTTCTTCTTTCTCGGCACACTCGGTCGATCTTCTGATCGGTGTCGACGATGGGTCGAGCCGGATTGATCTGAGTGCCAGCGCGTCGGATATCTTTGCGACCTCCGAGGCGCGGTTTCCCGCCGGAGCAACCGCCTCGATGCAGGATCTGCGCGAGTCCGGGGGCTTCTTGCGCGCTGGTTACGAAAGTGGGCTGGGAACGTTTGTCCTGGCTGTCAATGAAGATGGGAGCGCAACCAATATCGTTGTCGGCACTGCCAGCAACCGCTTCGAGTTGACGATTGCCGCCGAAACGATTTCGATGGGATCGGAGAGCACCGGCGTGACTGTCGGTCTTTCGGGCGATACCGTGCCTTTTCCGATTGCGCTCACCGCCACTGCGCTGGGGCAATCCTTTGCCTTTCCGGTCGTTTCGACCAAAGGGCCCGTGCCGATGGGCATGACGCTGAATGTCAGCGATCTTGCCCTCGACGATCAGATCTGGACCATGCTCGATCCCTTCGGCGCGGTGCCACACGAACCGCTGACGCTGCAATACACCATCGAAGGCACAGCGCGGTTGCGCTATGACCTCGACGATTCGGACCGCGATCAGAAGATCGGCGAAGGTGAAAATCCGTTCGAAATCCATTCTGCCAATATCTCTGGGCTGAGGCTGGCCTTCGCGGGGGCCGAACTGACCGGCGAAGGCGCCTTCATCTTCGACAACGCCGATACCGAGACCTTTGCCGGAATGCCCCGGCCGGAGGGGCGAGCACGGCTTGAGGCCATTGGCATCAATACCCTGTTCGACCGCCTCGCCACCGTGGGCCTTTTGCCGGATGAACAGTTGATGGGCTTCCGCATGATGCTGGGAATGTTTGCCGATGTCGTAGGCGACGATCACCTTGTTTCCGAGGTCGAGATCACGCCCGCAGGGCAGATCCTCCTGAACGGGCAGCGTCTCCGCTAGCGGGCTTGCGGGCTGGGCCCGCAGGCTCTACCTCAAGGGCGACGAAAGGATCCCGCATGACCCAGACCCTCGCCGCCCTGACCGAGATGATGCTTGCCGCCGCCCGCAAGGCGGGCGCCGAGGCCGCCGATACGCTGGCCGTTGAAGGCACCTCCGTCAGCATCGACGTCCGTTCGGGCAAGCTTGAGCACGCCGAACGATCTGAGGGCGTCGATATTGGCCTTCGGGTCATCATCGGCAAACGGCAGGCCTGTGTTTCGTCCTCGGACACGCGACCCGAAACGATTGACCAGATGGCCGAACGGGCCGTGGCCATGGCGCGGCTTGCCCCCGAGGATCCGACGAACGGCCTTGCCGATGCAGCGGCTCTGGCGAGCGAAAGGGATGTTTCCCGCCTCGAGCTTTCCGACCCCACCGCCGATCCCGATCCCGCCATGCTTCAAGCCGACGCGGCCCGCGCCGAGGCTGCGGCGCTTGCCATCAAGGGGGTCAGCCAAGTCCAGTCGGCCTCTGCCGCCTTCGGCCGGCGCGCGGTCTGGCTTGCGGCAAGCAACGGCTTTTCGGCAGGCTACGAACGGAGCGACCGGAGCATTTCTTGCGTCGCGATCACCGGCACCGGCACCGGAATGGAGCGCGACTACGATTTCGACAGCCGAATCTTTCAGGCCGACTTGCGAACGCCCGAAGATATCGGCACCTCTGCCGCCGAGCGCGCCATCGCCCGCGCCGCACCGCGCAAGCCCAAGACCGGCGCCTATCCGGTCCTGTTTGACGAACGCATCGCCAATTCTCTGATCGGCCACATCCTTCAGGCCATCAACGGCACGATGATCGGGCGCGGCTCGTCGTGGCTTCGGAGTGCGATGGGCGCGCAGATTCTGCCCAAGGGGCTTTCGATCATCGAGAATCCGCATCGCCCGCGCACCTCGGCCTCGCGCCTGTTCGATGCCGAAGGCCTGCCGACCGTTCCCCGCGCGATTGTCGAGGACGGCATACTCAAGACATGGACGCTCGATCTGGCCACGGCCAGAAGGCTCGGCCTTGAAAGCACCGCCAACGCCGCACGCGGGACCACCGCGCCGCCCTCGCCTGCCGCGACCAACATCGCCCTGACGCAGGGCAACAAGAGCCGCGATCAGCTGATCACCGAGATGGGAACCGGCCTTTTGATCACCTCAATGATCGGCTCGACCATCAACCCCAACACCGGCGATTATTCTCGCGGCGCCTCGGGGTTCTGGGTCGAGAACGGCGAAATCGCCTATCCCGTGAACGAATGCACCGTGGCCGGGAACCTGCGCGATATGCTGATGCGGATCACGCCCGCGAACGATGGCCGCGCGCATCTTTCGCGGGTCGTGCCTTCGTTGCTGGTCGAGGGGCTGACCCTTGCCGGCGAGTGATCTCGCCCTTCTCAAAGAAGCGGCCCGCGATGCCGGTGTCATCGCCCTGCGCCATTTTCGATCTGCGCCCGAGGTCTGGGACAAACCGGGCGGCGCTGGCCCCGTCTCCGAAGCAGACCTCGAGGTCGACCGGATGTTGCGGCACGAACTTCTCGCCTCGCGCAAGGGCTATGGCTGGCTTTCCGAGGAAACCGACGACGATCTGGCGCGTCTGGAAGCCGAACGGCTTTTCATCGTCGATCCGATCGACGGCACCCGCGCCTTCCTTGAAGGGTCGGAAGATTGGGCGCTGTCGCTCGCTACGGCGCGGGCAGGGCGGATCACCGCCGCCGTGGTCTATCTTCCGGCCCGCAAGCTGATGTTTGCCGCCCATCGCGGCGGCGGGGCAAGCGTCAATGGAAAGCCGGTCCATGTCGCCGACGACAGGCCGTTGGAAGAGACCGACATCCTCGCCACGCGCCCCAACTTTGCCGCTGAACACTGGAAGGCTGGCGCCCCGCCCGCCGTCAAACGTTCCTTCCGCTCTTCGCTTGCCTATCGCCTCTGCCTTGTCGCCGAGGGCCGCTATGATGCGATGCTGACGCTGCGCCCGGCCTGGGAATGGGACATCGCCGCTGGCAGCCTGATTGTCACCGAAGCCAAGGGGCAGGCGACAAACCGGGCGGGCCAGCAGTTGGTCTTCAACAACCCTGGCGCCCAGGTTGACGGGCTTGTCGCCGGTGGCCCCGCCCAATCCAAGTTGATCGGCCTCTTGGCCCGTCCGGCCTCGGCTTGACCCCCCACCGCATTTGCGTAGTTTGGCGCCAGCCTTTCATATACGGAGTTGATCATGAGCCAGCGTCTTCATCTTGTCTTTGGTGGCGAACTGGTCGATCCGACCAAGACGAAATTCAAAGACCCAGGCAAGATCCACATTGTCGGGATGTTCCCCGACTATGACTCGGCCCACAATGCCTGGAAGGCCGAGGCCCAGCGCACCGTTGACGATGCGCATACGCGCTATTTCATCGCACACATTCACCGCCTGCGCGACGAAGACACCGAATCTTCAACCACCGAAGAGCTCGGCGACTGAGGAGGTCAGCCAGGAGGGCGGCTATGTCAGGATCATTCGGACTAGCCGCTTATCTGGCCCTGACATCATTTTCGGAAAAGCCTGCCCTTCCTGGCCAGTGGAACGAAAGGCCGGGCGGACCTGTTATCTGGATCTGGTGCAATTCCGCCGACGATCTGGCCGTCGCTCGAACCGTCTCGGGCCAGTTCAGGGCAGAAGACGAAGAGGCAACCTTTCTGGTCACCTTCCCGTCGACCGAGGGCCTCGAACCCGCCAGCAACGAAATTTTCCTAAGCCTGCCAAAGCCTGGGCGGCTTTTGCTGCGCTCTTTTCTGGATCACTGGATGCCGGACGTCCTATTGTGGGTGCGGGGCGGGCTCGACCCGCTGGCTTTGATTGAGACCGACACATTGGGCATCGAGCGTATCTTGATCGACGCGCGGGCCGAGGCGATCAGGCCCGTCAGGGGCGGTTGGATCCCGCGCCTGATCCGGCCGCTTGTCGCAAGGCTTGATCGCATCTTTGCCGCCGACGAAGCCGCCAGGAAGGCGGTGATCCGCGCGACCTATCCTGTGGATCGGGTCGACGTTCTGGGGCCGTTTCAGGATGCGGTGTCGATTCTGCCCTATAGCGAAGTCGCGAGAGCCAAACTTTCGGCGGCTCTGGCGACCCGTCCGGTTTGGTGCGCGCTTGATGTCTCATTGGACAAAGCGCCGCTGATTGCCGCCGCACTTCGGAAAGTCAGCCGCCGCGCGCATAGGTTGGTTCTACTTCTCGCGCCGGATGCCGAGACCGACGCGATCCAGTTGGGCCAAAGATTAAGGGAGGCCGGTTTCGATACGCTTCTTCAGGGCGAGGGTAATGAGCCGACCAATGCGACCCAGATTCTTGTCGCTCGCAGCGCCGATGAACCGGGGCTCTGGGTTCGATTGTCGCCTGTGACCTTCCTTTGCGGGACGATGGACAACGGCCCTTCCCGCCATCCTTTCGAGATCGCATCGCTAGGCTCCGCCCTCATCCATGGTCCAAGGACAGACGCTTATGCGGACTCGTTTGAGCAACTCACCTCTGCGGGCGCTTCGATGCAGATCAAGAGTGGCGATGCGCTGGCCGCTGCACTTGACGAGTTGCTTGCCCCCGACCGGTCTGCTGGTATCACCGTGGCCGCCTGGGATGTGACATCCAGGAGCGCGGCGGTGACAAACCGGGTGACCGAAACCCTACGCAGGGCACTTGAAAAGGCAGGGTATTAGGATGGCGGCGCCGCGTTTCTGGTTTACATCGCCAGACAGGCGAGCAGTCGCCGCGCGGTTGCTGGCGCCGCTCGGCTGGGTCTATGGCGCGGCAACGGCACGCCGCCTGCGAACCGGCAAGCCCTGGAAGGCTCCGGTTCCGGTGATCTGCGTTGGCAACATCAACGTGGGCGGCACCGGCAAGACGCCGACCGTCATCGCCCTCGCGCAAAGACTTGCTGCCAATGGCCTATGCCCCCATGTCGTCACGCGGGGCTATGGTGGTTCGCTTGCGGGGCCGGTGCGGGTCGAGGAGCGCGGCCACTCGGCCGAACAGACCGGCGACGAACCGCTCCTCCTTGCAGCCTTTGCGCCCACTTGGGTTGCACGCGACAGGGCGGCGGGGGTCAGGGCAGCGGCGCGGGCCGGGGCGGACGTGATCTTGCTTGACGACGGGTTTCAAAATCCCTCCGTCGCCAAAGACCTCTCGCTTGTTGTCGTCGACGCGCGGCGCGGCTTTGGCAACGGGCGCGTCTTGCCGGCTGGCCCTTTGCGGGAACCTGCCGCAAGCGGCCTCAATCGAGCCGACCTCGTTCTATCCATCGGCAGCGATCAGGACCAGGCCACCTTTGCACGAACGCTCAATTTCGACGGCCCCCATCTGCGTGGCCAGTTGGTTCCACTGCCAACGGGGATGCCCTGGCAGGGAATGCGCGTTCTGGCCTTCGCAGGGATCGGCAACCCCGAAAAATTCTTTACCACGCTTCGCACCTTGGGGGCCGAGGTGATCCGTGGCGAGGCGCTTGAGGATCACCAACCCCTGACCGAGCCCTTGATGAAAAGGCTCGAGGTCGAAGCCCTGGCGCGCGGCGCGCAGCTTGTGACCACGGAAAAGGATGCCGTGCGCCTGCCCGACGGTTTCCGCCCGAAGGTTCTGACCCTACCTGTCCGGCTTGATCTGGAGGATTGGGGGCCGCTCGACGCGGCGCTTGCGCGGATTGGGCTTAGCCCCCGATAATCTCTTGATCCTGCCCGAGCCTTGGGGAGGGCCGATCCAGCGCCAGTTCGGCATCCGAGAACACGATAGGTGTCCGAACGGAGGGGATTCCGTTCAGTTCGACCTTCATGCCACGCGCAACGATCTGCGGATCGGCAAAGGCCTCGCCCAGATCGTTGATCGGGCCGGCGGGAATCCCTTCGCGCTCGCAGGCACCCAGAAGATCAGCCTTGGTCCAGCCCACGGTCAGCGCCATCAGTTTTGCGACGATCTCGTCGCGGTGGGCGAGGCGGTTTGCATTGGTCGCGTATCTGCGATCGACCCCAAGTTCGGGTTGGCCGAGCACGGCACAAAGCTTGCGATACTGGCTGTCGTTGCCCGAGGCGATGATGATGTAGCCGTCGGAACAATCGAAAACCTGATAGGGCACGATATTGGGATGGGCGTTGCCCATCCGGTTCGGCGCCTTGCCCGAGGCGAGAAAGTTCATCGCCTGGTTGGCCATCGTCGCCAGCGCCACATCGAAAAGCGCCATGTCGACCATCTGGCCCTTGCCGGTCTTTTCCCGCTGATGCAACGCGGCGAGGATGCCGGTCGAGGCATAGATACCGGTATAGATATCGGTGACAGCAACGCCGACCTTCTGCGGTTGGGTCGAAGGCTCGCCGGTGACGGACATCAGACCCGACATCCCCTGCACGATATAGTCATAGCCTGCGCGGGCGGCATAGGGGCCGGTCTGACCAAAGCCGGTGATCGAGCAATAGATGAGGCGCGGATAGCGGGCGTGCAGGCTTTCAAAATCGAGACCAAAGCGGGCAAGCCCACCGACCTTGAAATTCTCGATCACGATATCGGCGTCAGCCAAGAGGCGATGCACGGCGGCAAGGCCCTCTTCGGTGCGGAAATCGACCGTTACAGATTTCTTGCCACGATTGCAGCAATGGAAATAGGCGGCGGTCTTTTCTCCCTCGTTGTCGATAAACGGCGGGCCCCATTTGCGGGTGTCGTCGCCCTCGGCGCTTTCAACCTTGATCACCTCGGCGCCGAGGTCGGCCAAGATCTGGCCAGCCCAGGGGCCAGCCAGTATCCGCGCCAATTCGACGACTTTTAGCCCGGCTAGAGGGGTCATTTACTTGGCAAGCTCCGCATCAAGAATCGCTGCGAAGTCCTCATAGGCCATGTTGGTGTATTTGGCACCGTTGATCAGGAAGGACGGGGTTGACGTGATCTCATCGCGTTCGGCGTTCTTGGTGTACCAGTCGACAAGGCCCTGGGCATAGGCGGCGTCGGTCGTGCAGGCTTCGATGGCGGCGTCGTCAAGGCCAGCGACCTTGCCCATGGTCTTGAGATTCGACGCGATCGTTGCCGGATCGCCGCCTTCCAGCCAATCGCGCTGCTGTTCGTAGAGCATCTCGGTCAACCCAAAGAACCGGTCGGTATTGTTGCCGCAGCGCGCAATCATCGCAGCCCAGAGGCCGAACCGATCGAAATAAACGTCGCGATAGACAAATTTGATGAGGCCCGTATCGATATAGTTGGCCTTGATCGAGACAAACTGGTTTTGGGCGAATGCCGCACAGTGCGGGCAGGTGAACGAGGCGTATTCGATCACTTCGACCTTGGAGTCGGGATTGCCGAGGACCATTTCGAAGACGCCTGCGGCCTCCCCGGCAGGCGTTGCTTCCTGTGCAATTGCAGGAAATCCGCTGAGCCCGACGCCAAAGGTCAGGGCGGCAGAGGCAAGAAGAAGGCTGCGTCGGTTCATCATCGCGTGTCTTTCCCATTTCGTGATTTGTTAAGAACTTTGGCGCCCAACGTCTGAAGCGCAAGGCGCAAATCGTCGTTTTCGATATCTTTCGACATGCCCGCGGCATTTGCCAGTGTCTCGGGATCGGGATCGGGGCCTTGGGCCTTGGGTGCGGGGCGAAAAACAGCCTGCCCTTCGGCAAAACCTGTCGGTGCCGTCTGGGTGATACGAACCCGCGCGATGGCACGATAGCCGTAGCAGGCATTCACCCGCTCGCAGATATGTTCTTTCTGCATCTCGATCATCGGCGCCTGTGGCCCCGTGGTCAGGATCGTCAGCGTCGCACCCATTCCGCCCTTGCCATAGCTGACCTCGACGGGGCGCGTCACATCGGCGATCGCATCGCCAACCACCTCGGACCAATGCGTCAGAAGCCGGCTCACCGCAAAGCCGCGCGATTCCGAAGCCTCGCGGATGCGGGTCTGCATCAGGCTCGAAGCACGCGAGAATCCGTGCGTTGTTCCGTTATGGCGTGGCTCTTTCATCGTCAGGGGCTATTCTAGAGGAGCCGGCGCCACGCGCCAGAGAAACCGAAGACCGAGGCCATAAACATTGCGTGACGCGGATTTGAGCCTGATCTTGCTCGACTGGTATGATCGCAATGCCCGTGATCTGCCTTGGCGGGTTCCGCCCGATTTGTCGCGCAACGGGATCAGGCCCGATCCCTATCGGGTCTGGCTGTCGGAAGTGATGCTTCAGCAAACGACCGTGGCCGCCGTGAAATCCTATTTCGAACGGTTCACGCGGCTTTGGCCGAACGTCAACGAACTTGCCCGGGCCGAAGACGCGGCGGTGATGGCCGAATGGGCGGGGCTTGGCTATTACGCTCGCGCGCGGAACCTTTTGAAGTGTGCGCGGGTGGTTTCCGGGGATCTGGGCGGCGTTTTCCCTTCGACCGCCGAAGGCCTGCGCCAGCTTCCGGGGATCGGCCCATATACCGCCGCTGCCATCGCCGCCATTGCCTTCGGCGCACGAGAGACGGTGGTGGATGGCAATGTCGAGCGGGTCATGGCGCGGCTTTTCGACGAGCATACGCCCCTGCCCAAGGCCAAGCCGATTCTGACAACCCATGCCGCCAGCCTGACTCCGCCCAAGAGGACGGGTGATTACGCGCAGGCGGTGATGGACCTTGGCGCGACGATCTGCACACCACGCAGCCCGTCTTGCGGCATCTGCCCATGGCGTGATCCCTGTCTTGCGCGGCAACGGGGAACGGCGGCGATTCTGCCCGGAAAAGAGCCCAAGAAGGCCAAACCGGTCCGTTTCGGCTTTGCCTATGTCGGCCGCAGGGGCGACGGAGCGTGGCTCCTCGAGACACGGCCCGAGCGCGGGCTACTTGGCGGGATGCTGGGTTGGCCCGGTTCCGATTGGACCGACGAGCCGGATCATGACCCGCCCGCCGAAGCCGACTGGCGCGTGGTTGGCGGCGAAGCGCGGCATACTTTCACGCACTTTCACCTGCGCCTTCAAATCCTGACCGCCGAGCTTGAGGTATCGGTCTCTCCGGCCGCGGGCCATTTCATTGCCGCAAGGGATTTCCGCCCATCGGCCCTGCCGACTGTGATGCGCAAAGTCTTTGATCTTGCGGCGCCGTCATTTCCGCCGATTGAGAAGCCCGCGGCAAAGCGCTAGATTCGCCCCAAGCCGGAGCACCTTTCATGCCAAACCCGTCCGCTGCCGCCCTCGCCAAGGCCCTTCCCTTCTGGATCTCGCTCCTGTTCCTGCCGCTCGTCTGGTGGGTCAGTCGCACTGGCGGCTGGGCGATCCTGAGCCTGCCCGCGGGAGCGATGGCGCTTTTCATCGTGATCGACGCCGTGGCCGGAACGACGCAGGAGGGCCTCGATCCGGATACGGCCGAAGAAAGCCTGTTCTGGTATCGTCTCATCACCCTGATCTGGGCGCCGCTGCAATTCGTGATGATCTTTGGCGCGCTCGTCACGGTCGCGCCATCGAACGATCTGAGCACGTTTGAGAAATGGGGCGTCTTCGTCGGCGTCGGCTTTGTGGCGGGGGCCATCGGGATCGTCTACGCGCACGAATTGATGCACCAGAAGCCCAAGGGCGAAAGGCTCATGGGCGATCTCTTGATGTGTATGGTGCTTTATGGACATTTCCGCACCGAGCACCTTCTGGTGCATCACCGCTATGTCGGCACCCCGCGAGATGCGGTGACAGCCCGCTACAACGAGAGCTTCTACCGCTTCTTCCTGCGCGTTCTGCCCGGCTCGCTGATCTCGGCCTTTCGCGCCGAACGCGCGATGCTGGCCCGTGCGGGCCTTCCCTGGTGGAGCACGCGCAATCCTTTCTGGCGCTACCTTTCGCTGCAAGGGGCCTTCTTGATCCTCGCCGCGCTGATCGGCGGCTGGATGGGCCTTTGGCTTTTCGTCACCCAGGCTTTTGTGGCGGTCTTCTATCTCGAGCTCATCAACTACGTCGAACACTATGGCCTGACCCGCAAACATCTGGGCGACGGCAAGTATGAGCACGTCTTGCCGCGGCATAGCTGGAACTCAGACCACAAGATCTCGAACTGGCTGCTGATCAATCTTCAACGCCACTCGGACCACCACTACAAGCCCGACAGGCGTTTCCCACTGTTGCAGACCTATGGCCCGCAAGAGGCGCCACAGCTTCCGGCCGGCTATCCGTTCATTGCCGCTCTGGCGCTTGTCCCGCCTCTGTGGCGACGCACGATGAACCCAAAGGTGCGGAAGTGGCGGGCCATGTATTACCCCGAGATCACGGATTGGGCACCCTACAAGACGGGTGCCAAGCCGATGCCGCGCTAGACGGCGAGGCTTTCGATCAGATCCACCGCAACATCGCAGCCATTCGGCTCTGCACGGATCGCCTGCCCGATCTGTTCGGCCTTCGCCATGACCCTAGGATCGAGGGCCTGCGTGACTGCAACAGTGAGAGCCTCGCCGGTCAGCCGCTTTTGCGGGATCGGCTTTGGCCCGGCGCCAATCCGGGCGACCATTTCCCCAAAGAACGGTTGATCGCCCATCAGCGGGCAGATGATCGTAGGCTTGCCCCAGCGAAGGCTTTCGTGGGTCGTTCCCGAACCGCCATGATGGATGGCGGCGCGCACGCGGGGGAACAGCCAGGGATGCGGCGCCGATTTCAGAACAAGGATATCCGGCCCTGCCCCGTCGCCAGAAAGCCCGCCCCAGCCGGTCGCAATAATCCCGCGCTGGCCTGTGGCTTTGAGAGCTTCGACCACTGACCTTGTCTGCCGTTCCGGGTCCATTCCCGGCATTGAACCGAAGCCGGCATAGATCGGCGGGGGGCCGGCGTCGAGGAAAGCAGACAGCTCTGCGGGCGGGTCGAACGGCGCGGGGTCGGCAAAGAAATATCCCGTGGTCCGGTTGCCGGCGGCCCAATCCGCGGGAGGCGGAAACAGGGCCGGGCTGAAGCCATGCAGGCGCAGCCCGGCCGCGCCATATCCCCCCAAGGGATCGAGCTTTGCCCCAAGATCCACGCCCGCCTTCTTTGCCCAGGACTTGGCCAGAAGGCCCGTTCCAAAGCGGGTCGCGCCGAGAAGGAATCGGTGCGACAGACGATTGAGAGCAGGCCCCATGTCGCGGGTGCCAAGAAGGAAGTTCGGGTAGGTGCCCGTCACGGCAAATCCGGGCTGGAGAAAAACCGGAACCGCCTTTGCCCCGATTTCCCGCGCCAGATAGGGCGAGAGGAAGCCCTTGGGATGATACAGGATCAAGTCGGCCCTCTCGGCCAGACCGATCTCCCACATCTCCTGCGTCTGGCGGCGCATCATCTCTTGCATATCCCGATAGGCACGCATCCGCCCCGAAAATCCGCCAAGCGCGGCTTTCATCTCGGGCGTATTGATCAACGCCTCATAAGAGATCGAAAGACAGTTTGCCCGCAGGCCAGCGGCCTTGATCATCGGTGCGAATTCGGCGCTGGCCGAGATGGCAACGTCGTGGCCGCGCCGCGTCAGCACGCGCCCAAGCGCCACAAATGGCTGAACGTCGCCGCGCGATCCAAGTGTCTGCAAGAGGATCTTCATGGGCCGAACTGTCCACAAAAAAAACCCCGCCACAAGGGCGGGGTAGTTTGTGCCGTGGATTTGGCCACAGGCACCGGCGGTAAACCTTACCTAGTGTTCCTGCATTTCGGCGCGGATTTGCTGGCGCAACAGGTCGATCGGAACCTTCTGACCCTCGCGCTTGAAGTGCCAGTAGGTCCAGCCATTGCAACTCGGCGCACCTTCAAGGAAGGCGCCGACCTGATGGATCGACCCTTTGATATCGGATCCGATCAGCGTGCCATCGGCGCGAACCTTGGCCTTGTGGCGACCGTTGATCGACCAAAGCTCTTCGCCCGGACGCAGCATTCCGCGTTCAACAAGAACGCCAAAGGCGACGCGCGGCTCGGCGCGCTTGGAAGTTGAGACCTCAAGCGCCTCTTTGTCGAACTTGCGGATATTGGCGATGCGTTTCTCGGCCACCTTGCGATAGGCCGCCTCACGCTCGATGCCGATGAAATCGCGGCCAAGCATCTTGGCAACCGCACCCGTCGTGCCTGTCCCGAAGAAGGGATCGAGAACAACATCGCCCGGATTGGTCGTGGCAACGAGAACACGGTGCAGAAGCGCCTCGGGCTTTTGCGTCGGATGCGCCTTGTCGCCGGCGTCGTCCTTGAGGCGTTCGTTGCCGGTGCAGAGCGGAATAACCCAATCCGACCGCATCTGGACACCATCGTTCATGGATTTCAGCGCTTCATAGTTGAAGACGTATTTGCTGGCTTCCTGCTTGGAGGCCCAGATCAGTGTCTCATGCGCGTTGGTCAGGCGCTTGCCGCGGAAATTCGGCATCGGGTTGGATTTGCGCCAGACCACGTCATTGAGGATCCAGAACCCTTGGTTCTGAAGTTCTGCGCCCATGCGGAAAACATTGTGATAGCTGCCAATCACCCAGATCGCGCCGTTGGGCTTCAGAAGTCGACGCGCCGCCGCAAGCCACTCGCGGGTGAATTTGTCGTAGGCCTTGAAGCTGTCGAACTGATCCCAGTGATCGTCGACGGCATCGACCTTGGAATTGTCGGGCCGGTGCAGATCGCCGCGCAACTGAAGATTATAGGGCGGGTCCGCAAAGATGAGGTCGACCGACTCGGCCGGAAGACTGTTCATCGCCTCGATGCAATCGCCGTCGAGAATCGAATTCAGAGGGAGCGCCGCCGCGCTCTTGATCTTGGTTTTGGTCGTCATGTTCTGCCTCTTTCACGGCGGGTTAGCCCGCTCGATCGTTGACCCCAATGTGAGTCAGAGGCGATTCGCTGTCAAAAGTTTTTTTGAATCAATGGGTTATGAATTATTCTTGATACAATATGTTGTGCACGGGCTTAAACGAACGTCTATGATGTGGGGTCACCCCTAGATTTCGGAGCGCCTCTTTATGCGCCGGAGAGGGATATCCGGCATTTCTTTCCCAGCCATAGCCCGGATGATGTTGCGCCAAATCCACCATCAGCCGATCCCGGCACACTTTCGCCACAATCGAGGCCGCGGAAATCGACAATGACCTGGCGTCGCCCTTGACGATCGCCTCGGCAGAAACCGTCAGGCCTCGCGGGATCATGTTGCCGTCGATCAAAAGGTGATCGGGCGCGAGCGCCAGCCCCGCGACCGCGCGCTCCATCGCCAGATGCGAGGCACGCAGGATGTTGAGGCTGTCGATCTCTTCGACCGAGGCATGGGCGATCGACACCGTCGCCAAGGCGAAGATCTCGTCATAAAGCGCGGCGCGGCGCTTTTCGGTCAGTTGCTTGCTGTCGGCGAGCCCTTTGGGCACCCGCGCCTGATCAAGGATCACGGCCGCCGCCGTGACTGGCCCCGCCAGCGGCCCACGCCCAACCTCATCTACGCCTGCAATCAAACGATGCCCCCGCGTGCGGGCCGCGTCTTCAAAGCTCATATCGGGAAATGTCTTTGCCATCCCCCCAGTGACCAGAGGCCGCGGCCATCTTCAAGAAAAAAGCGGGGGAGGCGAACCCCTCCCGCAAGGTGGCGCCCCGAAGTGGGGGATTGGGGCGCAACTGCTCGAATCCAACAGGCGACTTGCCCGTGATGTCCAAACATCGTTCGATCCCGCAAAATCAGGCAATAACGGCGCGGCGCTATCGACTAGCCAGAGCCGATAACCGAGGTGGTTATTGAATAACGCTCAAGGCTCTGCTCAGGTCGGGATCATGATGAACCGGATTCTCTCCACCATCCTCGCCCTTGTCCTGTCTGCTTCGGCGGCTTCGGCAAGCTGCTATGTCGACTACAAGGCAAAGCAGGATAATCCCTTGCGTCTTCACTATGGCGTGGCCGAAATCATTGAGGCTTGCACAATAGAGGACGCCTATGCCCAACTGGCAGTGCGGCTGGCCGACAACGGCTGGACGTTGCTGATTGTGCTAGAACTCTTTGACGAGCAGGGATTGGCCGAAAGGATTGAGAGTGCCGGTGAATTCTACCTCCGCTACTGAAACGCGTCAGGCCGGGAACAAGATCGTCGTTGCGGGTATCGCGACGATCGTGTTGATATTGCTCGCTGCAGCCATCGTTCTCTTTGCCAATCTGCCCGACGCCAACGCCTTCAATGCCCGCGTCGAGCATATCTTCATCGAGAACGCCGATCTGACCGCGCAAGCCGAGATCAAGCTTCTGGAAATCCTGGCCCAATCCGGAACAGCCTTTTCCGAAACGCTCGACAGCTATCGTTTCGTGATTTTTGTGCTCTTGGTTTTCGCAACCGCCATGTTGATCGCCGCGGTCGCCTTCCTCGTTATGCTCATCGCCATGAACCGGCGCATGGGCCACATCGAGCGCAAGGGGATCGAGGTGAATTCCCTTCTGATCAGTCGCGATCAGAACACGGTCTACCTCAATAACTTCGAGTTCAAACTCACTGCCGCCGCGATCGAAACCCTGAGCGTTCTGGCCGAAGCGCGGATGGATGACGAGGTGCTTTCCGGAGCCGAGATCGAGGCCGTTATTTCGGGCCGCTCTGCCGCCGATTGCGACGAAGCCGCCGGCGCCACCCGCATCAAACGCCTGCGCGACATGCTCGGCAACCAGATGGTGAGCGAGTTGCTGGTCAAGAACATCGCCCGCCGCGGCTATATGCTCGCAGTCGACAAAGACATCATCCAGATGGTGTAAAGCCAGGAAAGCCGCCGCCTAGCATTCATTTCGTGGCGTTGGCAATCTTGACCTTCGGCAAATGGTCAAGGTATTCGCTTAACAGACGCACCTTTCGCAGCGTCTCGAAGTGCTGCAGCGCCTCGCCGAGAGCAACTGGAGAAGTTGCATGAAATAATTGATAAGTCTGACCACGATCCCGAGGCGCGCGCATCAGGATCTTCTTTGTGCTTCAGGCTTTGACTGAACAAGATCTCGACGCCGACATCGTCTTGAACATTCCGGCAGTCTACAGAAAGTGGGGACCCGCACCGCTGGATATCGCGGCCCACCTCCCTAGTCGCGTAGAGGTGAATACCACTCCCGAGGACTTCGGGCCCGCAACCAAGCTCCTTGGAGCGCTGGAATTGCCAAATGTCCGCGACTATGACGCCATCATCACCGTTGATGACGACGTGGTTTTCTCGAGCCCCAGATACTTGTCATATCTGGCCAACTGCTTTCGGATAGACCCCCTCAACGCCTACACGATAGGCGGCATAGCTCTACAATCTTGGCCTTTTCACAATAAATTCGGGCTGGCCTATGGTTCAAAGTTTCGATTTGTGGATGCGGTGCGCGGTGTCGGAGGAACGGTCTATCCGGTCGCGCCATTGGTCAGAAGCACCATTCCTTTCGAACTTAGGAAAGAGTGTCCTGAAGGCGTATTCCACGACGACGATGCCTACTTCGGCGCGGTCTTGCACATGTTGGGTGTCCGGGTCGTTGCAGTTCCGTCGATGCCAAACACCTTTGTCAGAGAGGTCAATTCAAGCAACACAAGCGGGGTTGCAGAGGGCCAGACTCGGAGCCGCGCCAACAACGAGAGTGCGCTCTTCCGTGCCTTTGTCAAAGGCGGGCTAATTGGCCACGGACTCCGGCGCAGGCGGTTGCCTGCCAGTCTAGAGGAAGCACTGAAGCGGAATCTGGACCGATTTTCCAACTGAGAGACTGTTGGCGCTAGGGTGGGCAATGTCGGCTGGTGACCCCGACAGGATTCGAACCTGTAACCTGTCCCTTAGGAGGGGACTGCTCTATCCAATTGAGCCACGGGGCCAGCCGTTCTCTCCATGCATGGAGAGGCGGCGCTGGTCAAGTTGCATAGGCTTGGACAAGCGCCTCTGTTAGGTCTAACAAGTCCGTAAGTGAGTTTTCAGGAAGACCGTCGTGACCAATCGCACCAAGCGCCCTCTGACCCTGCGGGATGTCTCTGAAGCGTCCGGAGTGAGCGAAATGACGGTCAGCCGCGTTCTGCGCAACAAGGGCGACGTAAGCGAAGCCACGCGGCAGCGGGTTCAGGAAGCGGCCAAGCGGCTTGGCTATGTTCCCAACAAGATTGCCGGCGCTCTGGCTTCACAGCGGGTCAACCTTGTTGCCGTGATCATTCCTTCGCTCGGCAACATGGTCTTCCCCGAAGTGCTTTCCGGTATTTCCGATGTCTTGGCGGACACAAGCCTTCAGCCTGTTGTCGGTGTCACCGACTATCTTCCCGTAAAGGAAGAGAAGGTCTTGTTCGAGATGCTCTCATGGCGGCCGTCGGGGGTCATCATCGCGGGCATCGAACATACCGAAGCCTCGCGCGCCATGTTGCGGCAGGCCGGCTGTCCTGTGGTCGAGATCATGGATGTGGATGGCGAACCGGTCGATTCCTGCGTCGGCATCAGCCATCGCCGGGCAGGGCGCAAGATGGCCGAAGCCATCATCGAGGCCGGCTATCGGCGGATCGGTTTCCTCGGCACCAAGATGCCGCTCGACCACCGTGCCCGCAAAAGGTTTGAAGGTTTTACGCGCACTCTTGCCAAAGCAGGTATCGAGATTGCCGATCAGGAATTCTATTCCGGCGGATCGGCTCTCGCCAAAGGCCGCGAGATGACCGAAGCAATGCTCAAACGCACGCCAGACCTCGATTTCCTGTATTACTCGAACGACATGATCGGCGCCGGCGGGCTTCTCTATCTGATCGAGAAGGGTGTCGACATCCCCGGAAAGGTCGGACTTGCCGGTTTCAATAGTGTCGAGTTGCTCGAAGGCTTGCCGCGCCGCCTGGCGACAATGGATGCCTGCCGCCGCGAAATCGGGGAACGTGCCGCCCAGATACTGGTCGACCGGCATCAGGGCGCGGGCGCAGCCGAAGGCCAGACCATCGAGCTGACCCCGACACTCGAATACGGCGACACGCTGCGACGCGGCTGATGATCCCTCCCGATACCGTGATCCAGAACGGGCGCTGCATCACCTTCGCCCGGCCTCACATAAGCGCACTCGCGATCAGCGGAGGCAGGATCAGTGCCGTTGGAACCGATGCCGAAATCGGCCCCATGGCCGGACCAGATACCAGGATCATCAATGCACGTGGCCAGACGGTCATGCCTGGCTTCATCGACAGCCACGTGCACATCTTCCTTGGCTCGGCCGAGCTTTCAAATCTCAATCTGCGAGGACTGATGGGGCGCGACAACCTGGCGAAAGCGGTCGCCGATTATGCCGCCGGCCATCCTGGCGAGGGAATGATCGTTGCCAACGCCGCACTCTACGACGTTCTCGGCCCCGGCGAGCAAACCACGCGGCACAAGCTCGACGCGATCCTCCCCGACCGCCCGCTTCTTCTGATGGCGCAGGATCTTCACACCGGCTGGGCCAATACCGTTGCGCTCGAAAGGGCCGGGATCTTGCACGGCGCCAAGCTGCCGGAGGGCAACGAGATCGTCTTGGCCCCTGATGGGACAGCGACAGGTATGCTCAAGGAATTTGCGGCCATCGCGCCGGTGATCCGCCTTTCGGCCCTTGGCGGGCGCGACCAGCTCGGCCTTGATACCGGCCGCGATCCCTCGCCTGCCGCCACTCCTGCCCAGCGCGCGCACGACAAGGATATTTTGCGCAAGGGCCTTGATCATTGCGTGCGTCAGGGGATCACCACGCTCCACAATATGGACGGCAACTTCTATCAACTCGACCTGTTGCAAGAGCTCGACGAAGAGGGCCTTCTGCCACTGCGTATCGAAGTGCCAATGCTGCTGACCAACTCCGACCCGATCGGACGGATCGACGAAGTGCTCGAGATGCGGCGGCGTTTCAATTCCGAGATGGTCTGGTCAAACCGCGTCAAGATGTTCATGGACGGGGTTTTGGAAAGCTATACGGCCTTCACGCTCCGCCCCTACCCCGGCAAGCCCGAAAGCCACGGCGAAGAGATCTTCTCGGCCGAGCATTTCAACCGCGCCTGCATCCATGCCGACAGGCTCGGGCTGCAGATCTCGGTTCATGCCGTGGGCGATGGCGCCGTGCGGCGCGCGCTCGATGGGTTCGAGGCCGCGCAGAAGGCCAACGGCAAGCGCGACAGCCGCCATAGGATCGAACACATCGAGGTCATCTCTCCGCAAGACATGCCCCGCTTTGCCGAGCTGGGCGTGGTTGCCTCGATGCAGCCGCCCCACGCCCCGAACGGCGGCCACTTTGGCCTCGCGCCGGTGGGCGACATCCTCTACCCCGACCAACTGCCCTACCACTTCCAATGGCGCGGCATGAAGGAAACCGGCGCACAGCTTGTCTTCTCGACCGATTGGCCGGTGATTCCCATCGACGTGATGCGCGTGATCCGCACCGCCACGTCTGCCGGCCCTGTCTGGACCGAAAGCCCCGACCCCCGCCTGCCTCTGCTGGACGTTCTCGCCGCCTATACCCGCGACAACGCCTGGGTGGAATTCAGCGAGGACAGGAAAGGCAGGCTCGCCCCCGGCTATCTGGCCGACATCGCGATTCTCTCGGGGGATATCGAAGCGACCGACCCTGATGACATCGAGCGCCTGAACGCCGCGATTACGATCTGCAACGGCAAGGTCACCTGGACAGACGGAACCCTTGCCTGACGAATAGGGCATCGAGGCTACAAACCTGATTTTCCGGAGAATCAGTGGTGAGCCGTGCAGGATTCGAACCTGCGACCCACTGATTAAAAGTTAGTGGCTCTGACAATCTCATAGCAGATCACTTCAATCATACATTGCTCATAACTAGTTGTTTTACAGTGTATATGCTGCTTGATTTGGAACATACAGGATCATATTCTTCATTCAAGCGCACTATAAATGTTTCCCCTGTGTTTCCCTCATGGCCAATAAGCTCACATTTACCGATCAATGGTTAAGGACCTTGAAACCCAAGGAGGGTAAGGATGAGCATTTCGGCGATCTTGCCTGCAAAGGTTTGAGCCTGAAGCTCACAAAGGCTGGGGTTAGATCGTTCAGCTACACCTTCAGGCTTGGCGAAAAGACAGGGCGTGTCACAATCGGACACTATCCCGACTATGGCCTCAAAGAAGCACGAGACCGCGTAGAAGAGCTGCGAAAGCTGGTGGCCACAGGCATTGATCCAAGGGTCATCAAGGCTGCAGAAAAAGAGCGGCTTACTAAGACGGTGGAAGCAATGGCAAAGCTCTTCATCGAGCGGTATGCCAAGCCTAAGAATAAGAGCTGGAAACAAGCTGAGAGCAATCTCCGGCTCTATCTTGTCTCGAGCCTTGGACCGCGCCCCATATCGTCAGTCAAGCGCGGCGATATTCATGCCATCCTTGACCGACTGATCTCAGAAGGCAAAGGGCCGACCGCCAATCGTTCTTTGGCGCATATTCGGAAGTTCTTTGGCTGGTTAGTCGAACGTGACTTTCTAGAAAGCTCCCCCGCTGACCACATCAAAAACCCTTTCATAGAGCGGCCGCGAGAGCGCGTTCTGTCCGACCATGAGATCAGGTCTATCTGGACGGCTTCAGAGGCTCTGAGCGCGCCTTACAGGGCATGGTTGAGGCTTTCCCTGCTCTGCGGTCAGAGGAAGATGGAAACCGCCTCTCTGACCCGCTCACAGATCGATGGAGACCTTTGGTTCCTGTCGTCAAATAACACCAAGAATAAGCGCGAGAACATCGTGCCGCTGTCTCGGCAGGCGAAAGAAATTGTCGATGAACTGTTGAAGGCTGAAGGAGAGTTTCTCCTAAAGACAGGTCGTATCGGCGACCAACCGATCAATGGGTTCTCCAAGTATAAGGCTGAACTCAGTCAGGTTTCGGGGGTTTCCAACTGGCGGCAACATGATCTTCGCGCTTCAGTCGCGACCAACCTTGGCAAGCTGGGCTATGACCGCTTCAAGATTAAGCTGGTCCTCAACCACAAGGACACAGGTGTGACAGCTATCTATGACAGATACACTTACCTCAACGAGAAGCGGGAGGCGCTTCAGAAATGGGCGGATCGGTTAGATGAAATCATATCCTGATTATGAAGGCGCCGTTACTTTCGCAGAAAAAAAGATTGCGACGTTCAAGACCTCACCCTTCAACCAACACCAGTTTACCGTCCTAGCGATGCAGATGAACAAGTTGTTGGAGAGGCGGGCGGACATGCCGGACTTCATCCCAACGATCATTGAGAGGTCAAAAACTGACCGACTAGCTTTCATACTCCTGAAGTTGCTTGCTGCAGACTACGAACGGAACGATCACCAAAAGCCCAATGACCTATCTATGTGGCTGATCTCATTCCTGACTGGCGAGATTAAAGAGCCAACTTGGGGTTCGACTGGTCCCAAAAAGAAGAACCACAAACATCTCTTTACAATTCTTTTGGCCAATCAGGTTGCCGAGTTTACTGGCCTACCGCTCAGATATGTAAAGGAAGATAGTGGACATCTAACGTCGATGCACATCATCGCTGCTGCATCTTACAAAGACTTCGCCGCATGCGGCTCAAGGACATTACCAACGACGCCACGCGGCATGGATGATGCATATTTCAAGGCGAGAGCCGCAGAAAATTTATCGTTTTTTTGGTAATTATACGCCCTAAAACGGGGGGTTGGCCCCTCATATTCTGATGTCATCAATTTCGATCAAGGAGTCGATGATGACACTAAGAATCTTAAAGGCCAAAGAAGTAGCTGAGCGAACCTCAGTCTCTACCGCCCAGATACACCGCATGGTGAAAGCAGGGCGCTTCCCCTCACCCATCAAGATCACAGACCACCGAACAGGTTGGGTTGAAGAGGAAGTCGATCAGTGGATTTCTGACTGCGTAAGCAGAAATCGAATGATCGCCTAGCCCAAAAGAAACTGCAGCCAACTTCTTGGGTAAGTGGCTGCAGCTAATCAATATTTTTTGTAACTGATGTGAAAGGAGAATACTATGTATTCTGCTAATAATGAAGCCCTGTCTTCAATCTTGGACCACATTTCTCAATCAATCAGAGAGAGGGTGGTCTTTCAAACAGACCAAGAACCTTACGCTGCCGCACTATGGTGTGCAGCAACCTACTTCATGGAAGTCTGGAATACCTTCCCCAAGCTACTCATCGTCTCTCCAGAACGTGAGTGCGGCAAGACGACCATGCTGCGGGCGCTTGAACCATTCGCACGCAATGCGTTCTTAGCGTCTAACATCACGCCCGCGGCACTCTATCGGCTCATTGACGCCGAGGCACCCACCCTCCTCATTGATGAAGCCGACACCTTCCTGAAGCACAACCTAGAACTTCAGGGTCTGATCAATGCAGGGCATACTCGTCGACTTGCTTACAAAATCCTAACCGCTCCGACAACGGACGGTCAGCACACTTCGAAGAGAGTGCCTCTATGGTGTGCGCAGGCGATTGCTGGCATCGGGGAGTTTGCCGACACAATCCACAGTCGGTCCATCGTGATCGGGCTGCGTAGAAAAGGTGCAACCGAAGACATCGTCTACCTCGACGATCAGTTCTTTGACGAACAGGTGGACATCCGAACCGCCCTTGAAAGTATCTCTGTGGCGACTGGCAAGGCCGTTCTCGAACTTGAAGTTGCCAAACCAGCCAGCGCAGTGAACCGACGGTGGGATAACTGGAAGCCGCTGTTTCAGGTTGCAGCTTTAGCTGGCGGAGGTTGGTCAGTTCGCGCTCGAGAAGCCTTTGAAGAGCTGGAGGTAACCCAGAAGGCCTACTCGTCCGAGATGTCCTCCAACGAGCTTCTGTTGGCCCTACGCGACTTGGTCGATGAGAAGTCTCCGCCAGAGATTTCCAGCACAGTGCTGCTCGATACGCTCCTGAGGTCAGCACCTGACTGGAACACGGCCAACAACGGCAGAGCAATCACCTCTAAGTGGCTCACCAATCAGCTACGGCCTTATGGGGTTCAGGCACGCAAGCGAGCCAAGGGCAACGTTTACCTTATAGCTGACTTAGCAGACGCCTTCAGGCGATACCTACCGCCTCAAAACTAGCTACTGCAGCTCTATGGCTGGAGGTTGTGGAGCTTGTGGAGGTTCCCTGAACATAGGGGGCCTCCTAAATTTCTAGTCTGAACAGAGCAGTGTTCTAATCATCCTAGCCGTTACTCAGAAATTGGCCTTTCTATAATATCAATCAAAGCTGGCCGATAGCTTTTCGTTAAGTTATGAAGGCTATGAAAGAGTGATCCCAAACCGAATCTTAACTGCCGCATCCGACGAACTATATATTAGTTTTTAGAGCAGTAATTAATAATGCCAATAGACCCAAGAACAGAAGTTATCCGACCCCTCCCATCCGTTCCCCTGCCTAAAGAAAATGGGGAAACTAATTTATATTATAATAAAATTTATGACTATTTTCAGGGCTATGAGTTTGAAATCCTCGCTGCAGTAGTGACGATTACATTATTTCTTGTTATGTGGCTTCTGCAAAAAGCAATTAAGCTTCAAGAAAAGAATGATTACGGGAAAAGAGAAGAAAAAA
>JAURFB010000081.1 GCA_030827165.1 Marivivens sp.
CGCGCTCCTGCACAGATCGATTTGTCGAGCAGCAGTCGCAAGCGGCGATCGGTGTCTCGTTGTCTTTACGCACCGAGGCTTTTGGCGGATCAAACTATGTCCCGGCATCTCTGGCCGATCTGGGGCATTGGGGTGGGGAGCGGGCAGCCAAAACCTTTGGGAAAGGCTGAGCGGGTCTCTCGGCCCCCCGCCGCTGTCTCGGGACGCCGGACCACCCGACGGGGGCATGCCATGGGTTCCTCGACAGGAAAGGGCTTGATGCCAGTCGCGATCCAATCGAGCTCGTCCACTCCGAACATCTGATGATGCGCGAAGTGCTCGATGCGATTGATCGGCTCGTGCTGGAGCCCTCCGGCCGTTCACCGGAGGCCGCGCTCGAACTTTACGGCTTTCTGCGCGACGAATATCTCGCGCATCACCTGGATGAGGACGAAGCGCTTTTTCCACTTCTTCGCAAACGGGCCGAGCCCGAAGACCGTATCGACGAAATCCTCGACCGGTTGGAAGCAGACCACGAAACCGGCAATGGTTTGATCGATAAAATCCTCGGGATCTTGAAGGCGTTCATCAAGAATGAGGCGTCTCTCAGGGACGAGGACTTCGAGACTCTGAGGTTTTTTGCGGCCTCTGAACGGCGGCATCTCATCGTCGAGAACGCGATCATCTTGCCGATCGCCCGGGCGCGTCTGACCAAGGCCGATCTGGACGGGATCTATAATCGGATGCTCGCCCGCCGTGGCCTTGATCGGGTGACGTCGGGCAAGGCAACCTGAGCGGGGCCCGAATGGTCGGGGCTTGCCGACGCGATCACATTGCAAAAGGAAAATGGAATGAAAATCGGCTATATCGTCAATCGCGGAGTGACCGGCACGGACCCGATGATTACCAGCGCCGCCGAACGGCTGGTCGCCATGGGCCACAACATCGCCGGCCTTGTTCAGTCCAATACCGAACGTGGCGATGGCTGCCGCTGCGATATAGATGTCAGGGTTCTGCCCAGCGGCGAGGTGTTCCGCATTTCGCAAGATCGCGGCCCCGGCGCGCGTGGCTGTCGGCTTGATCCGTCCATGCTCGAGGCCGGTGTGGCGCTGGTTGAAAAGGCGCTGAAGGACGATCCCGAAATCCTGATCGTCAACAAGTTTGGCAAGCACGAGGCCGAGGGTCGCGGGTTCCGCGGGACCATCGCGGAAGCCCTGGCGCGGGGGATACCCGTTCTTCTCGGCATCAACCCGCTCAACCTCGAGGCCTTTCTCAGGTTTGCCGGGGAGATGGCCGAAGAAGTCGGTCCGCAAGACAGTGCGGTCGGTGCCTGGTGTGCCGGCGTCTTGCGGGCTGAGGACAAGGGCAAAGCATGGGCGCCGACCGAGGCGCCCGGCCTCGCGGACTAGCGATCAAAAGACCGACAGGATCTCGTCGAGGGGCTTCTTGATCTTGGCCACTTCGGGAACCGTCGCCGTTTCGGCCGGATAGCCGACAGGCAGGATCATCACCGGCTTCTCATGGTCGGGGCGGCCCAGGAGGCCGTTGAGGAATTTCATCGGGTTCGGCGTATGCGTGAGGCACGACAGGCCCGCATTGTGCAGCGCCGCGATCAAGAAGCCCGTGGCGATTCCGACGCTTTCGGGAACGTAATAGTTCTTGTAGCGGTTGCCGGTCTGGGTCAGGCCATAGCGCTGGGCGAAAATCACGATAAGCCACGGCGCGGTCGTCAGATGCGGCTTTTCAACGCCGGTGCCGATCGGCTCGAGCGCGCGCAGCCATTCATCGCCCGCGCCGCCCGCATAGAAGGCCCGCTCTTCCTCTTCGGCGGCCGCGCGTATCTTTGCCTTGATCTGCGGGTCGCGGATGGCGACGAAATGCCAGGGCTGATGGTTGGCCCCCGAAGGCGCCGTGCCGGCCGTGGCGATGGCGGTTCGGATCACGGCCTCATCGACCGGATCGTCGGAAAAATCGCGGATCGAATGCCGCTTGCGCATTAGGGCAAGGAACGCCTCGGCAGCCTCAAGCGCGGCCTCCTCCTCCATGCGGACACGGTCGGGCAGGGGCAGGGCGCGGTAGGTGATCTTGCCTTCGGAATACATCGGTCTGTCTCTCTGTGTGTGTCGGGCAATCGCCGCTCGTCCGACAATCGCCGAAGGCAAACGCAGCTGCAAACCCAAAAACCATCTTTGGCCTTTCCGTTGCGCGGCACTTGCGGTTTGATCCTGTCTCAAAGCCAGGCGGCAACAGGACGGGCGGATGGGAACTAGTTCCAGCAATGAGGAGAATTGGGTGGCTCTTCTCGGCACCAAGGGCGGCCCGGCGATCCGGCCGGGATCGACCATGCCGACCTCGAGCCTTCTGTGCCTTGGCGGCGAGCGGGTCGTCGTCGATTGCGGCCTTGGCGTCACGCGCGGGATCGTTGATCAGGGAATGGCGCTGGCCGATCTGCGCCGCATCTTCATCACGCACCTGCATTCCGACCATTATCTCGAACTTGGCCCGCTGCTCCACACGGCTTGGACAGCGGGCCTGAAGGCAGAGGTTGCGGTCTGGGGGCCGAAAGGGCTAGCCGAGTATTGGCAAGGGTTTCTCCTGTCGATGAAGGCCGACATAAATCTTCGGATCGAAGACGAAGGCCGCCCGGATCTGCGCAATCTGGTCGTTATCCATCAGATTGAAGAGGGAACGTTCTTTGCCGCAGAGGGGATGAAGGTTTCTGCGCTGCGCAACATCCATCCCCCCTTGGTCGACACATTCGCGCTGCGATTTGAAAAGGCCGGCAAGACGGTCGTGTTTTCCGGCGATACCGCCTTCTTTCCACCGCTGGCCGAATTCGCACCCGGCGCGCACCTTCTGATCCACGAGGCTATGCTGGAAGAGGCCGTCGAGGCTTTGATCGCGCGTGTCGGCAACACCGACGGGCGGTTGCGCACGCATCTTTTGCGCTCGCACAGTTTTGCCCCCGAAGCGGCCCGGATCGCGGCGATGGCGGGGGTCAAGGCGCTTGCGGTGCATCACATGATCCCCTCCGACGACCCGAACTTTGGCCAAGAGCACTGGCTTGCCGCTGTGCGCCCGCATTGGAGCGGCCCGTTCTTCATGGGGCGTGACGGGCTGCGGATTGAACTGGACTAGGGCTGTGACAGACGCATCCCCCCTCGGAGCCATCCTCTCGACCGAGCCGTCGATTTTCGGTGAGGCCGCGGCGAGAGACGCGGCGCGGCGGTTCTGGGGGATCGAAGGGCGGTTCACTTCCCTGACCTCCGAGCGCGACGTGAATTGGCGGATCGAGACCGGCGTGGAGAATTTTGTTCTCAAGCTCGCCAACCCTGCCGAGAGCGCCGAAGTGACCGATTTCCAGATCAAGGCTCTCCTGCACCTCGAGCCTGCGCGCCTTCCCGTGCCGCGCGTGGTGCGGGCGCTCGACGGCGAGACGGAGGCCAGCGTTCCCGAGGGCCGCCTGCGGCTCTTGACCTATCTCGAGGGCGAGATGCTGTTTCGGGCCGAGCCATCCGCGCCCCTGCGCCGGTCGGTTGCGCGGATGAATGCGGCGCTGACGGCGGCGCTTGCGGGCTTTGCCCATCCCGCCGCAGGGCACGTCTTGCAATGGGACATCCAGAACGCCGCCAAGCTTGCGCCGCTCTTGCCCGATGTGCCCGAAGAGCTGCGACCGCTGGCGACAAGCGCCCTGCGCCGGTTCGAGGCCGAGGCCCTTCCAGTGCTTGCCGATCTGCCGCGACAGGTCTGCCATGCCGATCTTAACCCCCATAATGTCGTGGTTTCCGCCGACCTGCGCGAAGTCACCGGCGTTCTGGATTTCGGCGATTTGGTCAAGACCCCGCGCGCCTGCGATCTGGGCGTGGCCGCGGCCTATCAGGTGGATCCCGAGGCGCCCGCCGAAAGCCTTGAGAGCTATGTTCGGGCCTATACCGAAATCCTGCCTCTTTCCGAGATCGAGGTGCGGCTGATCCCTGTCCTGACGGAGGCGCGCTGGCTCACGACGCTTTGCATCGCCGCCCACCGCGCCAAGCGCCAGCCCGAGAACGCCGCCTATATCCTGCGCAACGTGCCGCTGACGCGGGCGGGGCTCTTGGCATTTGCGCAGCTTGACCGAAACGCATTGCAAGAGCGGCTTCTGGCCGTTGCGAGGCTGACATGAGCGACCGACCGACCCTTCCCGGCAATATGCCCAATGCTTTTGTCGCGGGGCGGGGAAACCTCTCGCCCGAGGATCAGTCGCTTGTTGCCCGGCGGCAGGCGGCGATGGGGCCGGCCTATCGGCTCTTCTACGAGACGCCCGTGCATCTGGTGCGAGGCGACGGCGTCTGGCTCTATGATGCGCAAGGCGAGGCCTATCTCGACACCTATAACAACGTCGCCTCGGTCGGCCATTGTCACCCCCGCGTGGTCGAGGCGATGGCGCGGCAGGCGGCGGTGTTCGCCAGCCACACGCGCTATCTGCACGAGGGTATCCTCGCCTATTCCGAGCGGCTCTTGCGCTATTTCCCGCCCGAGCTGTCCCATGTGATGTTCACCTGCACAGGATCCGAGGCCAACGACCTCGCCCTGCGGATCACAGAGGCCCACACCGGCGGGACAGGGATCATCGTCACCGAAAACGCCTATCACGGCGTGACCCATGCAATAGCCGCCCTGTCTCCGAGCCTCGGTCAGGGCGTGGCGCTGGGCAAGGCGGTGCGCGTCGTGCCCGCGCCCGATCCGCTGCGGCTTGAGGGCGATTTGGGGCAGGCGTTTGCGGCCCATGTGCAGGCGGCGGTTGATGATCTGATTGCGGCGGGGATTAAACCTGCGGCGCTGATCGTCGATACCATCTTCTCCTCGGACGGAGTTCTTGCCGATCCCAAGGGCTTTCTGGCCCCCGCGGTCGCGGCGATCCGCAAGGCAGGCGGGCTTTTCATAGCCGACGAGGTCCAACCCGGCTTTGGCCGCACGGGCGAGGCGATGTGGGGGTTCGAGCGGCACGGGCTGGTGCCCGACATCGTCACTTTGGGCAAGCCGATGGGCAATGGCTATCCGGTGGCGGCGGTGGTGATGCGCCCAGACTTGGTAGCCGAGTTCGGCACGCGAGCGCGGTACTTCAACACCTTCGGCGGCAACGCCGTGGCGGCGGCGACAGCAAATGCCGTGCTCGACGTGATCGAGGACGAGGGGTTGATGGATAACGCCCGCATAGTCGGTTCCTACCTTCGCGAAGGGCTCGATGATCTGGCCGCCCGGCACGAAAGCCTTGGCCCGATCCGTTCGGCGGGGCTTTTTGTCGGGGCTGAAATTGTGGCCGGCGGCGATCCGCTCGCGGCGGACGCGGCTTACGCGGCCAATGTTGTCAACCGGCTGCGCGACGCACGGGTGCTGATCTCGGCCACCGGCCCGCGTGCCAATGTGCTCAAGATCCGCCCGCCGCTCGTCTTCTCGACGGAAAACGCCGACCTATTCCTCGATCGGCTCGATAAAGCGTTGGTCCGCTAGAAGGCACCTTTCCGAAAATTTCTTGCGCCTCGCCCAGAGGAAAGGATTGTTTTGCGAAAAATTTGACCACATGGTAAAAGAAAACAAAAGACCAACAGGGAATCGCAAAATGCCCAACGACCAGTCCACGCCCGGAATCGTTGCCGGGCGGCTTTCGGCAGACCAGATCGCCCGCAATTTCGGTGACCTGCATCCGCCCCTTGACGATCACGAAGCGCGGGTCGCGGCCGATCGCTGCTATTTCTGCCATGACGCGCCGTGCATGACGGCCTGCCCGACCTCAATCGACATCCCGCTTTTCATTCGCCAGATCGCGACCGGCACCGCCGAATCTGCGGCCAGGACGATCTTCGAGCAGAATATCCTAGGCGGAATGTGCGCACGGGTCTGCCCGACCGAGACCCTTTGCGAAGAGGCCTGCGTGCGCAACGACGCCGAATGCCAGCCGGTCCAGATCGGCCGGCTTCAACGCTACGCCACTGACAAGCTTATGGCAAAGGACAAGCACCCCTTCACCCGTGCGACCGCGACCGGCAAGCGTGTGGCTGTTGTCGGTGCCGGACCTGCCGGCCTTGCTTGCGCCCATCGTCTTGCAATGAAGGGTCACGATGTGACGATCTTCGATGGTCGCACCAAGGGCGGTGGCCTCAATGAATTTGGCATCGCAGCGTATAAGGCACCCGGCAATTTCGCGCAGGCCGAGCTCGACTGGCTTCTCGGAATCGGCGGCATCAGCGTTGAATACGGCAAGCGGCTTGGCGATGGCCTGTCGCTCGATCATCTCCAGAAGGGCCATGACGCCGTGTTCCTCGGGATCGGCCTTGCGGGCGTCAACGCGCTGGCGGTGAACGGCAGCCACGACGGGCTTGCCGCCGCTGTCGATTGGATCGCCGCCCTGCGCCAGTCCGGGGGCAAGACGGATGTGGCCGTGGGCCGCGACGTGGTTGTGATCGGCGGCGGCATGACCGCAATTGATGCCGCAGTTCAGGCCAGGCTTCTTGGCGCCGAGACCGTGACCATCGCCTACCGCCGCGACAAGGCGGCGATGGCGGCATCCGAGTTCGAGCAGGATCTGGCGACTTCCAAGGGCGTGCGTATCCTTTATAACGTCGCACCGAAATCTTTGGGCAAAGACGGCATCACGCTCGCCCGCACAGCGACCAGGGGCGGCAAGCTGGTCGAGACCGGCGAAACCCTGACCCTGCCCGCCGACCAGATCCTGCGCGCCATCGGCCAGACCCTTGAAGGTGCGCCCGGTGTCCTCAAGATCGACGGCGGCAAGATCGCGGTCGATGCCTCGGGGCGCACCTCTGTTACCGGTGTCTGGGCCGGCGGCGATTGCGCGACCGGAGGCGAAGACCTTACCGTCACCGCCGTCGCCGAAGGGCGCGACGCGGCGGAAGACATCCACATCAGCCTGACCGGAGGGGTATGACCATGGCCGACCTCAGAAGCGAATTCGCCGGAATCAAATCCCCCAACCCTTTCTGGCTGGCCTCGGCGCCACCGACCGACAAGGAATACAACGTTCGCCGCGCCTATGAGGCCGGTTGGGGCGGTGTCGTCTGGAAGACGCTGGGCGAGGCCGGGCCGCCTGTCGTCAACGTCTCGGGCCCGCGCTATGGCGCGATCTGGGGGGCGGATCGCCGCCTTCTGGGCCTCAACAACATCGAACTGATCACCGACCGTCCTCTCGAGGTGAACCTGCGCGAGATCAAGCAGGTCAAGCGCGATTACCCTGATCGCGCCCTTGTGGTCAGTCTTATGGTGCCTTGCGAGGAGGAGCCGTGGAAGAACATCCTCAAGGCGGTTGAAGAGACAGAGGCCGACGGGGTCGAGCTGAATTTCGGTTGCCCGCATGGCATGGCCGAACGCGGCATGGGCTCGGCTGTGGGGCAGGTGCCGGAATATATCGAGATGGTCACCCGCTGGGTGAAACAGCATTCGCGGATGCCCTGTATCGTCAAGCTGACGCCCAATATCACCAATATCCTCTATCCTGCCGAAGCGGCCAAACGCGGCGGGGCGGATGCGGTGAGCCTGATCAACACGATCAACTCGATCACGTCGGTCAATCTCGATACCTTCACCCCCGAGCCGACCATTGACGGCCTCGGCGCGCACGGCGGCTATTGCGGGCCTGCGGTCAAACCGATCGCGCTGAATATGGTGGCCGAGATCGCCCGCAGCGCCAATACTGCCGGCCTGCCGATCAGCGGCATCGGCGGCATCACCACATGGCGCGATGCGGCCGAGTTCATGGCGCTCGGCGCGGGCAACGTGCAGGTCTGCACTGCGGCGATGACCTATGGCTTCAAGGTCGTGCAGGAAATGATCTCGGGCCTCTCGCAGTGGATGGACGAGCACGGGATCGCCTCGGTTGACGAGGTGGTGGGCCGCGCTGTTCCCAAGGTGAAGGACTGGAAAGACCTGAACCTCAATTATGTCACCAAGGCGGTGATCGACGAGGATCTCTGCATCAAGTGCGGCCGCTGCTATGCCGCTTGTGAAGACACCTCGCATCAGGCGATCGAGATGGGCGAGGACCGCACCTTCCGCGTCAAGGACGAGGAATGCGTGGCCTGCAACCTGTGCGTCAATGTCTGCCCCGTCGAGAGCTGCATCACGATGAAAGAGCTGCCGCTCGGCGCTGTTGATCCGCGCACCGGCCGCAAGGTCGAACCTTATGCAAACTGGACGACGCATCCCAACAACACCGCCGCCGTCCAAGGCTGAGGCGGCCTGTCAGAACCCGACGGCGGCTCCATCCTTGCGCGGATCGGAGCCGCCGGCATATCCGCCGCCCGGCAAACGGTGAATGAGCTGCGCGCCGCCAAAGGCGAATGCGGCTTCGGGCGCATCGGCATCAATCTGGTGGCCCATCGCGGCAAGCGCCGCAAGCGTCTCACGCCCCATAGCCGCCTCGCACGCGACGCCAAGCCCTTGCGTGACCTGCCAGCGCGGCGCGTCGGCGGCCATCTGCACCTCCTGATCCCAAAGCTGGGTGCGCAGCAGCATCTGTAAATGCCCCTGCGCCTGCATCGGCCCGCCCATGACGCCAAAGCTCATCAAGGGCGCGCCGTTCTTCATCAGGAAACCGGGAATGATAGTGTGGAAAGGGCGCTTGCCCGGCCCGACAAGGTTGGGGCTTTGCGGGTCAAGCGAAAAGCCCCAACCACGGTTTTGCAAATGGATGCCGGTGCCCGGCACGGCGACGCCCGAGCCGAAGCCCGCATAGTTTGACTGGATGTAGGAAACCATCATCCCCGAGGCGTCGGCGGTGCTGAGATAGACGGTGCCGCCCTGCTTTGGCGCGCCCGCGCCGAAATCGGTCGCGCGGGCGGGATCGATCAGGCGAGCGCGGGAGGCGAGATAGCCATCGTCGAGCATATCGGCGGCGCTGACCGCCCCCATATGCACGGGATCGGCGACATAGGTCTCGGCATCGGCGAGGGCGAGTTTCATCGCTTCGATCTGCAGGTGGATCGCACGGGGATCATCGGCCCCCAGATCGCGGACCGACGTATGGGCGATTATGCCCAGCGCCATGAGCGCGGCAATACCTTGGCCGTTGGGCGGGATCTCGTGCAGGGTCATATGGTCGAAATCCTTCGAGATCGTGCCACACCAGTCGGGCTTGTGGCTGGCAAGGTCCTCAAGCGTCATCGCCCCGCCATGCGCCTTGGAATGGGCGACGATTGCCTCGGCCAGATCTCCCTCATAAAAGGCGCGGCCCCTGGTTTCGGCAATGCGCCGGAAAGTGCGCGCCAGCGCCGGATTACGGAATCTTTCGCCCGCCAGAGGTGCGCGGCCCTCGACCAGGAAAGTTTCGGCAAAGCCGGGCTGATCGCCGAGGAACCGTCCGCCTCGCGCCCAAAGCTGGGCGATGATCGGAGTGACGGAGAATCCCTCTTCGGCATAGCGGATCGCGGGTTCGAAAAGATCGGCGAAAGGCAGATCGCCGAACCGTTCCGAGATTTCAACCCAAGCCGATACAGCGCCAGGAACGGTCACGCTCTCCCAGCCCCGCGCCG
>JAURFB010000102.1 GCA_030827165.1 Marivivens sp.
CGCAATCATCGCAGGGCGCATGATCAGATAGAGCAGCTTGTGCTCCATGATCTGAAACGTCTTATCAAGCTCAGATCCAACCTCGGCCTTCTCGGCGTGATACACAAAGAGCCGAGGCAGATAGAACACACCCGCCATCCATGAGATCACCGAAACGATGTGAAGTGCCTTGATCCAGGGATAAACGGTGCTCAAGATGTCCAACGCGATGTCTCCTGCTCTTCCTAATAGAATAAGAATAAATAAAAGAAATGTAGTTGTTGTATTGCGGTGGATAAGCAGGGTTTCAAGACCTATCCACAGAATGATCCCAAAACGCCGCAGAGCCGCGCCCGCAGCACGGTCCCTGTTTATGAAGGGAAGATTAACGCAAGTCTTCGCGGGGTGATCTGAAACCCTCACTTTTCCACAGAGAGAAGTTTTCCTTATCCTTTGTGGATGAGCGCTTGGCAAAACCCGCGATCTTGGCCAGATATCCCGCTTGACAGCGGGTGGTCGGCAAATGGCTGAGACCGCCCCAGAGTCGCCCAAAGAGGTACACGCGGGTTATCCACATGACAGTCCAGATCATCCTCGCCTCCGGCTCCGAAATCCGCGCCTCTCTTCTGCGCAACGCGGGGGTTCCGATCGAGGTTCAAATACCGCGTGTCGATGAAGAAATGATCCGCGACGCGCTCTTGGCGGAAGACGCGACGCCGCGCGATATCGCCGACGCTCTGGCCGAAAGCAAAGCTCGCAAGATTGCCGAAAGAAACCCTGTGGCCTGGGTGATCGGGTGCGATCAGGTTCTGTCGTTCAAAGGGAATCTGCTTTCCAAGCCTCGCGATCCTGCCGATGCCCGCGCTCAGATCGCCGCAATGCGAGGCCAGACGCACAAGCTCCTCTCTGCCGTCGTTGTCTATGCCGAGGGCAAGCCGGCCTGGCGGCACGTCGGCGAGGTCCGCATGACCATGCACGAGGTCTCCGACGCCTATCTTGACGATTATATCGTCCGGAATTGGGAGAGCATCCGCCATTCGGTCGGCGCCTACAAACTCGAAGAGGAAGGCGCGCGGCTCTTCTCCAAGGTCGATGGCGATTATTTCACCGTTCTCGGCCTGCCGCTTCTCGAACTCTTGTCTTACCTCTCGCTTCGCGGGAAACTCGCTTCATGAGCCTTCACCGTATTCCACTTGCCGGTGTTATCGGCAGCCCGATCGCACATTCCAAGTCGCCCCGCCTGCACCGGCACTGGCTGGCGAAATACGGCATTGCGGGCGACTATGTGCCGCTTCACGTCGAAAAGGATGATCTGCGTGATGTGCTGCGCGTCTTGCCCAAGATGGGCTTCGTCGGGGCAAATGTGACGATTCCTCACAAGGTTGCTGCACTTGAGATCGCGGATCAGGTTTCCGACCGGGCAAGCCTGATCGGCGCGGCCAACACCCTCATCTTTCATGAAGACGGAAAGATTATTGCTGATAATACAGATGGGTACGGGTTTCTTGCCAACCTGAAGCAGGGCGCGCCCGACTGGCGGCCCGATCTTGGGCCGGCGGCAGTTCTTGGCGCGGGCGGCGCGGCGCGGGCCGTTATCGTGTCGCTCTTGGATGCGGGCGTGCCCGAGATCCTCCTCGCCAACAGAACACGGACCAAGGCCGATGTTCTCCGCTCCGAGTTTGGCTCGCGCGTGCGGGTGTTTGAGTGGGTTCAGGCCGGCAACATGATCGAGGCCGCGACGACCGTGGTGAACACCACCTCGCTCGGCATGCTGGGATCGCCCGACCTGCGTGTGCCGCTTGATGGCCTTCAGCCCGGAACGGTCGTGACCGATCTCGTCTACAACCCGCGTCGCACCCACCTTCTGGACGAGGCGGAAAAGGCGGGCTGTAGCGTGGTCGATGGCCTTGGGATGCTTTTGCACCAGGGCGTGCCCGGTTTCGAACGCTGGTTCGGCGTTCGCCCCGAGGTGGATCAAGCTACACGCGACGCGGTTCTGGGATGACCTGGCTTCTCGGCCTCACCGGCTCGATCGGCATGGGCAAATCGACCACGGCCCAGATGTTCCGCGACGAGGGGGTCCCCGTCTGGGATGCCGATGCCGCGGTGCACCGCCTCTACGCGCTTGGCGGCATGGCTGTTGGCCCTGTAGGCGCCGCCTTTCCCGACGCTATCGTGGATGGAGCGGTGTCACGCGAAGCGCTCAAGAAGATTATCGCAGCCGATCCCTCTGCGCTGGGCCAACTGGAAAAAATCGTTCATCCCCTCGTGGCCCAGGATCGCGCCGCCTTCATTGCACAGAACACAGCACCAATCATCGTTGTCGATATCCCGCTTCTCTACGAAACCGGCGCCGAGAATTGGCTCAGCTCGGTGCTTGTGGTATCGGCAAGCCCCGAGGTCCAGCGCGCCCGCGTTCTGGCCCGACAGGGGATGACAGAGGCACAGTTCGAGGCCATCTTGTCGCACCAGATGCCCGACGCCGAAAAGCGCGGCCGCGCCGATCACCTGATCGAGACGACCACGCTCGATGAGGCCCGCGCCAAGGTCCGCGCGCTGATCGCTGAAATGAAAGGCAAAACCGATGCGTGAGATCGTCCTCGATACCGAAACCACCGGCTTTGAACCCGCCGAGGGCGACCGCATTGTCGAGATCGGGGCGGTCGAGTTGATCGGCCACATCCCGACGGGCCGGACCTATCATCAATACATCAACCCCAAGCGGGCCATGCCGAAAGAGGCCTTCGAGGTTCACGGGCTGGGCGACGAATTTCTTGCGGACAAGCCGGTGTTTGCCGATGTGGCAAGCGCGTTTCTGGATTTCATCGGAGAGGCGCAACTGGTGATCCATAACGCCAGCTTCGACATGAAGTTCCTCAACGCCGAGTTTTCGTGGGCAAACATGCCCCTGATCGCGACAGAGCGGGCCGTCGACACGCTGGCCATCGCCCGTCGCCGCTTTCCGGGCTCACCCGCCTCGCTCGATGCTCTCTGCCGCCGCTTCGGCATCGACAATTCGGCGCGGACCCTGCACGGCGCGCTTCTCGACAGCGAAATCCTTGCCGATGTCTATCTCGAGCTGATTGGCGGACGGCAGCCGGACTTTGCCCTTTCCGCCAGCCAGACCCGCACCGGGCACACAGCAGCAAGCGAAGAATGGCGGCCGCGGCCCCGTGGCAAGGCACTTCCCGCCAGACTCACCAAAGAAGCCGCCGCCGCCCACGAAGCCTTTGTCGAGGCGATGGGCGACGGCGGGCTTTGGAAGAAGCTGTCCTAGTTGATCGGCGTTTTCTGGGCCTCGACGCGGCGGGCAAGCTCGTTGCGGTAGAGCGCAAGGAAATCGATCGTATCAAGGTTGACAGGCGGGAAGCCCCCGTCCGAGGTGATGTCGCTCACAATGCGGCGCAGGAACGGGAAGGTCATGCGCGGGCATTCGATCATCAGATAGGGATGCATCTGCTCTTCCGGCAGGCCTTCGATGTGGAACACGCCCACATAGTCGATCTCGAGAACGAAAAGCGTGTCGCCTGTCGATTTCGATTTGTTTGTGACGTTGAGCTTGGTGACAACCTCATACTGGTGGTCGGCCGCACGTTTGCGCGCATCAAGGCTGACCTTGATGGTCATTTCCGGCTGAAGCTCACCCTGAACGCCTTTTTGCGAGAGGATGTTCTCGAAAGATATGTCCCGGATGAACTGGGCAAGCGCCTTGCTCACAAGTTTGGGCGCCTCGGCGGGCTTGGCTTCGGTTTCGTTGGTTTCGGCCATTTCGGCTGCTCCCTAAAAAATATCCCGCTGTTCCTAACAGCCCGCGCGCCGGGCCTCAATGCCTACTGGTCACGGGTCCAGCCCGAGGGGCTGCGCGGCTGGTTTGGTAAATCGCCGTTCAGCTCTTGAAACTCGCCGTCGATGGTCGTTCCACCATCGGTCGGCCGTTGCGTGTCGCCCATTTGAAAGCTGGCGACAGTCACCCGCGCGCGCAGCCAGCGATATACAGCGTGGCGCACGCCCGGAACCAACAGGGCCAGGCCACAGGCGTCGGTAAAGAATCCGGGGGTCAGTAGCAGCGCGCCGGCGAACAGGATCATCGCGCCATTGGCAAGCGGCTCGGTCGGATCGCTCAATTCGGAAAAGCTCTGGCGCAACCGGCCAAGTTCGCGCGCCCCTTGCGAGCGAACGAGATACGACCCCGCCATTGCCGTCAGCAGAACGATCGCCAAGGTGGGCCAAAGGCCGATCAGCCCGCCAACCTGGATGAATAGCGCGATCTCGATCAACGGAACCGCGACGAATGCAAACAAAAGCCACATAACTGTGACAAATCCTTTCTCTGCCAAAGGTGGACTTGGCCCACCCCCTCACCTACATAAGAGCCAAGTCACGGGGTTTCAAAGCCCCATCCCATATGAGGTCTCCATGAACTCTCCGATCATTCAGCTGATCGTTTTGGCGGGCATCGCCGTTTTCCTGATCCTGCGCCTGCGCAATGTGCTTGGCACGCGCGAAGGCTTTGAAAAGCCCCCCGCACCGTTGCCGGCCAACGAAACCGCAAAACGCCGCAATCTTGAGGTGGTCGAAGGCGGCCCCGACCGAGACATCATCGATCACGTTGCCGAGGGCAGCGAGAGCGCCAAGGCCCTTGCCCGCATGAAATCGGTCGACCGCAGTTTCAATGTGGGTGAATTCCTCGGAGGCGCGCGCTCCGCCTACGAGATGATCTTGATGGCGTTTGAGCGGGGCGAGCTTTCGTCCGTTAAGCCATTCCTGTCTCAAGAGGTCTGTCTCGCCTTCCTGGAGGTGATCGAGGGCCGCAAGGAAAAGGGCCTTACGATCGACGCCAATTTCGTCGGCCTTGCCGAGATCGCGATTCACGAGGTCGAATTTGATGAAGCGTCTCGCGAGGCGGATGTCTCGATCCGCTTTGTGGGCGAGCTGACCTCGGTCGTGCGCGATGCGAGCGGCGAGATTGTCGAGGGCAGCCTGAGCGAGATCAAACGCCAGAAAGATATCTGGACCTTCTCGCGCGTGATGGGCAGCGACGATCCCAACTGGCAGCTTGTCGCCACAGGCGAATAAACCCGATGCGGCGCAAGAGGCAGCTATCTTCCGAAGAGCGCGCTCTTTGGGATTTGGTCGCCCAACGCACCGTTCCCATGCACAATCGGCCGGTGCGGCACGAGCCCGCGCCGACGCCCAGGCCCTCGGTGCGGGATCCGGTCCTGCCCGAGCCGGCGGCGATCCCCGCCTTTCGGGTCGGACAGAAGGCCACGCCTCACCGCCCACACGAAATCGCCGCGCCCGTCGCTGATGAGCTGACACAAGAACCCCTCAGGATGGACAAGCGGGCGCATGGCAAGCTGACCAAGGGAAGGGTCGAACCCGAGGGAAGGATCGACCTGCACGGCATGACGCTTTCCGAAGCGCATCCCGAGTTGATCTCTTTCATCCTTTCGGCCCACGCCAGCGGCAAGCGCCTTGTTCTTGTGATCACCGGAAAGGGCAAGGATCGCGACGAAAGCGGCCCG
>JAURFB010000121.1 GCA_030827165.1 Marivivens sp.
CGGCCGGGGCATAGCCCTTGCCCTTCCTGGTGATCGCGTGGATCAGAACCGGGCCGGTCGCCCGTGCCTTGACGGTGCGAAGGACAGCCAGAAGCTGATCCATGTCGTGCCCGTCGATGGGGCCGACATAGCTGAAGCCCAACTCTTCGAACAGCGTGCCGCCCACGGTCATATGCTTGAGCATATCCTTGGCGCGCTTGGCGCCTTCACGGAACGGCTCGGGCAGAAGGCTTACCGCGCCTTTCGCGGCAGCCTTGAGTTCCTGAAACGGTTCGCCGGCATAAAGCCGCGAGAGGTAGGACGACATGGCGCCGACCGGTTCGGCAATCGACATCTCGTTGTCGTTGAGGATCACAAAGAGCCGCTTTTTCTGGTGGCCGGCATTGTTCATCGCCTCGAAGGCCATGCCACCGCTCAGAGCGCCATCACCGATCACGGCGATCGCATCGCCCAGCCCGCCTTCGCACTGTCCGCCCAAATCACGAGCGGCAGCAAAGCCCAGCGCGGCAGAGATCGAGGTTGAGGAATGGGCGGTGCCGAAGGGATCGTAGGGCGACTCGGATCGCTTGGTGAAGCCCGAAAGCCCCCCCTCTTGCCGCAGCGTGCGGATACGGTCGCGGCGGCCGGTCAGGATCTTGTGGGGATAGCTCTGATGGCTCACATCCCAGATGATCTTGTCCTTCGGAGCATCAAAGACCGCGTGCAGCGCCACGGTCAGTTCGACCACGCCAAGACCCGCACCCAGATGCCCGCCGGTTTCCGACACCGCGCTGATCGTCTCGGCACGCAGCTCACCGGCCAGCTGGACAAGCTGGGCGTCCGACAGCAATTTCATGTCGGCAGGCGATTGAACCTTGTCCAAAAGCGGTGTGGCGGGTCTGTTGCTCATGCGCGGCCTTGTTACCTATTCCGCGCGATAACGAAACGCGCCACGTCCCGCAAGGTTTCCGCGTCGCTTCCATAGACAGCGAGGGCGTCGCAGGCCTCGTCGACCAGCATATGCGCCAATCGTTTTGCGCCATCAAGGCCGAGGTGCGAAATGAAGGTCGCCTTGCCTGCAACCGCATCCTTGCCGACAGCCTTGCCCAGAGACCCAGCGTCGCCTTCCACATCGAGAATGTCGTCTGCAATCTGGAAGGCGCGGCCCATCGCATCGCCGTAGGCACGCAACGGGCGCTGATCGGATCGCGCCATGCGCGGCCCCGCCAGCGCAGACCAGGTGATCAGCGCGCCGGTCTTGCCCGCCTGCAAGGCCTCAACATCAGCAAGACTAAGTGGCAGGGTGGCGGTTTCGGCGGCAATATCCATCGCCTGCCCGCCGACCATTCCGGCCACCCCGGAAGCCTTGGCAAGGCCCCGTGCCAGATCAAGCCTCGCCTCGGCGCTGCATTCGGTGCCGAGAACAAGTTCGAAGGCGAGCGATTGCAGCGCATCACCCGCAAGAACCGCTGTTGCTTCGTCCCATTTGCGGTGCACGGTCGGACGGCCGCGCCGCAGGTCATCGTCGTCCATGCAAGGCAGATCGTCATGGATCAGGGAATAGGCGTGAAGGCATTCGATCGCGGCAGCGGCCGGAATCGCGGCCCCTGCGCCGATGCCGTGCAGCCGCGCCGTTTCTAGCACCAGAAAGCCGCGCAGGGTCTTGCCGCCTTCAATTGCGTAGGACATGGCCTTTGCCACCGGCAGATCGAACTCTGCCAACGCGGCTTTGACATAGGCATCGACGGCCAGCGATGTCTGCGCCAGCGCCTGATCCAGCGGCATGGGCTTTGCAGCCAACATGGTGATTATCCAGCGTCGAGAGGTGCAGTTCCACTCGGCGCGCCATCGGCTCCGAAGGTAATCCTGGCGACCTTCTCTTCCGCCTCCTTCAGCTTGGCCTCGCAGCGCGCCTTGAGCTTGGCGCCGCGCTCGTAGAGGGCGATCGACTCGTCCAGCGCGACCTCGCCGCGTTCGAGCCGGGCGACAACTGCTTCGAGTTCCTTGATGGCCTGCTCAAAGGAAAGGTCTTCGACCGGAATCTCCGTCATGCGGCGCGCTCCTGTAATGTCTTCACGTGTGCGGCCGCGCTATCGGCCAGGGCTTCGAGATCATAACCCCCTTCGAGGGCAGATACCACGCGCCCGTCGCAGACTTCGGCCGCAATATCGCAGATGCGGCCCGTGACCCATGCGAAATCAGCGGTCTCTAGGCAGATATTTGCGAGCGGATCGGCGCGATGGGCGTCAAATCCGGCCGAGACGAGAATCAGATCGGGCGCGAAGGCGCGAAGGCGCGGAAAGACCTGTGCCTCATAGATCTCGCGAAATTCCTTGGAGCGAGTGCCCGCCTTGAGCGCGATGTTAAGCACATTGTCATGCTCGCCCGTATCCGACGGTTCGCCGGTTCCGGGATAAAGCGGCATCTCGTGCGACGAGATGAACAGGACTCGCGGACCGTCTTGCACAAGATCCTGCGTGCCGTTGCCGTGATGCACATCGAAATCGACGATGGCAACTCGCTTGCAACCGTGATGATCGAGCGCGTGCATTGCGCCAATGGCGATATTGCCAAAGAGACAAAATCCCATCGGCGTTTCGCGTTCGGCGTGATGCCCCGGCGGGCGGATGGCGGC
>JAURFB010000031.1 GCA_030827165.1 Marivivens sp.
GAGCCGATCCTTCCGGGCGAGCTGGCCAAGGCCATCGAGATCCTCGCCGCAGGCGGTGATATCGACTACATCGGCGCGACCGCTGTCGAGCTCATCGGACCGGGTGAATCCGCTGGTAACTACCGTGAGTACGACGTGACCGGCGGCGCCTTCGTCACCGCGAACTACCGCTAATCGCGCGGCAGTCCAGAACGAGCGGCGCGGGGTCATTCCCGCGCCGTTTCAACACCACCATGCCGCATCAAGGGGCGTGACTGCCGGGGGGCCACCCATGATTGTTGTTGAAGACCTCCATAAGCATTTCGGGGGATTCCATGCTGTTGACGGCGCGAGCCTCAGCATCGCGCCGGGATCGATCACTGGCCTGATCGGCCCCAACGGCGCGGGCAAGACGACGCTGTTCAACGTGATTGCAGGTGTCCACAAACCGACCTCGGGCCGCGTGATGATGGACGGCGAGGACATCACGGGCCTGCCGCCGCACGAGCTTTTCCACAAGGGCCTTTTGCGGACTTTTCAGATCGCCCACGAGTTTCACTCGATGACCGTGCGTGAAAACCTGATGATGGTTCCTGCCGGACAATCGGGCGAACAGCTGTGGAACACATGGTTCGGCCGCAAACGCATTGCCGAGGAAGAACGCGCGCTTGCCGCCAAGGCGGATGAAGTCCTCGATTTCCTGACCATTGACCACCTGCGCAACGAAAAGGCGGGCAACCTCTCGGGCGGTCAGAAGAAACTTCTCGAACTTGGCCGCACGATGATGGTCGACGCCAAGATCGTCTTTCTCGACGAGGTCGGTGCCGGCGTGAACCGCACGCTGCTTAACACCATCGGCGATGCCATTGTGCGCCTGAACAAAGAGCGCAATTACACCTTCGTCGTGATCGAACACGATATGGATTTCATCGGCCGCATTTGCGATCCGGTCATCTGCATGGCCGAGGGCAAGGTTCTGGCCGAAGGCACACTCGACGAGATCAAGGCCAACGAACATGTGATCGAGGCCTACCTCGGCACCGGCCTCAAGCATAAGGACAAGGTAGGCGTATGACCGAACCCTTCCTCATTGGCGACATGATGACGGGCGGCTATGGCCGTGGCCCCGACATCTTGCATGAATGCACCATCTCGGTGAACCCCGGCGAGATCGCCGTGATCGTCGGCCCCAACGGCGCCGGCAAATCGACGGCGATGAAGGCGATCTTCGGGATGCTCAACGTCCGCTCCGGTTCGGTCCGGCTCGCGGGCGAGGATATCACCGCGCTGTCGCCGCAGGACCGCGTGATCAGGGGCATGGGCTTTGTCCCGCAGGTCCGCAATATCTTTCCGTCCATGACGGTCGAGGAAAACCTCGAGATGGGCGCCTTCATCCGCCGCGACGACATCCGCGAGACGATGGAACAGGTCTATCATCTTTTCCCGATCCTCAAGGACAAGCGCCGCCAAGCGGCGGGTGAATTGTCGGGCGGCCAGCGCCAACAGGTCGCCGTGGGCCGCGCCCTGATGACCAAGCCCAAGCTTCTGATGCTGGACGAGCCGACCGCCGGCGTCTCGCCCATCGTGATGGACGAGCTTTTCGACCGGATCATCGAAGTGAGCCGCACCGGCATCCCGATCCTGATGGTCGAGCAAAACGCGCGTCAGGCGCTCGAGATCGCCGACCGCGGCTATGTTCTCGTGCAAGGCCGCAATGCGCATACCGGCACCGGCAAAGAACTTCTGAACGATCCCGAAGTTCGTCGCAGCTTCCTGGGGGGATAAGACATTGGATTTCCTGAACGGGCTTGTAACGCTTGCCAACTTCGTCCTGATCCCCGCGACCTCCTATGGCGCCCAGCTTGCACTCGGCGCTCTCGGGGTGACGTTGATCTATGGCATCTTGCGCTTCTCCAATTTCGCCCATGGCGACACGATGGCCTTCGGCACCACGATCACCATCCTTCTGACATGGTGGTTCCAGTCGATGGGGATCAGCTTCGGCGTCCTGCCGACCGCCCTGCTCGCCCTGCCCTTCGGCATCGCGGCCACCGGTCTCTTGCTGGTCGGAACCGACCGCGTCGTCTATCGCTTCTACCGCCGCAAGAAGGCGGCGCCGGTGATCCTCGTGATCGTCTCGGTCGGCGTGATGTTCATCATGAACGGGATCGTCCGCTTTATCATCGGCGTGAGCGATCAAAACTTTGCCGACGGCGAACGCTTTATCATCAGCGCCCGTGATTTCAAGGACATGACGGGGCTGGCCGAAGGTCTGGCGCTCCGCACGACACAGGTTCTGACTGTGGTTGTTGCGGTGATCGTGGTTGCGGTGCTGTTTTGGTTCCTCAACAAGACCCGCACCGGCAAATCCATGCGCGCCTTTTCCGACAATGAAGATCTCGCGCTGCTCTCGGGGATCAATCCAGAGCGGGTCGTTATGGTGACATGGCTGATCGTTGCGGGCCTCGCCACTGTGGCGGGTGTGCTCTACGGCCTCGACAAGAGCTTCAAGCCCTTCACCTATTTCCAGCTGCTTCTGCCGATCTTTGCCTCGGCGGTGGTGGGCGGCCTTGGCAACCCGCTTGGCGCGATCGCCGGCGGCTTCGTCGTCGCCTTCTCGGAAGTGACTGTGACCTATGCCTGGAAGAAGGTTCTGACGTACTGGCTTCCAGACAGTCTCGCGCCTGACGGTCTCGTCCAGTTGATGTCGACCGACTACAAGTTTGCCGTCAGCTTCGCGATCCTGATCATCGTGCTTCTTTTCAAGCCCACGGGCCTCTTCAAAGGACAGTCGGTATGAGCCAGTCGCTGCGCGCGCCCCTTCTCTTCGCCTTCGTCGCGGTTCTTTTCATCCTGGAAGGCACGACCAGCGCCTGGATCTTCTCGGGAAGCTGGAACACGTCCCTGGGTATTCTCAATATGGCGCTGATTTCGGCGATCATGGCATTGGGGGTCAACCTCCAGTGGGGATATGCCGGCCTGTTCAACGTCGGCATCATGGGTTTTGTGGCCCTGGGCGGCCTTGCGACCGTTCTGGTCTCTCTGCCCCCGACTCCGGGCACCTGGACCGCCGGCGGCGGTCCGCGAATAGTCCTGGCCCTCCTTCTGGGGGCGGCGACGGTGGTCGCGGCGGTTCTGATCCAAAGCCGCTTGCCCAAGGGCCGGGTTCGGGCTCTTGGGACGCTCACGATCCTTGTGGGTGGTTTCTTCCTGTATCGTTGGGCCTTTGACGGTGGCGTCTCCGTGGTTGAAGCCATCAACCCCGCCAACGCCGGCAATATCGGCGGCCTCAATCCCGGCGGCGTCGACGGCTTCCGCGACTGGGGCGTGATCACCCTCCTGGCTTGGCCGCTGGGCGGCGTCCTTGCCGCGGGCGCGGCTTGGGTGATTGGCAAGACAGCGCTTGGCCTGCGGTCAGATTACCTCGCCATCGCAACCCTTGGTATTGCCGAGATCATCATCTCGGTCATGAAGAACGAAGACTGGCTTGCCCGCGGCGTGAAGAACGTGATCGGCCTGCCCCGCCCGGTTCCCTACGAGATCGACCTGCAAAACAGCGCGAGCTTTGTCGAACGCGCCGCGAGCTTTGGTCTCGACGCGACGACCGCCTCGACGATCTACGTCAAGCTCGCCTACATGGTCCTGTTTACGGTTGTCCTTCTGGTGCTTCTGTGGTTGGCCGAGCGCGCCCTGAAAAGCCCCTGGGGCCGGATGATGCGCGCGATCCGCGACAACGAGACAGCCGCCGAAGCCATGGGCAAGGACGTCACGGCACGGCACCTTCAGATCTTCATTCTCGGCTCGGCCATCTGCGGCATCGCTGGTGCGATGATGACGACGCTCGACAGCCAGCTAACCCCCGGCGCCTATCAGCCGCTGCGCTTTACCTTCCTCATCTGGGTCATGGTGATCATCGGCGGGTCGGGCAACAACCTTGGCTCGATCCTCGGCGCCTTCCTGATCTGGTGGCTTTGGGTTCAGGTCGAGCCGATGGGGCTCTGGCTGAGCCAGGTTTTGACCTCCGGCCTCGCCGAGGACAACTGGTTCCGCGTGGCAATGGCCGATTCCGCGGCGCATATGCGCCTGTTCACCATGGGCATCGCGCTGCTGCTGGTTCTGCGGTTCAGCCCCAGGGGGCTCATACCCGAGAAATAGATGCGAGGGGCTGTCTGCCCCTCGCGCTCCCCGAGAGTATTTTGCGCCAAAAGAATGAGGCCGCGTCTGGCGCAGCGCTTGTTTCTTTTGGCCCTGAAATACTCCGGGGGAGACGCCGAAGGCGGCGGGGGCAGAGCCCCCTTCCTAGCTGTCGAGCTTGCGCAGGCGCTTGAAGAGGCTCGAGGTATCCCAGCGGCCGCCGCCCATCTTTTGCACCTCCTTGTAGAACTGATCGACAAGGGCCGTGACCGGCAGGCTTGCGCCGGTCTCGTTTGCGGTGGCAAGGCAAATGCCGAGGTCTTTGCGCATCCAGTCAACGGCGAAGCCGTGCTCGAAATGATCGTCGAGCATGGTCTTGTAGCGGTTGACCATTTGCCAGCTTCCGGCCGCGCCGCCGCCGATCACCTCGATCACCTCCCGGCCATCAAGACCGGCTGTCTCGGCAAAGTGCAGACCTTCGGAAAGACCCTGGACAAGGCCCGCGATGCAGATCTGGTTGACCATCTTGGTGAGCTGACCCGCGCCACTCTCGCCAAGCCTTTTGCAGAGCTTGGCATAGGACGCCATCACCGGCTCCGCTGCGTCATAGGTTGCCTGATCTCCGCCGCACATGATCACGAGCTGGCCATTCTCGGCCCCCGCCTGCCCGCCTGAGACCGGCGCATCGACGAAGCTGACGCCGATCTCTTTCGCCGCTGCATAAAGTTCGCGCGTGACCTTGGCAGAAACCGTGGTGTGATCGACAAAGACCGCCCCCCTCTTCATGCCCGCGAAAGCGCCGCCGACACCGAGACAAACGGCCCGCAGATCGTCGTCGTTGCCGACGCACGACATCACCATGTCGGCGCCCGCTGCAGCCTCGGCTGGCGTGGCGGCCCATTTGCCGCCGTGCTGGGCGGCCCATTTCTCCGCTTTCGCCGCGGTGCGATTGTAGACGGTCACCTCATGCCCTTTGGCGGCCAGATGCCCTGCCATCGGATAGCCCATGACCCCAAGTCCCAGAAATGCCAGTTTTGCCATTGTTCTCCCCCTCGCGCTTCCAGATGAAACCGGTTACCGATACCTAACCCCCGGAAAGGGGGCGTCAACAAGGCATTTGGGTTCTGGACAAGATGGCGCAACTCTTTAGATGGCTCTTCCGCCTTGCGACTGCGGTGGTCGTTCTCGTCGTGGGTGCTCTGGGTCTTGTCTATTATTTCGCGTCCCGCTCCTTGCCCGATTATTCCGGTACCTACGAGGTTGCGGGGATCGCTGCGCCGGTCGAAATCGTGCGCGACAATGCCGATGTTCCGCATATTTTCGGCCAGAGCGACGAAGATGCCTTCTTCGCCCTCGGCTATACCCACGCGCAGGATCGGCTGTGGCAGATGACGATGCTGCGGCGCACGGTTCAGGGCCGCCTGTCGGAGCTGTTCGGCGCCCGCACGGTCAAGATCGACAGCCTCCTTCGACGGTTTGATCTTTACAATCTCGCGGTGTCCTCCGTCTCGGCCCAAGACGCGCGAACGCTTGAGATGCTCGAAGCCTACAGCGCCGGGGTCAATGCCTGGATCGACGAGGTCAATTCGGGCGCTCGCGGGCGCGGCGCCCCCGAGATGTGGATCTTCAATCAAGCCATCGCTCCGTGGCAGCCGGCCGATTCGGTCGCCATCTTGAAGCTGATGGCGCTTCAGCTATCCGGCCATCTGGAGGCCGAGGTGCTGCGCGCCCGAACCTCATTGCTTCTTGCGCCCGAGCGGGTGGCCGACATCTTGCCAGATGCTCCGGGGGAAGGCACCGCAGCCCTGCCCCGCTATGCCGATCTTGTGCCGGATGTGCCGCTATACACCGCCGACAGCCATATGCCCTTCGATCCCCTTTCGCCGGTTCAACCCCTGCCGCTTGCGGGCGCATCCAACGCATGGGCGGCGGGCATCGGCCGATCCGCGACCGGCTCGACCCTGTTGGCCAACGATCCTCACCTGGGGCTGACGGCCCCCTCGATCTGGTATCTGGCGCGGCTCGAGCTCTCGACCGGGGGCGTCATCGGCGGCACGATCCCTGGTCTGCCGTTGATCCTGACCGGGCGCAGCGCCGATCTCGGCTGGGGCCTCACCTCAAGCTATCTCGACGATCAGGACGTCTATATCGAAGAGGTCAACCCCCAGAACGCCGATGAATACCGCACCCCCGATGGCTGGGCGCCGTTCCGCACTCGCGACAGCATCATCAGCGTCGCAGGCGCGCCTGCCGTGACGATCAGGCTGCAATGGACCGACAACGGGCCTGTCCTGCCGCCCGATCAATACGACCTCGGAGCAATCCGCCCCGCGGGCCACGTCGCCTCGGTCGCCTGGACCGCCCTATCGGAAAAGGACACCTCGATCAGCGCCGCGATGGCCATCATGCGCGCGCATAACGTCGATCAGGCCATCGCGGCTGCCAGGGATTACATCGCGCCCTCGCAAAATCTCATGCTGGCCGACCGCAATCGCGTCGCGCTGAAAACCATTGGCGCCTTCCCGCGCCGCAGCCTTGGGCATCAAAGCCAGGGACGGCTTCCAACCTATGGCTACCTCGCTCAGAACCGCTGGATCGGTGTCCTTCCCTACGCCACCAACCCCGAGTTCATCGACCCCGAAGGCGGTATCCTCGGTAACACCAACAACAAGGTGATCGACCGGCCCTTTCCCGATCATATGTCGTTCGAATGGGGCGACACCCAACGGATCAACCGCTGGCGGCTCTTGATGCAATCGCGCGAGGTCCATACCCGGGAGAGCTTTATCGAGACCCAGCTTGATACCGTCAGCTTTACCGCCCGCTCTCTCCTGCCGCTCATTGGCGCCGATCTGTGGTTCACCGGCGAAGCCGGTCCGGCCGGCTCGCATGAGGCCGAGCGGCTAACCGCCCTCCAGCTTCTCGCCGATTGGAACGGAGAGATGAACGAGCATCTTCCCGAACCGCTGATCTACGCGGCCTGGCTCCGCGCCCTGCAAAAGCGTCTGATCTCCGACGAACTGGGGCCGCTGGCAGAGGACTATTCCCATGTCGAGCCGCTGTTCATCGAGCGGGTCTATCGCAATACCGAGGGCGCCTCGGTCTGGTGCGATGTGGCCCAATCTGCGCGGGTGGAAACCTGCTCTGAAATGGCCGAAGCCGCGCTCGACGATGCCCTCGTCTGGATCAAGGAAAGCTACGGACAAGACCTGCAATCGCTGCGCTGGGGTGATGCCCATGAAGCGACCCACGATCATCCCACCCTGGGCGAGGTGCCCGTGCTCAACTGGTTCGTCAATATCCGCCAGTCCACCAGCGGCGGCGACAATACGCTGCTGCGCGGCCGGACCTCGGGCGAGGATCCAAGCCCGTTCCAAAACGTCCATGCGGCGGGCTACCGCGGGGTTTATGATTTCGCCGACCCCGACAGTTCGGTCTTCATCATCTCCACCGGCCAATCGGGCCATCCGCTCAGCCGCCATTACGACGATCTGGGCGAGCTTTGGCGCCGGGGCGAATATATCCCGATGTCGCTCGACCCTGCACTTGCCCGCGCGGCTTCAGTCGGCGTGATGCAGCTGATCCCCCGCCCCTGATTTCTTTTGGCTGAAAATACTCCGGGGGAACCCGAAGGGTGGGGGCAGAGCCCCCTCTACAGGCGCGCGAAGCGCTCCTTTTGGAGCGCTGTCCAGGTGACGGTCAAGTCCGATCCGTCCTCGCTCTGCACCTCGCTGTCAACCACGCCTTCCTTGTACAGCCAGGCGCGCTTCTTGCCCTCGACATGGGCCAGGCGCAAGCTCTCGGTCAGATGCGCAGGCTTCAGCCGCTCGGCTATATCCACAAGAAGCCGGTCAAGGCCCTCGCCCGTGATCGCGGATATGGCATAGACATCCTTCAAACGCGCGTCGGTATTGCGCATGGCGTCCTGTTCGGCGTCACTGAGGCGGTCGATCTTGTTCCAGACCTCGATCATCGGCGCCCCCTCGGCCACGCCGATACTGTGCAAGATGTCCATCACATCCCGCGCCTGCTCTTTATGCTGGGCGTGCGAAATATCGCGGACGTGAATGATCAGATCGGCATCGAGCACCTCCTCAAGCGTCGCGCGGAAGGCCGCGACAAGCTCGGTCGGCAGATCCGATATGAAGCCCACCGTGTCGGAAAGGATGATCTCGTCGCCCGAGGGCAGCACAACCCGGCGCATGGTCGGGTCGAGAGTGGCAAAGAGCATGTCCTTGGCCAAGACTTCGGCCCCGGTCAGCCGGTTGAACAGGGTCGATTTTCCGGCGTTCGTATAGCCCACCAGAGCGACGATCGGAAACGGCACCTTGGCGCGCGCCTTGCGGTGCAGCTCGCGCGTTTTCACCACCTTGTCGAGCTGGCGTCTAAGGCGCACGAGCTGGTCGTCGATGGCGCGGCGGTCGGCCTCGATCTGGGTTTCGCCGGGGCCGCCCACGAACCCAAGGCCGCCCCGCTGCCGCTCTAGGTGGGTCCAGGCGCGGACAAGACGGGTCCGCTGATAGGACAGCGCCGCCATCTCCACCTGCAAGACACCCTCGTTGGTGCGGGCGCGGTCGGAAAAGATCTCAAGAATGAGGCCGGTCCGGTCGAGGATCTTGACCGCCCATTCCTTCTCGAGATTGCGCTGCTGCACGGGTCCGACATGGCCGTCGATCAGCACAAGCTCGATTTCGGCCTCTTCAAGCCGCTTTTTCAGCTCCGCGATCTTCCCCGATCCGAACAGCATTCCCGGATGCACCTTGGGCAGCGGCACGACTTCCGCGCCAACGACGTCGAGATTGGGCAAAGCCGCCGCAAGCGCGACGGCCTCCTCAAGCGCCGGAGCCGCCGCGCGGCCATCCCGGTCGGTCTTGATGTCGGGGTGAAGCACCCAGGCCCGCGTGGCGGGCCTATCGGTTTCCATGATGCCTATTCTTCGCCGTCATAGAGGTTGATCGGCTGCGCCGGCATGATGGTCGAGATCGCACTCTTGTAGACGAGCTGCGACTGGCCATCCCGGCGCAGAAGGACGCAGAAGCTGTCAAACCAGGTGATGACGCCTTGCAGTTTCACGCCGTTAACCAAAAAGATCGTCACCGGAACCTTCGTCTTTCGGACGTGGTTCAAAAAGGCATCCTGCAGATTTTGCTTGTCGGTCGCCATCTTGCTTCCCTTGTTCTTGCGGCCAATTCAGGCCGTGTTGTTATTGGCTCTGAGTATGTCCAACCCTGAATTGAGTTTCCAGCCCCAAAATGGCCGGACAGGATCGGCGTTATTTGCGCCAGATGTCGGGATTGAGAAGCGCGATGATCGCCATCGCCTCGAGCCGCCCCAGAACCATGGTTAGCATCAAGATCATCTTGGCCGCATCGGGAATACCGGAAATCGCGATGGGATCCTCGGCGGCCACCTCGGCCAAGGGGCCGGTCGTGGAAATTGCCGCAACCGCCAGAACGGTCGCTGTTTCGAATTGAACGCCGGCGAGCGACAACAGAACGATCACGCCACAGATGCTGATCGCGAAGATCATGAAGAAGGTCCAGGCGACAAACGCGCCTTGCCTCCGAATGCGCCGGGCTTCCTGGCCCGATCCGCCAAGCGAATGAGGATGCACGAGCCGCTCAAGTTCGCGTTCACTGTGGCGGATCAAGGCGTAGACCCTCAGGAGCTTGACCCCGCCCGCCGTTGTCGCGATGCCACCGCCGACAAGGGCGAGGCCCACAAGCACAAGCCCGGGTGTCGGCAGTCCGGCCCACCGGGCCGCAATCGTCCAGTCATGCGATTCAAATCCCGTCGTCGTCAGGAACGACAGGACGGTGAAGAGCGCCCCCCAGAACGACCGCAGCGCCGCGCGCAGCCCCTCAAGGCTGGCCAGATCGATCCCGACGAAGAAGTGACGCAGGTACAGGAGCAGCGGCACAAGCAAAACCAGCCCGACGCCAAGCCTGAATTCGGGATCTTTCCAGAACGATGTCCGTTCTTCCCCCAATAGTCCGCGCGAGAAGGTCAGGCGCGAGATTGCAAAGAAGAAAAACGGAAACATGATCAATTCGCCAAGAATGCCGCTGTCGGCCGGATACAAGCCCCCGATCGGCGAAATGCCCGAGGTCGACATGACCGACATGGCATGGATGATCGCCACAAAGGGGCTATCCCCCGCCAGGATCAACCCCAGCCAAAGAAGCCCTGTCGCCGCGGCATAAAGCGGCGCGAGCCGTGCCGCGAAATGGATCAGGCGTTCCGAGGGATCGGCGGTGATCGTGGACTTTCCCGGACCGTAGGCGTGTTGCGCCGTGCGCGCGCTTGCTCGCACCTCGAAACCGGCAAGATTCATCGGCGCCAAAAGCGCAACGGCGACGACCCAAATGAAAAGGCCGCCAAGCCAGCCGACCAGCCCGCGCCACAGATGCAGCGAATGCGGCAAGACGTAGGGCCGATCAAAGATGGTTGCGCCGGTCGTGGTGAAGGATGAGACCATTTCGAACCAGGCGCTCAAGAAACCATAGCTTCGCGTCAATTCGAAAAACGGCACAGCAAGCATGGCCGGCAAAAAGAGATAGGCCCCAATGAGGGTCGAGAGGTGGCTGCGGGTCGGGCTTCTGGGCTTGTATCCACTGGCGGTGATCGCGATCAAGGTGGTCAGGATCAGAAACAAGACCATCCAGTAGAAGAACACGCGGCTGACGACATGATTGCCGATCATGATGGCATGGATCGACGGGACGATCATGGCCACCGAACCGATCGCCATCAAGAGCACGAAGAGCGGAAGGCTGGCGAGCCGGGAGTACATCAGAAGAAGTCGATCGAGACCTGCAAAAGGCGCTCGACCTCCGGAACATCATTGGCGATCGCGAAAATGGCGATGATGTCGCCCTCGTCAATCCGCAGGCTGCCGTTTGGCTTGACCAGCTTGCCTTCTTTTACAACCGCGCCAAGCAAGACACCTTCGGGGAAGGCGATGTCGCGGATGCGTTGCCCGGCGATCGGAGAGGTGCCAAGAACCTGTGCCTCGATCAGCTCGGCCTCGACATCGCCAATGGAATAGACGCCCTTTACACGGCCATGACGGATATGGCGCAGGATTGAGCTGACCGTTGTTGCCCTTGGGTTGATGTAGGCGTCGATCCCAAGCGGCGCCATCAGCGGCGCAAGCGTTGGATCGTTGACGAGGCAGATCGCCATCGGGCATCCCATCGCCTTGGCGCGCACGGCGGCAAGCATATTCGTCTTGTCGTCGTCGGTGACAGCAAGGATGGCGTCGGCTGTCTCGACATTGGCCTCGCTCAGAAGCAGGGAATCAAGACCATCGCCATTCAGAACGATCGTTCTATTGAGCGAATCTGCGGCGAGCTCGGCCCGCGCGCGGTCCCGTTCGATGATCTTGACCCTGACCCGATCGGTGCGCCGCTCAAGCTCTTGCGCCACCGCCAAACCGACATTGCCACCGCCGACAATAACCACCCGCTCCTGTTTCTTGGTGGATTTCCCGAAGATTTCCAGCGTTCGGTTCACGTCTTGGGTTGCGGCAAAGACATAGCAGGCGTCGCCTGCGAAGATCTGATCGCCCGGCGCGGGGGCGAAAAGGGTTCCTTCGCGGCGAATGCCGACGACAATGGCTTGAAGGGTCGAGAACAGATCGGTGAGCTGCCGCAGCGGCGTATTGATGACCGGACAGTCTGGCCCGATCGTGATGCCAAGAAGCTGCGCCTTGCCGTCGAGAAAGCTCTCAGTGTCGAAGGTGGCAGGTGCGGCAAGGCGCTGAAGCGCCGCCTCGGCTACCTCTTTTTCGGGGCTGATGAGCACGTCGATCGGCATGTGCTCGCGCCGGTAGAGATCCGAATACGCGGTTTCGAGATAGGACTGAGACCGGATACGGGCGACCTTGCGCTGAACCGAAAAGACCGAATGCGCCACCTGACAGGTGACCATGTTGACCTCGTCGGAATGGGTCGCGGCGATGATCATGTCCGCATCGCGGGCGCCTGCCCGCTCCAGCACGTCAGGATAGGAGGCGTGGCCCACAACACCGCCGACATCGAGGGTTTCGGTCGCGCGGCGCACAAGCTCTGAATTCACATCGACGATGGTCACATCGTTTTTCTCGCCCGACAGATGCCGTGCGATTTGCCATCCGACCTGACCCGCCCCGCAGATGATGACCTTCATGCCCGCTCCTTCAGGATTCCGGTGGCTTCGTGGTGCCAGAGTGCCATGTTCGGGTCAACCGCTCAGTCTTCTTCGACAAAAGCCACACGCCCGCCCGCCTTGTTGGCGGTCGTGACCCCGAGCGATTTGAGTTTGCGGTGCAGTGCCGAGCGCTCCATTCCCACAAACGACGCGGTTCGGCTGATATTGCCGCCAAAGCGGTTGATCTGGGTCAGAAGATACTCGCGCTCGAAAAGCTCTCTGGCTTCCCGCAGCGGCAGCGTCGCCAAAGCGCTTCCCAGAACCACGCGGCCTTCCTCTCCTTGCGGCTCGTCGCCCGAAGGCAGTTCGCGAGCCGAAATCAACTCGGTGGTTTCCCCAAGGATCAGAACACGTTCAACGACGTTCTTGAGCTGCCTGACATTGCCCGGCCAGTTCATCGTTTGAAGCATGGCGCGCGCATCGTCCGCAAGTTTGCGGAGCGGCAACCCCTGAGACCGGTTGAGCTGGGCGATAAAATGTTCCGCCAGCATCGGGATATCTTCGCGGCGCTCCTCCAATGACGGCACGTGGATCGGGACCACATTGAGCCGGTGATAAAGTTCCTGGCGAAACCCGCCCGTCTTGATGAGCTCTCCCAAATCCCGCGTGGTCGAGGAAATGACCCGCAGATCGACCTGAAGCTTGCCCGCCCCGCCGACGCGGGTGAACTGTTGATCGACCAGAACCCGCAGGATCTTGGACTGGGTTCCCAGCGGCATGTCGGCGACCTCGTCGAAATAGATGACACCGCCGTTGGCCTGCTCGAGCAGCCCTTTCTCGATCCCGCGCTCGGGACTTTCCCACCCGAACAGGACTTCTTCCATACGTTCCGGTTCGATCGCGGCCGAAGCGACCGTAACGAAGGGCGCCTCGGCCCGGTTGGACTGGCCGTGGATATAGCGCGCGGCGATCTCCTTGCCTGCCCCCGGCGCGCCGGTCAGCATGACCCTGCCGTTCGAGCGCGTGACCTTGTCGAGTTGCCCCTTGAGCGACCGGAACGCCGCGCTATCGCCGAGCATTTCGGCGCTGGGTGCGTCACCGCGCTTCAGTTCCTGGTTTTCGCGCCGCAGACGCGAGGTTTCCATCGCGCGGCGGATCACCACCATCAACTGGTCGATGTTGAACGGTTTTTCGATGAAGTCATAGGCGCCCTGCTTGATCGCCGCGACCGCGATCTCGATATTGCCGTGGCCGGAAATGATCACGATCGGGATTTCGGGATGTTCGCGCTTGACGGTCTTGAGGATGTCGATCCCGTCCATATGGCTGTCTTTCAGCCAGATATCGAGGATCATCAGCGCCGGCTTTTCCTTGGCGATCTCGGACATGCACTGATCGGCATTGGCTGCAAGACGGGTCGTAAACCCTTCATCTTTAAGAATATCCGAGATCAACTCGCGAATGTCGCGTTCATCGTCGGTAATCAGAATATCGCCCATAACATCCTCATTCGGGTAGGTTCTCTGCCGCCGTCACAAGCGGCAGTATCGGCAGATCGATCACGGCCATCGCCCCGAAGCGATCAGCGCCGTCAAATGGTTCGGCATCGAGAAGCATCAGCGCACCGCCGTGCTCTTCGATGATCTTCTTCACGATAGGCAAGCCAAGGCCCGTGCCTTTTTCACGCGTCGTGACATAGGGTTCGAACAGACGCGCCCGATCTTCAGGAAGTCCGATGCCGTTATCGGAAATTGCGATCCGGGCTGTGGCATCCTGTGGTGTCAGCTTGACACGGATTTCCGGAGAAACGGAGACGTCAGGATGTTTTTCCCGCAATGTTTCAATGGCTTCTCCGGCGTTCTTGATCAGGTTTGTCAATGCCTGCCCGATCATCGTGGCATCGATATCGGCCAGAACCGCCCGGTCCGGTATATCCGCGACAAAGGTCACGCCCGGTTGACCGGCGATCTGAAGCGTCACCGCATCCCGCAAGAGGGCGGCGAGATCACTCGTCATCCGATCCGGCTCGGGCATCCTTGCGAAGCGTGAGAATTCATCAACAATGCGCCGCAAATCATTGGTTTGGCGAACAATAACCTCGGTCATCTGCCTTAGGTCATCACCCTCGTCGCCAAGTTTGCCAACGAACTTGCGCTTGATCCGCTCGGCCGAAAGCTGGATCGGTGTCAAAGGGTTCTTGATCTCATGCGCAATCCGGCGCGCCACGTCCCCCCAGGCGGCAAGGCGCTGGGCGCTGACAAGGTCGGTCACATCATCAAAGGCCACCACATAGCCTTCGAGCTTGCCGTCCTCGTTTTTCCGTGTAGACAGGCGCGCCAAGAGAGCCTCTTGCTTGCCACCCCGGGTGATATTGACCTGCTCTTGAACCACCTCGCGGCCATCGGTCTGAAGGCCGTCCAATAGCGGCCCAAACTCGGGGATCGCGACTGAAAGCGGGCGGGCCTCCAACTCGTGATCCACATCCAAGAGCCGCCGTGCGGAACGGTTGACGAACGTCACTTGCCCTTCCGCATTGAGACCAACCACCCCCGAGGTAATCGAACTCAGCACTGAATCGAACAGGCGCCTGCGCCGTTCGATCTGCTGGGTGTTCTCCAAGAGTTTGGCCCGCTGATCCTTGAGCCGCACGGTCATCTGGTTGAAATAGCTGCCGAGCTGGGCAATTTCGTCGTCGCCTTGCTCTTCAGGCACCCGCACGTCGAGATCGCCTGCGCCTACTTTCTGCGAGGCGACCACCAATTGCCCCACAGGTCGCGACAGGCGTTCCGCGAACCACAAGCCCAAAAGGACAGCGGCAAGAATGAGTATCACCGCGAAACCGAGATAGAGGATACCAAACTCGAACAAGAGGCGGCCTCTGTCGCTTTCGAGTTGGCGGTAGAGGCCCACGGTTTCCTGAGTTTGATCGAGCAGGTTGAGGATGTTTCCGTCAACCTCGCGCGTCACATAAAGGAACCGGTCCGTAAAGCTCGCAAGAGGAATGAGCGCGCGGAACTCGTCGTTGGTCCAATCCTCGATCACGAGAATGCCGTTCGACAGCGCCTCGTCGATCTGTTCAGACCCCACCCGCTCGTAGCCAAATTCATAGGATCGCGCCCCGCGCGCCCGGATTTCCCCTGCACCGTCAATCACGAAGGCCTCAGATAGCCCTCTCTCGATATCGGTTTGAAGCTGGCCCAGCGTTTGGCGGATTTCGCCATCGGACATAAAGAAATTGGCCTCACGCGCAGCGTTGAGTTCGGCCGCAAGCGCAAGGCCATCGCGTTCAAGCTCTTGCCGGTGCTCTTCCTCATAAGCCTGCGCGGCCGCGAGGGAGTTTGACAAGACGTCCCCGACCCGATTGGAAAACCAACCCTCCAGGCCGACGTTGATCGACAAGACGGCGAATACGGCCACCATGATGGTCGGCAATAGCGCCAGAAGGCCAAAAACGCCTGTGAGCCGCAGATGCAGGCGCGAGCCGGCCGATTGCGCCCGCCGCGCCCCGATCATCTGGGCGATACGCAAGATCACGATCGCCGCAAGGATCAGGATATAGCTGAGGTCGGCCAAGACCACGAGCCGCAGAAGCGGCGAGTTGCTGCCCTGATCAAGTGGCCCGAGGGCCGTGTAGGTGGCGCCCGCCAAAAGCGGACCAAGCGCGACAAGCAGGATGGTCACGCCCGTCTGAACGGTCCGGCTGCGCCGCAGACGGCTGATCATCGTCAAAAGATGTCCCGGCTGGGAAATCTGCACCAAGATATCCTGTTGTTCGCGGATTGCCCGCCGCCCCGCCGTTTTGTCTCCGCCGCCTCAACTGCGACTCTGGAGACACGGTTCTGTTGCGCTTTTACATCAACTTCCGTCGGCGTGTCACGCGGATATCCAGTTCGGTGATCTTCTTGCGCAGTGTATTGCGATTGATCCCGAGAAGGTCGGCGCATTTGGCTTGATTGCCGCCTGTCGCGTCCAGGGCGATCTCGATGAGGGGCGTCTCCACTTCCCGCAAGATGCGTTGGTAGACGCCGGGCGGCGGCAACATCCCGCCGTGCAGGTCGAAGTATCGCCTGAGATGCTTGGCGACCGAGGCCGAAAGCTTGTCGCCATCGGTGGCGCCCCGCAAGGGCTCCACGGCGGGCTGGGTTAGAAGAACGGCTTCCATCTCGCTGCGGGAAATCTCGTCCTCGCTTGATGTCGCAACGAGGCGACGCATGATGTTTTCAAGCTGCCGCACGTTGCCGGGCCAGGAATAGGTGCGGGCAAGCTCCAGGGCCCCTGCCCCCAGCCTGCGAAGCGGTAAGCCGTCGCGCTCGGCCCGTGCGAGGAAATGCTCGGCCAGAAGAGCGATGTCGTCGACGCGTTCGCGCAGGGGCGGGACGGCAAGTGTCACGCCGCTGACACGGTAGAAAAGATCTTGCCGGAACTGCCCCGCTTCCATTCGCGCCATCAGGTCGGCCTGACTGGTCGCCATGATGCGCGATCCGGTGTCGCCCATCGCGTCGATCATCCGCACGATCCGTCCTTGCGCCTCATCGGGCAGATCGCCGATCTCGTCAAAAAGAAGCGTGCCGCCCTTGGCCTTGGCGATCACTGTCGACGGTCCGTCGACGCCTTGAAGATCGGTGGGGCGCACCACGACGAAGGGCAGATTGCGCCGGTCGGACAGGTCGTGGATCGCCCGAGCGATAAGAGATTTTCCGGTCCCGCTTTCGCCTGTGACGAGGGCGGGAAGCGAGGTATTCATCACACGTGCCACAAGCCGGTAAAGCGTCTGCATCGCCGCGGTCCGGCCGACGAGGGGCAAATCGGTCGACTGGTCCGCGCCGGATGAGACGGGTTTTTGCGCAGGGGCCCGGCGGCGGTTTTCAAGCGCCCGTGCCGAGCGCTTCATCAGGTCGGGCAGGTCGAAGGGTTTGGGCAGATAGTCATAGGCTTCGGCCTCGGCGGCCTGGATCGCCGTCATGATCGTGTTCTGCGCGGATATGACGATCACCGGAAGGCCGGGCCTGAGCGCCGCGATCTTGGGAAGCTGCTCAAGGCCGTTGCCGTCAGGCATGACCACGTCCGAGATCACAAGATCGCCCTTCCCCTCCTCGACCCAGCGCATGAGCGTGACGAGCGAAGAGGTCGCATGGACGCGGCACCCCGCCCGCGTCAGCGCCTGTGTCAGAACCGTGCGGATCGTGCGGTCGTCATCGGCGACGAGAACTGTTCCGTCCATCAGCTGTCTTCCCTTGCTTTGTCCACGTCACGCGGGGCCACGGGCAAGGACACCCGGAACACCGTCTTGCCAGGGCTGGAGTCGACCGAAATCCAGCCTCCCACATCCCCTATGAGCTTTGAAACAAGCGCGAGGCCCAGGCCTGTGCCATTCTCGCGGCCCGACACGAAAGGCTCGAATACATCCCCAGCGATATCGGGCGGCAGGCCGGGGCCGTCGTCGATGATTTCGATCTGGAGGGGCAGCCGCGCCTGGAGGCCGTCCGGCCGGCGCACCCGCAACGAGGTATCGTAATAGGTTTTCAGGCGGATCGTGCCGCCAGCCTTGCCCGCCTCGGAAGCATTCTTGAGAAGGTTGAGAAACACCTGCAAAAGCTGATCGGCGTCGGCAAGCGTGGGCGGCAGCGAGGGGTCGTAATCCTCGATCAGCATCATATGCGCGCCAAAGCCAACGGCGGCCGATTGGCGGGCGCGGTCGAGCACATCGTGGATATTCACCGGCTTCAACACGGGCGGGCGCAGGTTGCCGAATTGCTCGACCTGCTCGAGAAGTTTCACGATGCGGCGGCATTCATCGACGATCAGGTCGGTCAACTCCAGATCGCCCTGCTCGAGGTTCATCGACAAAAGCTGCGCCGCGCCGGTGATTCCGGCCAACGGATTCTTGATCTCGTGGGCCAGCATCTCGGCCATGCCGATCGCCGATTTCGCCGCCTTGCCGGTATGGGCGTTGTGGCTCATCCGGCCTGCAATCTCGCGCGGCGAGATCATCATGAGCATCTTGCCTTCGGCCCCCAGAAGCGGCGCGACCTGAATGTTGCATTGGACCGGGGGGCGTTCGCCCGATCCAACATCCACATCGTTGACATAAAGCGACGAGCGGCCAGCGCGGGCGCGCGCAAAAGGCTCTTCCAGCGGGGCGTCGATCATCACCTTGTCCCAGACCGGCTCTCCGACAAGGGCGCGGGCGGCGAGATTTAGAAAGCTCTCGGCGGCTGGGTTTACCATCTCGACATGGTCACGCTCGTCGAGCAACAGGGCCGGAACCGGCAGCGACGACCAGAGGGCAGGATCGGCGGTCATGCGGCGGCCCTTTCCCAACCGGCAAGCGCCTCGGGCAAAAGCCGCAGGACACGGGCCGGATCGGCCTCGACCAAAACGGCCTTGCGCAGGGCGGCAGGCGTTGCGGCGTCATCCATATACCAACCAAGGTGCTTTCGCGCGACCTTGTTGCCAAGCGTGGCCCCGTAAAAGCCGATCATCGCCTCGTAATGTCCGGCGACCATCTCCGCGAAGGCCGAGGGGTTGGGCAGGACGGGCCGTTTGGTGCCAAAAAGTTCCGCCGAAATCTCGGCCAAAGCCCAAGGCCGCCCTTGCGCGCCGCGCCCGACCATCACGCCGTCGGACCCTGAAAGGGCCATCGCCTTTCGTGCCGTGGCCGGATCGACAATATCGCCATTGGCGATGACCGGGATCGACACCGCCGCCTTGATCGCGGCAATCGCGGCCCAATCGGCCGAGCCTTTGTAGAACTGGCAGCGCGTGTGCCCGTGGATCGTGATCATACGGATGCCCGCCGCTTCGGCCCTTATGGCCAATTCGGCCGCGTTCAGAAGCGCATCATCCCACCCCAGCCGCGTTTTGAGCGTCACCGGAACCTTGACCGCCGCGACGACCGTCTCGATCAGCGTGAGCGCATGGTCGAGGTCCTTGAGCAGCGCCGAGCCGGAATACCCGTTGGTGACCTTCTTGGCAGGACACCCCATGTTGATATCGATGAAGGCCGCGCCGTTGGCCTCGACCATCCGCGCCGCTTCGGCCATCCAATAGGCCTCGCGCCCGGCGATCTGGACTGCGGTGTTGGCCTGATCAAAACCCAGTTCAGCCTTCTCGCGCACACCTGGCTTGGCTTGCACCATCTCTTGGCTGGCGACCATTTCCGAGACGACCCAACCCGCCCCCCAACGCGAGACAAGCTTGCGAAAGGGCAGATCGGTGATTCCGGCAAGCGGCGCAAGAGCAACCGGCGGGGAAAGCACGTCCCCTCCAAGAGCGATCCCTTCCACCTTGGGCCTCGTGATCATTCTCGCGCCATTTCTCTGGTTTCCTGCCTCAGCTAGCGCCCGAGTGGCGTCGGATCAAGGAAATTGACGTGAAATTTTGGGCATTTTTTCCCATTTGCCTATTATTTGCGCACACCGACTCACCTAAAGTCACCATTTGCACCTGCTTTCGCGCAGACGTAGAAACAGGCGGAGCAAGGAGCACCATGAAAACAGCCGTCATCATCGTTGCCGCAGGTCGCGGCCTTCGGGCGGGTGGGCCCGAGCCCAAGCAGTGGCAGATGCTGCGCGGACGCGGCGTTATCGACCGGACGATCGCGGCCTTTGAGGGGGTCGGGCCTATTGTCGTGGTTTTGGCGCCTGACGAGATGCACCGCGCCGCAAGCCTTGCGGGCGGCCGCGCAGTAGCGGGTGGCGCGACCCGTGCCGCTTCGGTTCGTGCAGGCCTTGAGGCGCTCGTTGCAGACCTGCCCGATCTGGTGCTGATCCACGATGCGGCCCGCCCCCTTGTCAGCCGCAGAGTTATCAGCGACGTCATTGACGCCCTCGGCACGGCCCCGGCTGCGGCCCCCGCCATCGCTGTCACAGACGCTCTGTGGCGCGGGGACGAAGGGATCGTGACCGGAATGCAGGACCGGAGCGGCCTATACCGCGCCCAGACCCCACAAGGCTTTCACTTCGCCGCCATACTCGCCGCACACCGTGCCGCAACGGACGCCGCGGCCGCCGACGATGTCGCCATCGCCCGTGTGGCGGGCCTCAAGGTCGCCATCGTTCCCGGCGAGGAGCGCAACCTCAAGATCACAACGCCCGAGGATTTCGCGAGGGCCGCTCAATATCTGGAGCCTCAGATGGATATCCGCACCGGCAACGGTTTTGACGTGCACAAATTCGGCCCCGGCGATCACGTCTGGCTTTGCGGCGTGAAGGTGCCGCATACCCACGCGCTCGTCGGCCATTCCGACGCCGACGTGGGAATGCACGCCGTGACCGATGCGATCTATGGGGCGCTCGGGCGCGGAGATATCGGCCAGCACTTCCCGCCTTCCGACTCCAAATGGAAAGGCGCGGCGAGCCACATCTTCCTTGAACACGCCTGCGCCCTTGCCCGCGATCTTGGTTACCGGATCAGCCACGCCGATTGCACGCTTATCTGCGAATTTCCCAAAGTCGGCCCTCATGCGGCGGCGATGAAGGCCGAGATGGCACGGATCATGGGGCTCGAGCCCGATCAGCTCAGCGTCAAGGCGACGACATCCGAGAGGCTCGGCTTTACCGGCCGCGGCGAGGGGATCGCCGCGATTGCCACAGCAACTCTGGTGCGCCCATGACACGATTGATCACCACATTCTTCTACACCGGCCTGCTGCGCCCCGCCCCAGGAACCTGGGGATCGCTCGCCGCCCTGCCCGCCGGCTGGCTCCTCTATATGATCGGCGGGCCGTGGACGGTGCTGATCGCGAATGTCGGCGTCTACTTCGTCGGGCGTTGGGCGGTTGAGGTCGAGACCGCCGGGGCTGAGGACAAGGATCCCGGCCATATCGTCATCGACGAGGTGGTCGGCCAGTGGATCGCGCTGCTTCCTGTCTTTTTCGGGGCGGCCCATACCGGCGCGAGTGTCACCGCTCTCTATCCCGGCTGGATTGCCGCCTTCCTGCTTTTCCGCCTCTTCGACATCTGGAAGCCCGGCCCCGTTGGCAAGGCCGACAGGCGCGGCGGGCCGACGGGCGTCATGCTTGATGATGTCTGGGCGGGGGCATTCGCGGCGTTGGGCGTGATCCTTCTGGCCGCCCTCTCGCATCTGGTGATCCTGAGATGACCGCTTCCGCCGTCCTCGCCGCCGCCCGCGCAAAGGGCCTGAGGATCGCGACGGCGGAAAGCTGCACGGGCGGCCTGCTTGCCGGGGCGTTGACGGATATCGCGGGATCGTCCGACGTGTTCGAACGTGGCTTTGTGACCTACTCCAACCCTGCCAAGACCGAGCTTCTTGGCGTCGACCCCGCCCTGATTGCAGCCTATGGCGCGGTTTCCGAAGAGGTCGCCGCCGCGATGGCCGCCGGCGCCTTGGCTCATTCTGCTGCCGATCTCGCCGTATCGACGACCGGTATCGCCGGCCCCGGCGGATCAGAGTTCAAAACCGAGGGTCGCGTCTGTTTCGGCATCGCTGGTGCAAACGGCACCCAAACCAAAACCATCGATTTCGGCGCCTTGGGCCGTGGCAAGGTTCGCGCCGCTGCGGTCGACGAAGCGCTGCGACTCCTCGTGGCGACCATCAGTCAAGCGACGCCCAAATCCTAACCTGTTGCAGCCAAGACCGCCCATTTATTCAGCACTCTGAAAACCGCCTCCATTTTCAGCCGGAAATCTTGTGCTGCCGCTTTTCCAGGCGCGCCGTTTCCTGTCTTGCCCTACTCAAATGGGAAAATCCCAAGGAGGAAGGGAAATGAACGGAGCGGATACCGCCTGGATTCTCGTCGCCACGGCGCTTGTGCTATTCATGACGCTGCCGGGGCTGGCGTTGTTTTACGGTGGCCTTGTGCGGGCGCGCAACGTGCTCAGCGTCTTCATGCATGTCTATGCTGTCGCCTGCCTGATGAGCATTCTGTGGCTCGTCGCCGGTTATTCCGTTGCCTTTGGCGGCGACGGAAGCCTTTGGGGCGGGCTCGGAAAGGCGTTTCTTGCCGGCGTTGACAGCGACAGCCTCTCGGGCGCCTTGCCCGAAGTGTTGTTCTTCGTCTTCCAGATGACATTTGCGATCATCACCCCGGCCCTGATTGTCGGCGCCTATGTCGAGCGGATCGGCTTTGGTTTTGTCCTGCTCTTCTCGGCGCTATGGATGCTTCTGGTCTACGCGCCCGTGGCCCACTGGATCTGGGGCGGCGGGATGCTCGCCGATGGCGGCATCTTCGGCGAAACTGGCGTGCGCGATTTCGCGGGCGGTATCGTCGTTCATGAAACCGCGGGCCTTGCGGCCCTCATCCTCGCAATTGTCCTCGGCCCGCGTCGCAACCGCCACACCCCGCCACACAATCCGGGCATGGTGATGATCGGCGCGGGGATGCTCTGGGTTGGCTGGTTTGGTTTCAACGGCGGCTCGCAGCTTGCCGCAGACGGCGGCGCCGCCATGGCAATCACCGTCACCCACATTTCTGCCGCCGCCGCATCGCTGAGCTGGGCATTGTGGGAGCGGATCAAGTTTGGCCGCGCCTCGCTTGTCGGCCTCGTGACCGGCTCGATCGCCGGGCTAGCCTCGATCACCCCTGCCTCGGGCTTTGTCGGCCCGGTCGAGGCGCTGATCATCGGCTCGGTCGCGGCCATCCTCTGTCAGGAAGCGGTCAACCTCGTGCGCAACCGCCTCAAGATCGACGACACGCTCGATGTCTTCGCGGTTCACGGCGTTGGCGGCATCCTTGGCACGATCATGATCGCTGTCTTCGGCGCCGGCAGCTGGGCGGCCCAGCTTGGCGGTCTTGCGATCGTGGGCGGGTTCACAGCGGTAATGACCCTAGCGATCATCTTTGTCGCAAGGCTGGTCACCCCACTTCGCGTCGACATCGAGACCGAGACCAACGGCCTCGACCTCTCGGTCCACGGCGAACGCGCCTACGAGTTCAACTCCTAGTCTGCAATAGCTTGGTGAGCGGCGCCAGATCCGGTGCCCTCACCGCCTCCCAAAGCGCCGCGGCGCGCGGCCCGCCCAAGAGCCCCGCGGCCTTGAGCCTGAGCTTGTCACCCCTGTCGTCAAGGCTCATCGGCGCATCTAGATCGAACGAACCGCTGTGCGCGGCTCCGCTCGTGACGGTCACGGCAACGCGCGCCTCCATCTCCGAAAGCCGCGCATCCCCCTCGACCGTGACCAGTTCGCGCAGCGCCACAAGATCGGGCCGACGCGCCATCTCGTCGGAGAAGTTCACGATCGCCGACGTATCCACACCGGCCAGCACCATCGCCGCCACATGGCGATAGCTGAACTTGGCGCCAAGCCCGGTCTCCGGCTCGGGCTTGTTGCAGACAGAAAGCCACCGCGGATGGGTGCCGATCGTCACCGCCCTCACCTCATCGGCGCGAAGGCCGAGGGCCCTGAGCGCCTCGATCGTCGCGTGCAGCCCGTGACAGCAGGCATGGAACTTGTGGCTCACGCTCTCCATTCGCCAAATCGCCCCGAGCCCCTCGAAAGCCTCCTCGTCGCCCGCGCCGGCATGGGTCGGGCCAAAGCCTTGCGGGCCGCTCATGCCAAGGGCCGAAGACGTGAACCCGCGCGCCGCAAGATCCGCCGCCTCGATCCCCGTCTCCGCCGCGATCCCGGCGTTATAGGGCTTGCCCATCGTGCCGAACTGGCTCTTGAGACCCGAGGCTCGGGTCGCGGCAAGGCCAAGCGCCTGCACCAGGGCCCCGGTCGTTAGGCCCATGATCCGGCCCGCTGCCAGCGCCGCTCCAAAGGCGCCGGCCGTCGCCGTCTGGTGAAAGCCCTCCTGATAATGATCCCGCCCAAGCCAGAGCCCGACCCGCACCGAACCTTCCGCGCCGATCAGGGCGGCGTCGATCGCCTCCTCAAGCCCGGCGCCATGCACCTCCGCCACAGCCAGAGCCGCCGGGATCACCGCGACAGACGGATGTCCGATATGGGCAAAATGGGTGTCGTCATAATCCAGAGCATGACTGACCGCGCCATTGACCAAGGCCGCCGCCCGCATAGGCGCCATGCCGCCACCGATCAGGCCCGCCTGCGCCGCGCCGCCTTCTTCCAGCGCTTTCGCCCGCAAGATCGCCGCCAGCGGCTCATCGACACCCGCCATCCCGCAAGCCGACCAGTCAAAGAGCGACAGGCGCATCATCTCACGCGCGCCACTGGCCGCTACGGGACCACGCGCAAACGTTGCCAGTCTCTCCTCGATGCTCATCACGCCCCCAATTCTTTTGGCCAAAAATACTCTCGCCGAAGGCGATTGCACCATCAGCCGTACAGCACCTTCGCCCGGGCTTCAAAGGCGGCGATGATCCGCGTCATCGCCTCGTGAAAGAACAGCCCGGCGGCCCCTTGCAAAAGTCGGTTGCGAAACTCGAAATCCACCTCGAAGCTCACCTGTGATCCCCCCTCCACATCCCCAAAACGCCAGGTGGAATGAAGATGCCGGAACGGGCCGTCGATATAGCGCGTGTCGATCCGGCTCTTGTCCTTCCAAAGCGTGACCTCGCTGCCGAAGCTCTCGCGGAAGACCTTGAAGCTCACCACGAGATCGGCCAGCATCACCTCCGTCTCGCCTTTATCGGTCACCGACCGCACCCGCGCCGCCGCCGTCCAGGGCAGGAACTTGGGGTAGCTAGCCACATCCGCCACCAGATCGAACATCCGGGCGGCGCTGTAGGGAAGAACTCTGTGATCGGAATGAGCGGGCATCGGGCGTCTTTCACTGGCAGGTCGCCCTCTCATGTCCTAGAGTGGCGGGCGTAAATCAACCCAAAGACGCATGTTCCAATGCCAAACCGCCCCTATGTGATCGACGAAATGATCTCGGCCAAGTCGATCGCCGCCCGCATCGAAGGGCTGGCCAAAGAGATCAAACGCGAATTCGCCAAGACCGACAAGCTGGTCGTTGTGGGCCTCCTGCGCGGCTCCTTCGTCTTCATTGCCGATCTGGTGCGCGAGCTCGACCTGCCGGTCGAAGTCGATTTCCTCGAAGCCTCGTCCTATGGCGACGCGATGGAATCGAGCCGCGAGGTGCGCATCCTGAAAGACCTGCGCGGTCAGATCGAGGGGCGCGACGTTCTGGTCGTCGAGGATATCGTCGATACCGGCCACACCCTCAGCCACGTCACCGAGTTTCTCGCCACTCGTCACCCCGGCAAGCTCAAGACCATCGCCCTTCTCGACAAGCCCTCGCGCCGCGAGGTGGATTTCCGCGCCGACTGGATCGGGTTTGAAATCCCCGACGAGTTCGTTGTGGGCTACGGCATCGACTTCGCGCAGCGCAACCGCAACCTGCCCTATATCGGCAAGGTTCGGTTCACCTGAGGGATGGATCCGTTCCGCTGGTTTCTTCGCGCCAAGCGCTGGGCACAAAACCCCCCTTCGGAAAAGCGGGTAATTCTGGTGATCGGGGTGATCCTCGCCTGCCTGGCGCTCTATGCCGCCGATCGCTGGATCGGCCTGCCGGACTGGATGCACCTCACCCCGGCCACGTCGCGCGACGTCTTGCGCTAAGCAAACTGCTCGGCCCGCGCCAAAAGCGCCTCGGCGATCCGGCGGCGCGTGTTGCGCAGGCGTGGGGCATCGGCGAGGTCGGCATGGCTCGCCACCCAGATCGGCACATCGACCAAGTTTGGCCCGTCGTGCAGCCGCATCACCCGAGGATCGGGATCGCCAAGGCAATTGGGCAAGATCGCCTTGCCAAGGCCCCTCGCAACCATCTCGCGCAAGACCGGGAAGCTGTCTGCTCCGGTGACGATCTCTCCGGGCGCAAGCTCGTCCACCATGAACTCGGCCGCCTTCGAGCGTGACAGCGCGCCGCAAACGCCGAGCCACGTCAATTCCCTTTTGCCATTTGCAGGGCCAAAACTTCGCATCCCGAGCACCCCGGCCATGTCTCCGGCCAGTTCGTCAGGCAACTTGAACGCAGGTCTGACGCTGATATCGGCATGAAGCCGCGAGAGATCGAGATGGGAGTTCGTGCAGTGCAGCTCGATCCGCAACTCGGGCGCTTCGGCTGTGATCTCTGCCACGACATCAGGCAGGATCGACAGACAGAACGTATCGGTCGAGGTCACGCGGACCACGCCCGAAAGCTGCGCTTCGGCGCCTTGAAGGATGCGCCCGACCGTATCTATCGCGTTGCGCACCTCGCGCGCGGCCTCGATCAGACGCAACCGATCCGTCGGAGCACGGTCGCATGATTGACCTTGAGCATTCGCGCGGCAGCGCTCACCGACCCGGTTTCGGCCACCGCAAGCACATAGCGCAGATCGTCCCAGTTATCCCTGTGCATAATTTCGTAGGCTTTCTGCAAAAATGACAACTGTTCGCCATTATGCTCACAGGTAGTCTGCTTGAATAGCCTTGTCTTTGATGGAGTTCAGAATGACCCCAATGACCAAAATCCCTTTCGCTACCGCCGTTCTCGGGATGATCGCGACGGTAGCCATTGGCGCCGATCATATCGATCCGGCAGTGGGCGCCGCGATCAAGGCGCGCCAGAGCCACATGCAGCTTTTCGCCTTCAACCTCGGTACGCTCGGCGGCATGGCGCAAGGCAAGATCGAATATGATGCCGACGCGGCCCAGATTGCGGCCAGCAATCTTGACGCGCTCGCCTCCGTAGACTTCCATCCCTATTTCGTCGTAGGCTCCTCTAGCGCAGATGCGTCAGATACCCGAGCCCTTCCTGCCATTTGGGAAGATCCCGAAGGTGTCTTGGCGGCTCTTGCGAAGTTGCAGGGTGCAACAGCAGAGATGGCGGGCTCTGCGGGCGGTGGACTTGAAGGGTTGCAGGCTGCCATGTCGGCCCTGGGAGGAGCGTGCGGTGCCTGTCACCAAGCATATCGGGCTCCAGCAAACTAAGTAGTGCGGCGTAGTGCGGCGGGACGGCGTGTCCTTCTCCGCATGGTCTGCGCTGTTGGCAGCAGTGGCGCTTCTGGCCGTTGTCTTGCTCAAACCGGATCCCCTGGCGAACACCTTCTTCGAGGGCCTGGCGGGGGATGCTGACCGCGGCGCTTTGGTTTTTGCCGCCGCGGGCTGCGCCAGCTGTCACACGGCACCCGGCGCCGAGC
>JAURFB010000111.1 GCA_030827165.1 Marivivens sp.
GCTCCGAGCAAAGCCAACGCCCGCGATTTACGCACCTGTTGCGTATGACCGCGCAGACCCAGCACGAACTCTATATTTCCTGCCACTGTCCGCCATGGCAAAAGCCGGGCCGACTGGAATACCATCGCGATGTCCTGTGTGGGTATGGGCGGGCGACCCTTGACCAAGACTTCGCCCCGATCCGGCGCAATCAGCCCGTCAATCAGGCGCAGTAAAGTGGTCTTGCCACAACCCGAGGGGCCAACGATGCTGACGAATTCGCCCTGACCGATATCGAGCGTCAAGTTATCCAAAGCCAACACCTGACCGTCCTTGAACGACTTGCTCACGCCTTTGAGCGATATCAGCGGAGAGGCTCCCTCACCCATATCAGTCTCCGTCCCGTAGCGACACGCGCCAGCGGCCAAAGCGCCTTTCGGCAAGTCTCAGCCCAATTGTAATCAAAGAACCAAGCGCCATCATCACGATCACGACCGCAAAGTAGCGGTCCATCTGGAACCGGTTCCCCGCTTTGATCATCAGGCCCCCTAGCCCCGACTGGGCCATCGTCAACTCGGCGATAACCGTGCCGACGATGCAAACCGCAGCACCAATCCGTAGGCCCGACAAGATCGAGGGAAGCGCATCAGGTACCATGACCTGCCAAAAAAGCGCACGACGCGGCGCGCCAAAAGACTGCGCCATCTCGATCAGGTCTTTATTGGCGTTGGAGATGCCGGCCGTCGTGTTGATCAAGATCGGAAAGACCGCTGCCAACCAGACCAGCGCGATCTTTGCTTCGGCGTAGAGGCCGAACCAGACGATGATCAGCGGAATAAACGCAGCACCAGGTGTTGCGTTCACAGCGTTGACATAGGGGTCAAGAACGCGGCCGAGAAACGGGAACCCACCAAGCAGGATGCCAAACAGTATGCCGGTTGTCGCGGCCAAGACAAAACCCAGCCCAAGAACCAGCAACGACTCAGCCAGTGCGCGAGGAATGGTCCCGTCGGACCACATTTCAACGCTTTGCCGAAACACTGCCTCTGGGCTGGGCATAACAAGGTTGCCCGAAGTTGTGTTAAGAATCTTCATCCCGACGATCAACGCCACGAGAATGCTGACCCGCCACAGGATAGCGGCTCGGCGACTACTTCTCCGCTGCGACCGAGCCGATCCCAATACATCCGAGATCGGCGAAACGTGCGGCGGGTCACGATCTGCTCCTGGCGTGTCCTGATCCTTGAGTCGTTGTTCTTCCATTCCAACCTTCTATCACGGTAGCACCGATGGTCCCCGCCGCATCACCGGGCCGAATATATGCATCGGCGTTTAGGGACACGAATAGATAGTATTGGAAAAGCTGTTGCCTGTCGCGTTTAGCATAGCCCCTAGTTCTGAGTGATGGGAGCCGTTGATGGACGGGGTGTCAAAGGATTTTGAAACCGGCGAGTCTCGGCCTGACGAAAACGTGCCGAGCAAAGCCGAACCCGCCATGACCCTGCACCAGTTGCGGATTTTCCATGCACTCGTGAATGCGAAGACGATGACAAGCGCCGCCAAGCAGCTCGGGCTCTCGCAACCTTCGCTATCGCAGCAATTGGGGCGGCTTGAGGCGGCCATCGGAACGCGGCTTTTTGAACGGCGCCCGAACGAGATGGAACTGACTGAGGCTGGACGTTACTTGCTGCCGCGGGTTGAGCAACTGCTTCGCATATTGAACGAGGCCCAAGACGGGCTTGGGCGCTTCCAAAAGGGCTATCAGTCGGTGATCAAGATCGCGGGCATCGATTCAGCTTTGCGCAATCTCTTGCCGGAAGCGGTTCAGCGCCTGCACCGGGCTTTTCCCGATGTTAGCTTGGACATTCAGGAAAGCGCCCCGGCCGATATCCTCGAGCTGCTCTATGCGCGGCGTATCCACTTTGGTCTTGTCGCTGCGAATTCGCTTGCGCAAACACACGCGCATTTCCTGCAAATCCCTATTATGGAAGACCCGTACGTTCTTGCTGTTCCCGAGCAACTGGATCTTTCCGGCATTACCGATCCGGCGCGCGAATTAGCGCCCGCAGAGTTTCGGATGCTCAACCAGTCGATCCATTTCGAATTCGGAAGTTCCCATGCTAGGCGTGTATCCGACTGGTATGATCGCCTTTTGCCTGATCATAGGGCGGTTGCCCATTGCCGCAGCTTCGAGACCGCCCTGTCATTCGTGCGGGCTGGAACGGGGGTCTGCATGGCCCCCGCCTTGCCGACAATTGGCGCCGCCGGACAGATTGATGGCGTCCGACGCTACCTGATTGACGTGCCGCCGCGGCGCGTCGTGGCTCTGTTATTGTCTCAGTACAAGTCGATGGAGCCGATGGCCACATTGATCGCTGCGATGCAGGAGGGTGGCCGGGCTGTTTCACTGCCCCAAATTCTGCCAACACCGCCATTTCTCGTTGAGAGCCCCGACGCTGCTTAGGGGTGGCGGGGTGGTGTCAGACCAATTCGAGCCAGTCTCAGTTTGCCGGCAAACACGCGAACCTATGCGGAACAAAGAAGGCGCCACTCGGCAAGTGCCGCGGCGCGGTGGAGTTTGTAGTTATGTCGTGAGTAGAGGTGTCGTTCCTGGTTGAAATGGTTTGAGACAGAGGCGTGGACGGCGGCGAATTTCTGTAGACTTCGCATCTGCCGGAAGCGGAGCATCGCCCGCTCTCTTCTTCGAAATGGCAGGTGCGAGTTCTCGGCTCGATTGTTGAGCCAACGGCCTGTGACATGCTGATCTGCTGCGCCGATCTCCCTCAGGGCTGCACCGTACGACCGGAGCTTGTCGGTCACGATGGCCTCCGCTCGACCATGTTTCCTCAAAGTTTTCTTGAGAAATTGTAATGCAGCCTGTCTGTCACGGGTCTTCGTGACATAGCTTTCCAGCACCTCACCCTCGTGATCAACGGCGCGCCAAAGGTAGTGCCGCTCGCCACTGATCTTCACGAAGACCTCGTCGAGATGCCAGCGCCAACGGCTCGATCGCATAACCGCGATCCGTCTCTTGCGGATCTCGTTGGCGAATAATGGACGGAACCGGTTCCACCAGAAGCGGACGGTCTCGTGGCTGACGTCGATGCCCCGTTCATGGAGCAGATCTTCGACGTTTCGAAGCGATAGTGGAAACCGAACGTACAGCATCACCGCCAGGCGGATGATCTCAGGACTGGTTTTGAAGTACTTGAAGGGGGAGCGTTTTGCCATCCCCGGAAGCTAGACGGCGCCCTGCCCCTCCTCAAGCGAAGTTCTTCTGACAGGACCGGGCTCAAGCCGACCGACCTTGCGCCGTCGAGTCTGTCCTTCGACGCCCCCTTCTCCTGTCGCAGGCGCGGGGTCGAGATGCGCATCGTTTCGGGAGAGATGGCACCGGTCCCCGACCCGACGCTCCTGCGCGCCTTGCACAGTGCGCACCGCTGGACCGAGGCCCTCAAGTCCGGCACGCCCCTTGGCAAACTCGCCTCATCCGAAGGCGTCTCCGAACGCTACCTTGCCCGCATCGTCCCGCTCGCCGGTCTCTCGCCCCGCATTCAGAAGGACCTCATCGAAGGCTCCCAGCCGGTCGATCTCACGCTCGAGCGTTTGATCCGCATGACCCTGCCGCTCGCTTGGGACGCGCAAGAGAAGCTCCTGGGAATCAAGCACTGATCGCCATTCCCTGTTCTCGCGA
>JAURFB010000041.1 GCA_030827165.1 Marivivens sp.
GAGCGCAAGCCTTACGAGAAAGCTGAGCGCAAGCCATACGACAAGGCGGATCGCAAGCCCTACGACAAGAGCGATCGAAAGCCCTTCGCCAAGTCTGAGGGGAAGGCCGAGCGCAAGGGTGATTTCAAACCCAAGGACAAGCCCGCCAAGCCGAGTCGCGCGACCGATGCGTCCAAGCGCTTTACCCCGCCGGGCGTAAAAACCTCGCCGCGCAAAGTAGGCGCCGCCGACACGCCGCGCCGCAAGAAACCCTGATCACCCTCAGGCGGCGCGCAGCCCCAGGAGCTTGCGCGCCTGCTGCCATGAGGCGATCGGGCGCTCGTGCTTTTCGGCGATCTCGACAGTTCGGCGCACCAGCGCCGCGTTTGACGGCGCAAGCGTCTGCCGATCCAGGCGCACGTTGTCCTCAAGGCCGGTGCGGGCATGACCGCCCGCGGCGATGGCCCATTCATTAAGAACGATCTGGTTCGGCCCGATGCCAGCCGCGCACCACGGCGCGCCGGGGAAGAGGCGGTGGACCGTTTCAACGTAGAAATCGAACACGTATTTGTCGGCCGGCATGGCGTTTTTCACACCCATGACAAACTGGACATAGGGCCTGTCCTTGATCTGCCCCGCCTTGTGCATCTCGGCCGCCTTGAGGATGTGGCTGAGGTCGAAGGCCTCGATCTCGGGTTTCACGTCATACTTGATCATCTCGGCGGCGAGCCAATCGACAAGGTCGGGCGGGTTTTCGTAGATGCGCGTGGGGAAGTTGTTTGAGCCGACAGAGAGCGAGGCCATGTCAGGCCTGAGCGGCAGCATCCCGCCGCGCGCCTGGCCCGCGCCCGAGCGGCCACCCGTCGACAGCTGGATGATCATGCCGGGGCAATGCGCTTCTAGCCCCTCCTTGAGGCGAGCAAAGCGTTTGGGGTCCGAGGTCGGCTTTCCTTCGGCATCGCGCACGTGGCAATGGGCGATGCTCGCCCCGGCTTCAAAAGCCTCGTGGGTGCTTTCGATCTGTTCCTCGACCGTGATCGGCACGGCGGGATTGTTGTCTTTGGTCGGCAGCGATCCGGTTATCGCCACGCAAATGATCAGGGGTTCGCCCATCGGTCAGTCCTTCAATCCCGCGTCGCGGTCCATTTCGGCAAAGGTTTCCTTGGCGATCTTGATCGCCTGATTGGCGCGCGGCACGCCAGCATAGATGGCCACGTGCAAGAGCGCCTCCATCACATCGTCGCGGCTCGCCCCGGTCCGCTCGGTGGCGCGGATATGCATGGCGAGTTCGTGGTCGTTGCCGAGCCCCGCCAGAAGCGCGATGGTCAGCATCGACCGCTCGCGCAGCGGGATTGTCTCGCGCGCCCAGACATGGCCCCAGGCGGCATCGGTGATCAGCTCTTGAAACGGCGCGTCGAACGGCGTCTTGGCCGCATTGGCGCGGTCGACGTGGGCATCGCCCAGCACGCAGCGGCGAAGCCCCATGCCCTTGTCTGTCAGTTCGGTCATCTGCGGCCCTCATCAGCCCAACGCCCGGCCAGCCTAGCGCGGCGCTCGGGGGGCAGGCAATGCACCCCCCGAAGAATGCCTACATATCGAAAAAGACGGTCTCGCCCGCGCCCTGCAGGCGGATGTCGAAGCGATAGGCGCCAGGGCCGGTCTTCTTGGCGATCAGCGTGTCGACACGGGGCCGTAGCTCGATCTTGCCGAGAACGGGATCGGCCGCGTTGTCTTCGTCGTCGAAGTAGAGGCGCGTTTGCAGGCCGATGTTGATCCCGCGGGCCACGATCCAGAGCGCGATGTGCGGCGATTGGGTCGTGCCGCCACGGCCCTTGGTTGCGCCGGGCTTGACCGTCCGCAAGACGAACTCGCCGCTGTCCTTGTCGGCGGCGAAGCGGCAAAACCCCCCCACCTTGGGATCGGCCCCGTCGCTGCCTGGCCAGCGGCCCTGGGCGTCGGCCTGCCAGCTTTCCAGCATCGCATCGCGCAGCGCCCAGCCGGTGCCGTCAAAGACAGAGCCGGTGATGGTGATGATCTCGCCCTTGGCGCCATCGGCGATGGGCGACAGGCCAAGGTCTTCGGGATAGATGCCCGCAAGGCCGGCGAAGGTCGGGATGGTGCCGATATGGACATAAGGCCCCGCCGTTTGCGACGGCGTTTCAGGCAGGGTATCGAGTTTCTGGACCATGGCTACATCCCCTCCAGCTTGTTCTCGAACATGGTCTGGCGGCGGCCGCGCAGAACGATGTCGAACTTGTAGGCAAGAAAATCGAGCGGCCGCGCGTGCGACATATCCAGAGGCGCGACCAGACGGTCGAGCTGGCTGCGCGATTTGATTGTCGCGGCGATGGGGCAGCGGTCGATCAGCGGATCGCCCTCGAAATACATCTGGGTGATCAGGCGTTGGCCGAAGCTGTGTCCGAAGACCGAGATGTGAATGTGCATCGGCCGCCATTCATTGCCGCGGTTGGGCCAGGGATATGCGCCGGGCCGGATCGTGAGGAACTGATAGCGGCCCTCGGCGTCGGAGATCGTCCTGCCGCAGCCGCCAAAATTGGGATCGAGCGGCGCAAGGTAGGTATCCTTGATGTGTCGATAGCGGCCGCCGGCATTGGCCTGCCAGATCTCGATCAGCGTGTTGGGTACGGCACGGCCGTTCTCATCAAGAACGCGCCCGTGCATCAAGACCCGCTCGCCCACTGCCGGGGCAGCGCCCTTGGTCCAGTTATAGATCAGGTTGTTGTCGAGCGCGCCAAGAATCCCGTGGCCAAAGCGCGGGCCGGTTTCTTCGGAGGGTGTGCTTTCAAGCGACAAGAGCGGAAGGTTAGGAGACCGTGCGATCGTCGTCTTGTAGTCCACGTCATAGGCCGGCGGATGCATCGCGCGGTCCCGTGGGATCAATGGGCCGAGATCAGTCATATGTGTCTCCTTTCAGGGCTCAGAACGGCAAGCCGACGTAGTTTTCGGCAAGCGAGTGTTGGGCGGCGTCGCTGTCCCGCAGATAAGCAAGATCGGCGTCCCGCATCTTGATGTCAAAGTCGGATTGTTCGGGGAAATGATGCAAGAGGTTGGTCATCCACCAGCTGAAGCGCTCGGCCTTCCAGATGCGCAGGACGGCCTTGGCGGAATAATCGTCGATGCCCTTGGCGTCGTGATCCTCATACCATTGGCAGAGGCCGCGGTAGAGATAGTGGACATCAGAGGCCGCGGTATTGAGGCCCTTGGCACCGGTCGGCGGGACGATATGGGCCGCGTCGCCGCAGAGAAACAGGCGGCCCCAGCGCATCGGTTCGGTCACGAAAGAGCGCAGCGGCGCAATGGATTTCTCGATCGACGGGCCGGTGATCAGCCGCTCGGCCACCTCGGGCGGAAGGCGACGGCGCAGCTCGGTCCAGAAGGCCTGGTCCGACCAATCCTCGACCCGGTCAGTCAAAGGACACTGGACGTAGTATCGGCTGAGATTGGCGTTGCGCATGGAGCAGAGCGCAAAGCCGCGCGGCGAGGCGGCATAGATCAGCTCGTCATGAACCGGCGGGGTCTCTGACAAGACGCCAAGCCAGCCAAAGGGATAGACCTTCTCATACTCGCGCCGCACCGAGGCTGGGATCGTCTGGCGGCTGACGCCGTGAAAACCATCGCAGCCGGCAATGAAATCGCAGTCGATCCGATGATCTTGCCCGTCCTTGCGGTAGGTGACGAAAGGCGCATCGCCGTCGGCGCCGTGGATTGTCACATCCTCGGTCTCGTGTATGACCGGCGCGCCAACGCGGTCGCGGGCAGCATAGAGATCGCGCGTCACCTCTGTTTGGCCATAGACGATGACCGATTTGCCGGTGAGCCTGTCGAAATCGATCCGCGTCTGACCCTGCGGCGAGGCAATGATTGCGCCGTCATGGACAAAGCCCTCGCGGTCGAGCCGTTCGGCCACGCCCGCCTCGCGCATCAGCGAGACAAGACCATGTTCCAACACGCCGGCGCGAATCCGGCTCAGGACATGGGTGCGCGTGCGCCGCTCGAGGATGACGGTGTCGATTCCCCCAAGGTGCAATAGCTGACCCAAGAGCAGCCCGGACGGCCCCCCGCCAATAATGCAGATCTGTGTGCGCATCATGTCCTCCCCGAATTCTGTATCGGCGCGACATGGTGGATTGGCAATGGACCGTGCCGAATGCTTCTGGCACTATTCGAACATGACGCAAGAAACCGATCGTGACTTGTCCTCAATCCCTTCCTTCACTCTTCTGGGTGAGAAGGGCGGCTTCCCTGACTTGCTTCACTGTGAAAAGATCGCAGAACGGGCAGGGCTGCATGACTGGAACGTCACCGCGCACCGTCACTTCGATCTGCATCAGGTCTTTCTGATCTGCTCGGGGGATTTCTCGATGTCGCTTGATGGCACAATTCGCGCCATCAAGGCACCGGCAATGATCAATATTCCTCCGCGCACGGTTCACAGCTTCGTCTTTGAGAGGGGCACCGACGGCTATGTGCTGACGCTGCCGGTTGCGGATTTTCCAGAGGTCCTCGGCGACGGGGGCCTCGTGGCGAGACGCCTTGCCAAGCCGTTCGTTTCTGTCCCGCCGGAGGGTGCGGAAGCGGCGATCAGGATCATACTCGGCGTCGCGCGGGGGCGCGGCGTCACGCGGGCGCTGCGGCTGCGTGGGCTGACGATCGAGGCGCTTTGCCTTCTGGCCGAAACGCTCCAGGCCGCCGAAGCCAGCGCCGATGTGGCGGGCATGGATGGGTTGATCGGGCAGTTCGAACAGCTCATCGCCGAACACCTGCGCGATCGCTGGCTGGTGTCGGATTATGCCAAGGCGCTGGGCGTTTCGGCCGCGCATCTCAGCCGCCTGGCGCGGCAGGCGGCGGGCGTCTCGGCGGGGCGGATGATCGAAAGCGCCCTGTTCCGCGAGGCCTGCCGCGAGCTGGCCTATACCCGCAAACGGGCCGAGACCATCGGCTATGAGCTTGGCTTTCAAGACCCGTCGTATTTCTCGCGTGCTTTCCGGCGCGTTGTCGGTGTCTCGCCGCTGCAATACCGCCAATCGCTCAATGCTTCGGGCCGTGCCGCTCTCTCGCGCGAGGTGATGCGGGCGGCGGGCTAGGCCGCTGTCACCCGCACCGCCGCAAACTTGAACTCGGGGATCTTGCCGTAGGGATCAAGCGCCGGGTTGGTCAGGACGTTGGCCGCCGCCTCGACAAAGGCGAAAGGCACAAACACCATATCCCGCGCCACTGCCCGATCCGCCCGTGCCAGCATGGTGATCGCGCCACGCCGCGTCCCGAGGCGGACCATGGCGCCGGGTTCGACACCCATTTCGCGCAGGGTGTCGGGATGGAGCGAACAGTTGGCTTCGGGTTCGATCGTATCGAGCACGTTCGAACGGCGGGTCATCGAGCCGGTGTGCCAATGCTCAAGCTGACGGCCCGTGGTGACGACCATCGGATAATCGGCGTCCGGCGTTTCGTCGGGCGCAATGACCGAGGCGGGTGCAAACCGCGCGCGGCCCTCGGCGCGGGGGAAGCCGTCGGCAAAGACGATGGGTTGCCCCGGATCGCTCGGCGAGAGGCTTGGGTATGTCACGGCATTCTCGGCCTCGAGCCGCTCCCATGTGATGTTGTCGAGCGACTTCATGGTGAGCTTCATTTCGGCGAACACGTTCGCAGGGCTGGCATATTTCCAGCCAAGGCCGAGCCGGTTGGCCAGCTCGACGGTGATTGCCCAATCCTCGCGCGCCTCGCCCGGAGGAGATACGGCGGGGCGGCCCATCTGAACCTGACGGTTGGTGTTGGTCACGGTGCCGGACTTTTCATAGAAAGCCGCGGCAGGCAGGATCACATCGGCGTAGTTCGCTGTTTCGGTGAGGAAAATATCCTGAACGACAAGGTGCTCAAGGCTCGCCAACGCCTCGCGGGCATGGGTCACGTCAGGATCGGACATGGCGGGATTTTCGCCAAGGATATACATCCCCTTGATATCGCCGTGATGCACCGCGTCGAGGATTTCGGTGACGGTCAGACCCTTTTCGGCCGACCAGTCGCCTGATCCCCAGACGGTCGAGAATTTGCCGCGAATATCGTCCGATGTGACGGTCTGGTAGTCGGGAAGAAACATCGGGATGAGGCCCGCGTCCGAGGCGCCCTGAACGTTGTTCTGGCCGCGCAGCGGGTGAAGACCGGCGCCGGGCTTGCCCACGTTACCGGTCATCAGCGCCAGCGCGATGAGGCAACGGGAATTGTCGGTGCCGTGAATATGCTGGCTGATCCCCATGCCCCAGAAGATCATTCCCGCCTTGGCGGTCGCGAAATCGCGGGCCACGGCGCGGAGGGTCTCGGCCGGGATGCCGCAGATGTCTTCCATCTTCTCAGGGGAGTAGTTGGCAAGGTGGGCCTTCTCGGCCTCCCAGTTCTCGGTGAACCGTTCGATATAGGCCTGATCGTAGAGCCCTTCTTCGACGATCACGTGCATGATCGCGTTAAGCATCGAGACGTCCGCACCGGGGCGGAATTGGAGCATATGGGTCGCGTGGCGCTTCATAGCGGTGCCGCGCGGGTCCATGATGATGAGCTTGCCTCCGCGCTTGGTGAATTGCTTGAAATAGGTCGCGGCAACGGGGTGGTTCTCGGTCGGGTTGGCGCCGATGACGATGGCGACATCGGCGTTCTCGATCTGGTTGAAGGTCGCCGTCACAGCGCCGGAACCTACGTTTTCCATCAGCGCCGCCACCGACGAGGCGTGGCAAAGCCGCGTGCAGTGATCGACGTTGTTATGGCCAAAGCCCTGCCGGATCAGTTTCTGGAAGAGATAGGCTTCTTCGTTCGAGCACTTGGCCGAGCCAAAGCCGGCAATTGCCCGCCCTCCGTGCGCCTGCGCCAGCCGCGCCATGCCGCCTGCGGCGAGATCAAGTGCCTCATCCCATGTCGCCTCGCGGAAATGTGTGAAGGGATGGGCGGGATCGACGTTGAGCCCCTTGGGCGCCCCTTCCCTGCGAATAAGCGGTTTGGTCAGGCGGTGGGGGTGGTGGATATAGTCAAAGCCAAAGCGGCCTTTGACGCAAAGCCGCCCTTCGTTGGCAGGGCCATTCACGCCCTCGACGTATTTGACCTTGCCGTCCTTGACCTTGAGGCTCACCTGGCAGCCGACGCCGCAGAAGGGGCAGATGCTGAGGGTCTCGCTGTCGAAATCGGCGCTGTCGCCCGCCTCGGCCGCATCGAGAACGGTCGCAGGCATCAAGGCGCCGGTCGGGCAGGCCTGAACGCATTCGCCGCAGGCGACACAGGTCGATTGGCCCATCGGATCGGCGAAATCGAAGGTCGGATAGGCGTCATGCCCACGGCCGGCCATGCCGATCACGTCATTGACCTGAACCTCGCGGCAGGCGCGGACGCAAAGACCGCACTGGATGCAGGCATCAAGGTTGACGCGCATCGCAACATGGCTGTCGTCAAGCAGGGGAATGCGCTCGGGCTCGACAGTGGGAAAGCGGCTTTGGCTCACGCCGTTGGCCTCGGCCATGTCCCACAGGTGGCTCGATCTGTCGTGCGCCACCTCGCGCTCGGGCTGGTCGGCAAGCAAGAGCTCCATCACCAGATTGCGCGATTTGACCGCCCGCTCGCTGCCGGTTTTCACGACCATGCCGTTCGAGGGATTGCGGCAGCAGGACGCGGCCAGCGTGCGCTCGCCGTCCACCTCGACCACGCAGGCGCGGCAGTTGCCGTCAGGCGCATAGCCGGTCTGCGGCTTGTGGCACAGGTGCGGAATATCAGTGCCGTGGCGCTTGGCCACGTCCCAGATGGTCTCGCCCGCGGAGGCCGTGACATCGCGGCCATCGAGAGTGAATTTGATTGCGTCGGTCATGGTCAGTCCTAGCGGTGCTGGTCGATGAGAATGACGTTTCCGTCAGGGTCGCTGAGCATGATGCTCTCGGGGCCGGTCGTGGAAGCGTCCGCCTCTTTGGCATGCGTGAGGCCCGCCGATTTGAGGCGCTCCTGGATGTCGCGCACGTCGGTGAACCCTTCGACATCTTGCGCCATCTGGTTCCACCCGGGGTTGAAGGTGAGGATATTGCCCTCGAACATCCCCTGAAAGAGCCCGATCACCCGTTCGCCATTGCGCATGATAAGCCAGTTCTGCGCCTGATTGCCGCCAGTCTCGGCAAAGCCCAACGTCTCATAAAAGGCTCGCGAGGCAGCGATGTCCTTTACGGACAGGCTGATCGAAAATGCGCCAAGATCGAGTGCCATGGTCAAACTTCCTCGGGGAAATGTTTGATTGCGAGTTTGATGGGGTTCGGGGCCGCCTGACCGAGGCCACAAATCGAGGCGTCGACCATGACCTGGCTCAGGTCGGCAAGCAGATCGCGGTCCCATTTCGGCGCCTGCATCAGCTTGACCGCCTTTTCACAGCCAACGCGGCAAGGGGTGCATTGCCCGCAGCTTTCGCTTTCAAAGAAACGCAGCATATTGAGGGCCGCGTCGCGGACGCTGTCTCTGTCGCCAAGGACGACAACGGCGGCCGAGCCGATAAACGTCCCGTGCGGCTGGAGCGTGTCGAAATCGAGGGGGATATCATTCATCGAGGCGGGCAGAAGGCCGGAGGAAGGGCCGCCCGGCTGATAGGCCTTGAACGCGTGGCCATTGGCCATGCCGCCGGCGGCGGCGATGATATCGGTGATGGTCGATCCGGCGGGGAGGATATAAACCCCCGGCTTGGCAACGCGGCCAGAAACGGAAAAGCTGCGCAGGCCCTTGCGGCCATTCTTCTCGGTCGAGCTGAGAATCTCCGGCCCCTCACGGCAAATGCGCGCGACCCAGTGCAGGGTTTCGACGTTGTGAACGAGGGTCGGGCGGTTGAAGATGCCGACCTGTGCGACGTAAGGAGGGCGCTGGCGCGGAATGCCGCGCTTGCCCTCGATCGACTCGATCATCGCGCTTTCTTCGCCGCAGATATAGGCGCCCGCGCCGCGGCGCAGGTCGATATAGCCCTTCGTGACGATGCCAGCGTCTTCTAGCGCGGCAATTTCGGTGCGCAGGATATGCAGGACGGCGGGATATTCGTCGCGCATGTAGACAAAGCATTTTTCCGCCTCGACCGCCCAAGCGGCGATCAGCATCCCCTCAAGCATCAGGTGCGGGGTCCGCTCCAGATAGTAGCGGTCCTTGAACGTCCCCGGCTCGCCTTCGTCGCCATTGACGGCAAGATAGCGGGGGCCGGGATTGGCGCGGACAAAGCCCCATTTGCGGCCCGAAGGGAAACCCGCTCCGCCAAGGCCGCGCAGGCCCGAGGCGAGGATGGTTTCCTGAACCGTCTCCCAATCGCCGCTTTCACGCAGATCGACGAGCTTGGCATATCCGCCCGCCGCGCGATAGGCCGCGAGGGCCTCGTAGGCCGGGATATGGGCGTGGGTGTCGCGCCCAGCAATGGCGGCGTTCACCTTCTCGGGCGTGGCGTGGTCGATGTGGTTATGGCCGATCTCAAGGACAGGCGCGGTATCGCAGCGGCCCATGCAAGGCGCACGCAGGACGCGAACCTTGGCAGGGTCCATCCCTGCCTCAAGCGCGGCGATGAGCTGCTCCGAACCAGCCAGTTCGCAAGAAAGCGATTCGCAGACGCGAATGGTCAGGTCGGGCGGGGTCTCGTCGCCTTCGCGGACGAGATCGAAATGGGCGTAGAAGGTTGCAACCTCCCAGACCTCGGCCATCGAAAGGCGCATTTCTTCGGCAAGGGCCCGAAGATGGGGCGCGGAAAGATGGCCGTATGCATCCTGGATCAGGTGCAGGTGCTCGATCAGAAGGTCGCGGCTGCGCGGGCGGTCGCCCAAAAGCGCCTGGACCTCGGCCCATGCGCCGTCCTCAATCTGTCGGCCCTTCGGCGTCCGCCGGCCTTTGCCGCGGCCAGATTTCCAAACACCTTTGCCGTCATCGAGGGCCATATCGTTTTCCTTATCAGCGGCGCACAGAACTTGCCGACTTTCTGCCAGATCGTCGCGCCCGGCAATGGACAGTTTCTGACCCTTTGCATAACTTTTGCGCCATGACGTGGGATCAGGAAATCGATGCGACAGGGTTACTGTGCCCTTTGCCTGTGCTCAAGGCACGCAAAAGGCTTGGTCAGATGAAGGCGGGCGAGGTTCTTCGGCTCCTGGCCAGCGATCCGATGGCCGTCGTCGATGTCCCGCATTTTTGCAGCGAGGCGGGGCATGGATTCGAAGGCATGGCCGAGCTTGAGGGCACGCGGGCCTTTCTGATCCGCAAAGGCTAGGTCAGGCCGAAAGAGCCATAGGGGATATAGCGCACGGGTGCGCCTGGCGCGATCTCGGCGGCTCCGTCCGGCAGTTCGACGATCCCGTCCGCCCAGGAAAGCCCGCTGATCCGGCCCGAGCCTTCCGAGGCGAAAACCTCTGCCGCGCCCTCTGCGTTGATGCGTGCGCGCAGATATTCGCGGCGGCCCGGCTTTTTCGATTTGGTGAAAGCGGCCGGCACCGTGAAACCGAGCGGCGCGCTCCAGCCGCCGCCGGCCAGTTTCGACAGGGCGGGACGGCCAAAGATCAGCGCACAAACAAGCGCGGCGACCGGATTGCCGGGCAGGCCGATGACCGGGATGCCCTTCCAAATCGCCAACGCCAGCGGCCGCCCCGGCTTCATGGCGATGCGCCAACTCGACAGTGTGCCCTGCTCGCGCAGGAGGCGGGAGACATGATCCTCGTCGCCCGCCGAGGCGCCGCCTGAGGTTATGACAACGTCCACCTCACGCGCCGCGCGGTCGAGCTTGCCAGAGATGACCGCCGGCCGGTCGGGGGCGTGGCCGAGGTCGACCGCCTCGTGGCCCCATTGGCTGATCAGAGAAAGCAGCATGGGCCGGTTGGCATCATAGATCTGATGCGGCAGGGCGGGCGTTTCGGGGCTCGGGATGATCTCGTCGCCGGTCGAGAGGACGCCGACGCGCAGCAGGCGATGGACGGTCACTTCCGCAATCCCCAGTGCCGAAAGAAGCGCAAGATCGGGCGGTTGCAGGCGATGGCCCGCGGCTAGCGCGACCGCGCCTTCCGCCACATCCTCGCCCGCCTTGCGGGTATTGGCGCGGAGCTTGACCGGCCCGTCGAAGGTCACACTGGCGCTGTCGGCGGCGCAGTCTTCCTCCAGAACGACAGTATCGACACCCTCAGGCAGGATCGCGCCGGTCAGGATGCGAACGGCATAGCCCGCGGGCACCGCACCCTCAAAGGGCTGACCCGCCGCAGCGCGGCCTACGACGAGGGGCAAGCGGTTGACGCCGGATTGGGTCGCGGCGTGGGCAAATCCATAGCCATCGACCGCCGAATTCGGGCGGGGCGGGTTTGAACGGCGGGCGACGCAATCGGCGGCGAGGACACGGCCCGAGGCTTTGGCTGTCTGCATCGTCTCAAAGCCCGTGACAGGCGCAAGCGCAGCGCGCAGCCGATCCAGCGCATCATCCACCGGCACCCAAGCAACACCTTGCGGCATGGCGAAGCAATCGTCGCGCAGGCGCGGCGGCAGTTGGCTGGCGGGAATTGCGGCGCGCAGGGCGGGGCCGTGGCCTGTGCCCAAAGTCCAGCCTTCCTCGCGCAGAAGGGTGGGGTCGGCCTCGACCTCGAACAAGGGGCCAAGACGACCGGATCGCCCAAGGGACCAAAGGGATGCAGACAGAAGCTCGACCTCCGCCGAATCGCGCAGCTTGCCGCGCGCCTCGGCGGCCTTCACATCAGGGCCGATGAAGGCGGCATAAATCTCGGCGATCACAACGGCTTTGCCTTCAATCGGCTCGAACGGCCAGACGGCGCAATCAGCCCCAAGCGCGGCGCTCAGCCGGTGCAGCATAGGCATTCCCAGAAGGCTCTGCGCGCCGACAGCGCCCGCGCCCGCGAGTTGCCACAGGGTCTTGGGCTGAAGCCCCTCGGCCTTGCTCTGCTGGTCGCAACGGCGATGTTCATAGAGCCAGTTTGGCAAAGAGGGCTTGGTGCGCGGCAGGCCCTGGACCTCGGCCTTGCTGCCATTGCCCCAGAACGGCCCGCCACCGGGAAGACGGGCGTTCATTTCGGCGGCAACCTCACGGTAATTGCTGCGGTTGCGGGTATCGTCGGTGATCCGCTCGGCGAGCCAGCCCCAGAGGGCCTTGGCCTCGGCCTTGCCGGTCAGGTGCTTGGCCAGACCGGCGGGCGCCCCGAAATTCAGGTCGGCCCCGATCAAGAGCCGCTCGCCCGAGCGCACCGCCTCTTGCGCCAACGTGAGGATCGCCGCTTCGGCCCCGGCCCGCGTGGCGATGTTCTGGCTTGTGGTGCCGCTTGCGTTCGTGACACCGATCCAGATCGAATCCTTGCCCGTCTTGGGCACGCCCGAGGCCGACCAATCGAGGATGGCGATGCGATCAAACATCAAAGGCCCGCGTCCGAGAGGATAAAATCGGCGATGCCGCGAATATCGTCGAGATCGAAAACCGGAACGGCCACAGGGATGTGGGAGATGTCGGAGGCCACGGCGCGGATGGTCGGGTTGTCATTCGCCATCAATGGATGGCCCATCTCTTCGCGGTGCGCTTCGATCTTGGGATGCGGCGCGCGCTTGAATCCCTCGATCAGCACAAGATCAACCGGCGCGAGCCGCGCGATCAGGTCTTCGACCTTGGGCTCCGGTGCGCCGCGCAATTCGTGCATGAGCGCCCAGCGATCGGGCGTGGCGAGGATCACCTCGCGCGCGCCGGCTTCGCGGTGGCGGAAACTGTCGCGGCCCGGTTCGTCGATATCGGCGGAATGGTGCGCGTGCTTGATGGTTGAAACAGTCAGGCCGCGCCCCGAAATCTCGGTCACGAGCCGTTCGACCAGTGTGGTCTTGCCGGCATTCTTCCATCCGGTGACGCCATAGACCTTCATGCCAGCTCCGCCAGTTTCTCGGCCTCGGCGATATCGTCGGGCGTGTTGATATTGAAGAAGGGATCAAAGGGCGAAGCAGGAAAGCTTGCCGTGCCCGCCCCGTGCCGGTCGGTCCAGAGGACGACCTTGCGCAACCCGCCTTTTAGGGCCTCGCGCAAATCGTCGCGCAGCGCGACGGGCCACAGGCCAAAGGTCGGATGATGCCAGATCTTGCCCGTCTCGTCGGGCGAGGCGGCAAGCGCGAGGCCCGAGGGGCCGGCAGCGGCCGCAAGCCGTGCGGCAAGGTCAGCCGGGAAAAAGGGTGTATCGGCGGCGACCGATATCACCGCTTCGGCGCCAAGGATCGCCGCCCAATCCATCCCCGCCAGAACCCCCGCAAGTGGGCCGGGGTGGTCGGGCAGGCTATCGGGCAGGACCGGCAGGCCCAGATCGGCGAACCGCGCCGGATCGCCATTGGCGTTGAGGGCCAATGGCCCGCATTGGGGGGCGATGCGGGCGATCACGCGGTCAATCAGCCGGATGCCGCCAACCTCGCGCAAGCCCTTGTCGCCGCCGCCCATCCGCGTCGCGCGGCCACCGGCGAGGATGATGGCGGGGGGTCTAGTCATCCTCGGCCCCCTTGCGCCGGTGCTTGCGGTCTTCGTCCTCGCCCGAGAGCGCCGCGTCGCGGATCAGACGCTCTTCGCCCGCAAGGCAGACAAACCGCTGCCCGCGCATCCGGCCGATGAGCGTCAGGCCCACCTGCCGCGCGATTTCGACCCCCCAAGCGGTAAAACCCGAGCGCGAAACGAGGACCGGAATACCCATCTGCGCGGCCTTGATGACCATCTCCGAGGTGAGGCGGCCGGTGGTGTAGAGGATCTTGTCGGCGCCGCCTACCTCCTGCCGGAACATGAACCCCGCGATCTTGTCCACGGCGTTGTGGCGGCCGACATCCTCCATGTAAACCAATGGCTTGTCTTCTTGGCAGAGCACGGTCCCATGTATCGCGCCAGCTTCGAGATAGAGCGAGGGCAGGGTGTTGATCGTCTTGGCAAGGGTGTAGAGCCAGCTTGTCCTGACCTCGGCTTTGGGCAGGGTCAGCCCCTCGATCCCCTCCATCATATCGCCAAAAACCGTGCCGACCGCACAGCCCGAGGTGCGGGTCTTCTTGCGGACTTTCTCCTCATACGAAGTGCGCCGCTCGGTGCGGACGACGACGGTCTCGATTTCGGGCTCATAGTCGATGGCGGTGATTACGTCATCGTCGCGCAGCATCCGCTGATTTCGCAGAAAGCCCACAGCCAGATAGTCGGGATAATCGCCGATGGTCATGGCGGTGACGATTTCCTGAGAGTTGAGAAAGATCGTCAAAGGGCGTTCTTCGACCACCGAAATCTCGGCGGCCGCCCCTGTATGGTCGGTGCCGATGACCTTGCGGGTCAGGCCGGCGGCCCTGGGATCGGGCAGGATGGGCAGGACTGGCGGCATGGGGCACTTTCCTCGTCTGCGGGCATACTGTAAGCGGGAAACTGCACTTGCAAGGGGAAGGGCTATGCGGCTCGGCTACATCGTTCCAAGTGAAAGCATGACGGCGGATGTGCTCTTGGCGCAGGTCGCTCAAGTGCTTTTGGCGCAGGGCTTGCGCGTGGCCGGAGCAATCCAGCACAACCACGGCGCCGCTTCGAACGGGCGTTGCCACATGGACCTTGAGATCCTGACCGGCAACGATGTCGTGCGGATCAGCCAGGATCTTGGACCTCATGCAAGGGGCTGTCGGCTCGATCCCGGCGCGCTGGAGCAGGCGGTCGGGCAGGTGATCGGGGCGATCCATAGGGGCGGAAATGACAGGCCCCAGATTCTCGTTGTCAACAAATTCGGCAAGCAGGAAATCGAGGGTCGCGGTTTCCGTCCGGCGATCGGTGCGGCGATGGCCGAGGATATTCCGGTGTTTGTCATCGTTCCGGCGACAAGCCTTGCAGCGTTTGAGGCCTTCAGCGAAGGCGTGGGCGAGGCCGTCGTCGGGGGCGCGGATGACATTGCCCATTGGTGCCTCGATGCCGCTGGCGTGGCGGTGTCGTAAACGCCGCGCAAAGAGGCCGGATCAGGCGCCTGCCGCCTGCAGGCGAATGATAGCTGAAACCGGATGGTAGGGCCGGCTGACTCGCGATGAACGATATCCTGACAGGCATGATAGAGGCAGTGCGTCTGATCCTGACGCTTGACCCTACGCTGATCGAGATATCGCTGCGCTCGCTTGAGGTCACGGTTAGCGCGACGCTGATTGCCTCGGCGATCGGATTGCCGCTCGGGGCTTGGCTGGCGATCAACCGGTTCCGCGCGAGGCGGGCGGTGATTGCCCTGCTCAACGCCCTCATGGGCCTGCCGCCGGTTGTTGTTGGCCTTCTGGTCTATGTGATGTTGTCGCGCTCGGGGCCGCTTGGGGTTCTGGGCCTTCTGTTCACGACGAAAGCCATGATCATCGCGCAGGTGATCATCATTACGCCGATCATCGCCTCGATCTCGCATCAGGCGATCCGCGAGCTTTGGGCGGCCTATCACGACCTGTTGATTTCCCTCAACACCACCCGCTGGCAGCGCATCAAGGCGCTTTTGTGGGACGGGCGGCGGGCGCTGCTGACCGCCTCGCTCGCCGGTTTCGGCCGGGCCATCGGCGAGGTGGGCGCGATCATGATCGTCGGCGGCAATATCGACAATGCCACGCGCGTTCTGACCACGGCCATCGCGCTCGAGACCGGCAAGGGCAATTTCGCGCTTGCGCTGGCGCTCGGGTTCATCCTGATCGCGCTGGCCATTGCGGTGAACCTTGCGCTGCACCTTCTGTCGAAAACGGAAAGGAACAGCCTGTGGTAGGGCCGATCCTTCCCCTTCGCGCCGAAAGCATCCGCGTGGCCCGCGGCGGCAAGACATTGCTCGGCCCCCTGTCGCTCGAGATCGCGGGCGAGGGCGTGACGATCGTCCTTGGCCCCAACGGCAGCGGCAAGACGACCCTCTTGCGGGCGTTGCACGGTCTCGAGCGGTTGCGGGAAGGCGCGGTGCGCTGGGCCGTGCCCGAGCCGGAGACACGCAGCCAGCAGGCCTTCGTTTTTCAGGCGCCGATCCTGATGCGCCGGAGCGTCGTCGACTCGATCGCCTATCCCTTGCTGCTTGATGGTTTGCTCCGTGGCGAGGCCCGCGCCCGTGCCGCGGATGCGGCTGAGGCGGTTGGTCTTGGCGGCAGGCTGGCTCTGCAAGCGACGGACCTTTCGGGTGGCGAGAAGCAGAAGCTCGCCATCGCGCGCGCGCTTGTCCGGCGACCGCAGATCCTTTTCCTGGATGAGCCTTGCGCCAACCTTGACGGTCGCGCCACGCGCGAAATCGAGGCGATCCTTGCCACTGTGCGAGAGCAAGGGACTCGCATCGTCATGTCGACCCACAATGTCGGGCAGGCGCGGCGAATGGCAGACGAGGCCGTATTCCTGTTCGACGGCCGGTTGATCGACGGCGGCAAGGCCTCTGACTTCTTTGATACCCCCCAAACACCAGAGGCTCGGGCGCATCTTCAGGGAGACCTGTTCCCGTGAACAAGTTTGTCACAGTCTGTATCCTGCTGCTTTGGCCGATGGCGCTGGCGGCGGACGAGATGAAAATGGCGGTGACGACATCATTCGCCAATTCCGGCCTCGCCGAGATTCTCTTGCCGGCAATCGCCGACGACCTCGGGCTTAATGTCCAGCTTCTGATCGTCGGAACCGGGCAGGCGCTCAAGCTTGGGGAGGCGGGGGATGTGGATGCAGTTCTCGTGCATTCCCGCGCCGCCGAAGACGCCTTTGTCGCCGCCGGCTTCGGCACCCATCGCCGCGAGATCATGTACAATGATTTCGTGATCATTGGCCCCTCGGGCGACCCGGCCGGAGCCCATATGGCCACCGCCGCGACCGAGGCCTTTGCCCGGATTGCCGAAGCGACGGCGCCATTTGTCAGCCGCGGCGACGACAGCGGCACGCACAAGATGGAGCTCGGGATATGGACGGCCACCGGCATCGAGCCAGCGGGCGATTGGTATCGGGCCGTGGGGCAGGGGATGGGTGCAGCCCTCAACACCGCCGCCGGAATGGATGCCTATATCCTTGCGGACCGCGCCAGTTGGCTCAATTTCGGCAACAAGGCCGGACTTGGGATCGTCTTTGAAGGGGACCCGGCGCTTTTCAATCTATATGCCTATATCCCGGTCAATCCCTCACGCCATCCGCATGTGAATTCAAAGGCCGCAGTTCAGCTTGAGGATTGGCTCACCGGCCCGCGCGCAAAGGCGTTAATCGAGGGTTACCGCATTGAAGGGCAACAGCTTTTTAGATTCAGCGCGGTAGAGAAGTAGGGGGCTCTGCCCCCGCCCCCGCCTGACGGCGGGGTCTCCCCCGGAGTATTTCGGGCCAAAAGAAGCCTAGACCGTATAGAGATACAGGTCGAAATCAACGTTGGAGATCGTCCGCGCCACGCGGGCATATTCGGCGGCTTTGACGGCGGTGAAGGTTCGGTGCATCTCTGCGCCGAGCGCCTCCTTGAGGAAGGCGGAATTCGTGGCGGCCCTGATGGCTTCGTTCCAGTCACGCGGAACCGAAAGCGTATCGTCGCCTTCATAACCGTTGCCGGTGGTTTCGGGGCCGGGGTCGATCCGGTTGTCGAGGCCGTGGCGAATGCCGGCCAGAACAGTGGCCGCGACGAGATAGGGGTTGGCATCGACGCCCGAGGGGCGGTGTTCGATGCGGCGGGCCGCTTTGGCTCCGGCGGGCACGCGCAGGGCAACCGAGCGGTTATTTACACCCCACGAGGGCGAAACCGGCGCGTAGGATTGCGAGGAGAAGCGGCGCCAGCTGTTGGCGTGGGGGGCGAAGACGAGCATCGCTTCGCCCATTGTGACGCGCAGGCCGCCGAGGGCGTGGAGGAGCGTGTCGTTCCACGCGCCTTCGGTTTCCTCGACGAAGACGTTGCGGCCGTCTGCATCCAGCATCGAGACGTGGAAATGCATCCCCGAGCCGGCATATTCCTCGACCGGCTTGGCCATGAAGCAGGCAGTGACGCCATGGGCGCGGGCCTGGGCGCGGACGATGCGTTTGAGCCGCATCAGATCGTCGGCGGCCTGCATCACGTCTTCGCGGTAGTGCAGGGTCAGTTCGTATTGGCCCGGCGCATATTCCGAGATCATCGTTTCGGCCTTGATGCCGGCCTTCTCGGCCCCGGCGTAGATGTCGGAGAAGAGCGGCAGCATTCCGTGCAGGTGATCGACGGAATAGACCTCGGTCTTGGTGCTCTGGCGCCCGTCGAGCACGTCGGCGGCGGGGCGGACCTTGCCGTTTGTATCACGGTCGTTGGCAAGCAGGAAGAATTCCAGCTCGAAGGCACCTGCCGGACAAAGGCCGCGCTCGGCCAGCGCATCGACCTGGCGTTGGAGCGCATGGCGCGGGTCGGAGGTCATCGGGCGGCCGTCGAGCTCATAGAGCGACATGAAGACCTCCGCGCGGGGCGGGGTGGTGTTATGCAGCGGCTTCAAGGTCCCGGGGATCGGCCAGGCGCGCAGGTCGCCATCGCCCTGATCCCAGATCAGGCCCGTCTCGTGCACATCCTCGCCGCAGATATCGAGGCCGAGGATCGAGATCGGCATATGCCGCCCGCCGGTATAGAGCGACATGAGTTCGTGCCGCCGGATGATCTTGCCGCGGCCAATGCCGTTGCCATCATGCAAGACGATATCGATCGCCTCAATCTCGGGGTGAGCGGAGAGAAAGGCTTGGGCTTCGGCGGGCGTGGCTCCGGATGGGCAGATCGTCATGAGAGGGGCTTTCAGGCAAAGAGATCGTCGAGGACCTCGCCAAAAGCGGCTACCAACCGGTCGATCTGGGCTGGCTTGGTCGAGGGCGATACGAGCATCATGTTGTGGAACGGCGCGATCAGGCAGCCGCGATTGAGAAGCGCGGCGTGGATTGCGGCCTCGAGATTGGATTTATGCGCTTCCGCGGCCTCTTTGCCATTCCGAAGCGGGGTTGGATAGCAGATAAATTCAACCCGAGCGCCAACGCGGACAACGTGCCACGGGGCCTTGTGGGCTTTGATCGCCTTGGCGAGGCCGCGATGGAGGCGGGCGGCGCCCTTTTCCATCTTGGCATAGTTCTTTTCGGTCATCACCTCGCCGAGCGTCGCCTTGAGGCAGGCGAACTGCATCGGGTTGGCGGAAAGCGTGGTGCCCATGCCGGAATGGCCAGAGGCGCGGCCGGCGTTTACCTCGAGATACCGCTGGGCCACTTCGGGGCTGAGGCCCCAGACGCTCGTCGGCATGCCGCCTGCCACGCATTTGCCGACAACGAAGATATCGGGTTCAAGCCCATGCACGCGGGTATAGCCGCCGTGGCCCGACGAGATCGTATGGGTCTCGTCGATCATCAGGAGCGTGCCGTATCTGGTTGCAAGCGCACGCAGACCCTCGTAGAAACCGGGCTCGGGCAGGACCATGCAGGAATTGGTCATCACCGGCTCGGTCAGGATCGCGGCAACATCGCCCTTGGCGAGCGCGGCCTCGACGCCTTCCAGATCGTTGAATTCGCAACAGACGCCGGTGAGGGTCAGGTCGGTCGCCTGGCCGAGAAGGCCGGGGCGGGTGATGGTGGTGCCGGCATCGTCGAGCGTGACCATCGCCTCGTCGATCGTGCCGTGATAGCAGCCGTTGAACACCAGAACCTTGAGCCGCCCCGTGACCGCACGGGCGACGCGCAGGGCAAAGCGGTTGGCGTCGGTCGCGGTGGTGGCGATCTGCCAGCGCATGTCACCGAAGGTCTGGCTCAGAAGCGCGCCAGCGGCCAGCGCATCTTCGGTGGGCAGCATATAGGTGAGGCCGTTGCCCGCCTGCTGCTTGATCGCGCGGGCGACCGGCTTGGGCGAATGGCCAAACATCGAGCCCGTATCACCGAGGCAGAAATCATCAAGCTCGTTGTCGTCGATATCGACAAGGGTCGCGCCTGAGGCCTTGGCGACGAGCATCGGGAAGGGCTGGGGCCAGTCCTTCATCCAGTGCAGCGGCACGCCGTCGAGGTAATTGGCGGCACCTGCCTGAAGGGCGGCGCGCGTGCGCGGGCGGGCGGCGGAATAGGCCTCAGCCTCGCGGGCGGCGAGGGCGGCGATGCGGTCGTTGGAAACACCGGCGGTCTGGGTCATTGCGCTTACAGTCGGCTCAGATAGGCCCGGTATTCGGCGGGCGGAATGATACGGGTGAGGATCGCGGCCTCGTCGCGTTTGATCTCGGTGAAGACATGGTGGAAGGTTGGGCCGAAGATATCCTTGGCCGCCTCTGACGCGGCAAACCCGTTGATCGCCGCGATCCAGTCGTGGGTCAGCGGCGCCTTGGCCGAGATATCCTTCGGGCCAAGCTGGAGGGGTAGATCCGGCTTCTTTTCAAGGCCGTAGAGGATCCCACCGAGGATCGCCGTCAGAACCAGATAGGGGTTCACATCTGCGCCCGAGATCCGATGTTCCAGCCGCGCGGCGGGGCCGCGAGTATCGGGTAGACGGATCGCGACGCCGCGGTGATCCACGCCCCAGTCGGGTGAGGTCGGGGCAAAGCTGCCCGGCTGAAAGCGGCGGAAAGAATTGAGGTGCGGTGCGAAGACGAGGTGCAATTCGCGCATCGTCGCCAAGACACCGGCGACAGCGAGGCCAAGGTTCTCGCTCACGCCTTTGTCGGCCGAAAGAACGTTGTTCCCTGCCTCGTCGATCAGCGAGACATGAACATGCATCCCGTTGCCGGGGTGATCGGCATAGGGTTTGGCCATGAATGTGGCCTCGAGGTCGTGCTGGTGCACCACGCCGCTGACAAGTTTGCGAAACAGAACGGCGGTATTGGCCGCGAAAAGAACATCGTCGGTGTGATTGAAATTCACCTCGAACTGGCCGGGGCCGTATTCGGCCGTAAGCGCATCCGTTGGCAAGCCCTGGGCCTGAGAGGCCGACATGATCTCGGCCAGGATTTCTTCGGACCTCACAAGCGCGCCCATCTCGTAGTTGCGGGCGCGGCCGAGGCCCACGGGCGGCTCGGGCGCTTCTTCGGAATCTTCGCGGGCGCGGCAGATATAGAATTCAAGCTCGGTCGCCACCACGGGCCGAAGCCCCAGCTTGGCAAACCGCGCCACCATGTCGGCCAGGATGCCGCGCGGCGAGAGTGCGCTTGTTGCGCCGGCTGGATCGGTCATCTCGATCATCACCTGCGCGACATTGCCTTCGAGCCAAGGCACAGGCTTGAGTGTGCCGGGGATCGGAACAAGATGCCCGTCGGGATCGCCCTTGACGCTGCCGAGGCCCGTGGCATCGACCTCTTCGCCAAAGATGTTGGGGGCATAGGCCGCCTCGGGCATCCGCAGGCCGCCCTTGATCAACTTGCCGACATCCTTGCCCGGAACCCATTTTCCGCGTGGTATCGCGTTGGCATCGAAGAGCATCGCTTCGATCCGGTCAGGCACGCCGAAAGCCGCGCAGAACGCGTCGTACTCGGATTTGAAGTTGGTCATGATGCGGCGGCCTCTTGTTCGTCCTTGAGCCGTTTGGTCACGCTGCGCTTGTTGATCAGCGAGGCGGTGATGACGCCGAAGGCGACGATCGCGATCATCATCGTCGAGAGCGCGTTGATTTTCGGGCTGACGCCAAGGCGCACCGCCGAGAAGATCTTGATCGGAAGTGTGGTCGAGGACGGGCCCGAGACAAAGCTCGCCAGCACCAGATCGTCGAGCGACAGGGTAAAGGCAAGGAGCCAGCCCGAGACTACCGCCGGGGCGATGATTGGCAGGGTCACGGATTTGAACGCGTCCCACGGCGTGCAGCCAAGGTCGAGCGCCGCCTCTTCGAGCGATTGGTCGAAGGTCACAAGGCGCGAGGAGACGACCACCGAGACAAAGCACATCGTAAAGGTCGTATGCGCAAGAACGATTGTCACAAGGCCACGGTCAAGGCCGATGGCGATGAAAAGCAACAGGAGCGAGAGGCCGGTGATCACCTCGGGCATCACGATCGGCGCATAAAGCATACCCGACATCACGGTGCGGCCCTTGAAGCGCCCGCCGCGGACGATGATATGGGCCGCCATCGTTCCAAGGATCGTCGCCAGCGTCGAGGACATCAGGCCCACCCGCAATGTAACCCATGCCGCATCGAGGAAAGCCTGATCGCGGAACAGTTCGCCATACCATTTGGTCGAGAAGCCGGCCCAGATGGCAACGTTGCGGCCGCCGTTGAACGAATAGATCACGAGGATCAGCATCGGTAGGTAAAGGAAGGCAAAACCCAGCGTCAGGGA
>JAURFB010000042.1 GCA_030827165.1 Marivivens sp.
GCAGCGCCTTGCCGATGCAAAAGAACACCGCAGCAATGCGAATGAATCTAAGAAGTGTTTCGGCGCGTTTCGTCATCCCGGCCCCCAGCCAGACCAGCGCAGTCTGACAGGACCGGGAAACGGGTCAAGTCCAGTCGAGAACGACCTTTCCCGAGGAGCCGCCGCGCATCGCATCAAAGCCTTGGACGAAATCATCGACCTTGAAACGGTGGGTAATCACGCCCCGCACATCAAGGCCGTTTTCCAGCATGGCGATCATCTTGTACCAGGTCTCGAAAATCTCGCGGCCATAGACGCCCTTGATGGTGATCGCCTTGAAAACGATGCGGCTCCAGTCCACCGGAGATTTCCCCGGCGGGATGCCGAGAAGCGCGATCCGCCCGCCCATGACGAGATTTTCCACCATCTGATCGAGCGCTTGCTGGTTGCCCGACATCTCGAGGCCCACGTCAAAGCCTTCTTTCATCCTGAGGCCCGTCTCGACCTCTTTGAGATCCTGCCTGGCGACGTTGACCGGAACCACATCCGCCACCCGCGCGGCCAGATCGAGCCGGTCTTGGTTGATGTCGGTGATCACCACATGGCGGGCGCCCACATGGCGGGCGACAGCGGCCGCCATGATGCCGATCGGCCCCGCGCCGGTGATCAACACGTCCTCGCCCACCAGATCAAAACTCAGCGCCGTGTGCACGGCATTGCCCAAGGGATCAAGGATCGCGCCGATCTCGTCGTCGATGGCGTCGGGCAGCGGCACAACGTTGAAGGCGGGGAGCTTGAGATACTGCGCGAAAGCGCCCTGCTCGTTCACGCCGATGCCGCGCGTCGCGGGATCAAGGTGAAACTTGCCGGCGCGGCTCTGGCGGCTCTTCTTGCCAATGAGATGTCCCTCGCCCGAACAGCGCTGGCCGATCTCGAGACCTTCGACATTGCGGCCGATCTCGACGATCTCGCCTGCGAATTCATGGCCGGTGATAAGCGGCACCGGCACGGTGCGCTCGGCCCAGGCATCCCAGTTCCAGATATGAATATCGGTGCCGCAAATGCCTGTCTTGTTGATCTTGATGAGAACGTCATCCGGCCCGATCTCGGGCACCGGTGCGTGGATCATCCAAAGGCCCGGTTCTGGTTTCGTCTTGGCCAGGGCTTTCATCTGGTTGGTCATGTCAGAACTCCGGTATCGCGGCCAGCCCGAGCAAAGGCGGCGAGAGCTTCGTCAAGGTCGGCGCGGGTCAGGGCCGCATTCATCTGGGTGCGGATGCGGGCGCGGCCCTTGGGGACCACGGGAAAGAAAAAGCCCGAGACATAGACGCCAAGCTCGAAGAGCCGCGTCGCCATCTTCTGGGCAAGGGGTGCCTCATAGAGCATCACGGGGACGATCGGATGTTCGCCCGGCAAAAGGTCAAAGCCTGCTGCCTCAAGCCCCGCGCGCCAATAGGTAGCGTTCTCGAAAAGCCGCGCGCGCAGATCGTCGCCCGCTTCGACCAGATCAAGCGCGGCGAGGCCAGCGGCCACCACGGCGGGCGGCAGGGCGTTGGAGAACAGATAGGGCCGCGCGCGCTGGCGCAGCAGGTCGATCACCGGCTGCGGCCCGGCGATATAGCCGCCCAAGGCCCCGCCAAGGGCCTTGCCGAGCGTGCCGGTGATCACATCCGCCCGCACCCCGAAATGCGCGGGCGTGCCAGCGCCCTTCGGCCCCATGAAGCCGGTGGCATGGCAATCGTCGACCATCAGAAGCGCGTCATAGCGATCAGCCAAAGCGCGGATTTCAGGGAGCTTGGCAAGATACCCGTCCATCGAGAAAACGCCATCGGTCGCGATCATGATATGCCGCGCGCCATCGGCGCGGGCCTGTTTGAGTTGGGCTTCGAGATCATCCATGTCGGAATTGGCGAAACGATAGCGCCGCGCCTTGCACAGGCGGATGCCGTCGATGATCGAGGCATGGTTGAGCGCGTCGGAGATCACCGCATCCTCGGGGCCAAGAAGCGGCTCGAATAGGGCACCGTTGGCATCGAAACAGGCGGCGAAAAGGATCGCGTCGTCATGGCCGAGGAAAGCTGCGAGCCGCTCTTCGAGCTGCCGGTGCAGATCCTGCGTGCCGCAGATGAACCGGACCGAGGCCATGCCATAAACGTGATCGTGCATCGCCTTTTCCGCAGCGGCGACAAGGGCGGGATGATTGGCAAGACCCAGATAATTGTTGGCGCAAAGGTTGATCACATTGCGCCCGCCAACCTCGACCCTCCCGCCTTGCGGCGAGGTGATCAGCCGTTCGCGCTTGCAAAGGCCCTCGGCCTCGATCCCCGCAAGGGTCTCTTGGATCGACTTCAGGAAATCGCTCGACATGGAAAGCTCCGGTATCCGTGTCTTGGAAAAGACACCAATCGCCGGGAAATGTAACAGCAGGCGCTTTGCCTTGTGACGGGACGTCGTTCTTTCCCGATCGGGTCGGATCGCTAGAGTGCGTCCCGACTCATCCCTTGGAGGCTCTCATGTCCGATATCGTCATCCTCTCTGGCGCGCGCACCGCCATCGGCACGTTTGGCGGTAGCCTTGCCGGCACCTCGCCCATCGAGATGGGCACCATTGTCGCCAAAGCCGCGCTCGAACGGGCGGGCGTCGAAGGCGGCCAGATCGGTCAGGTGGCCTTCGGGCAGGTGATCAATACAGAGCCGCGCGACATGTATCTCAGCCGTGTCGCCTCGATGCAGGCGGGCGTGCCGAATTCGACCCCGGCGATGAACGTCAATCGCCTCTGCGGCTCGGGCGTGCAGGCGATCGTGTCGATGGCGCAGTCGCTGATGCTGGGCGATGCCGATTTCGCCCTTTCCGGCGGATCGGAAAGCATGAGCCGAGCGCCCTACATCGTCCCCGACCAACGCTGGGGCGCCAAGATGGGCGATATCCGCACGCTCGACATGATGCTGGGCACGCTGCACTGCCCCTTTGGCACAGTCCACATGGGCGTCACCGCCGAAAACGTCGCGCGCGAGCATGACATCACTCGCCAGATGCAGGACGATTTCGCCGCCGAGAGCCAAAGGCGGGCGGCGGCGGCCATTGCGGCGGGCCATTTCAAGGATCAGATCGTGCCGGTTCCGGTGAAAGCCAGACGCGAGACGGTGGATTTCGTCACCGATGAACATCCAAAGGTCACCACTACCGAAAACCTTGCCGGCCTGCGCGCCGTGTTCGAGAAAGATGGCTCTGTCACCGCCGGCAACGCCAGCGGACTCAATGACGGTGCGGCGGCGGTCGTTTTGGCCCGCGCCGATGCGGCCGAAAGGGCAGGTCTGACGCCCAAGTTCCGCGTGCTGGGCTATGCCCATGCAGGCGTGCGCCCCGAGGTCATGGGGATCGGGCCGGTTCCGGCGGTCAAGCGGCTGCTGCAACGCACCGGCCTCAAGGCCAGCGATTTCGATGTGATCGAATCCAACGAGGCCTTCGCCTCTCAGGCGCTCGCGGTTTCGAAAGAGCTCGGTTTCGACCCGGCCATCGTCAACCCCAATGGCGGTGCAATTGCGCTTGGTCATCCGGTTGGCGCGACCGGCGCGATCATCACGGTCAAGACGATGTATGAGCTCGAGCGCACCGGCGGCAAACGCGGCCTCATCACCATGTGCATCGGCGGCGGTCAGGGCATCGCGCTGGCGATCGAACGGCTCTAGCCCTCGCGCAGAAATACGAGGCAGTCGCCTTCAGACAGGTCGGGGTCGTAGGCATAGCCTCCGGCCCCGAAATCTTTCAGGGCCTCGGGATCGGTCAGGTGATTGTCGACGATATAGCGGGCCATCGCGCCGCGCGCCTGCTTGGCAAAGAACGAAACGATGCGCGGCTCGCCATTCTTCACCTCCATGAACTGCGGCGTGATCACCCGCAGCTTGAGCGCCTTGTTGTCGACCGCGCCGAAATATTCCTGACTGGCGCAATTGACGAGAATATCGGTTCCCGCCTCGGCCCCTAGGCGCACGAGCTCTTTCGACAGGCTCTCGCCCCAGTAGTCATAGAGGTTCTTGCCCCGCCGCGTTTTCAGGCGGCTGCCCATTTCGAGGCGATAGGGCTGGATGCCGTCGAGCGGGCGCAGAAGACCGTAAAGCCCCGAAAGAATCCGCAGATGCCCCTGCGCCCAGCGCAATTCGTCTTCCGACAGGGTTCCGACATCGAGGCCCGTATAGGTATCGCCGTCGAAAGCGTAGGCTGCGGGTTTGATGGCATCCGCCAACGGTTCGTCCTGAAAGGCGCGAAACCGGTCGCGGTTGAGGCGAGCAAGATCGCCCGAAATGCTCATGAGCTTTTTCAGATCGCCCAGCGTCAGGCCCCTCGCCGTTTTGGCAAGCCGAGCGGCCTCGGCCCGATAGGCCGGCTCAGTCGACGTCAGCGAAACGGGCGAGAAATCAAGCGCCTTGGCGGGCGAGATCACAACGAGCATGGCAGTCTCCTTCGTGGCCCTGTGCTAGCAGAAGGGGGCACAGGTTCAACCGCCCTGAAGGATTTCAAGGAAGGCAGAGCCGAACCTTTTGGCATGGCGGGCGCCGATGATCCGCTCGATCCCGCCAAGATCGGCGGGCCGCGTCTCGGCAATGCGGGCCAGCACAGAGGCGGTGCAGCTCATTGGCTTTCCGGTGCCGTCCTCGCCACGGGCAAGGGCCGCCTGCGCCTCGAGAAGCTGGTCGTAGATCGACCCCGCCTCTTTCCCGGCCAGCTTGCGCCGCCGCGGATGAAGCGCCTCGGCCTCGCCCGCGATCACCTCAAGGAAAGCCGTGCCATAATGTTCAAGTTTTTTCGCCCCAACGCCGCTCACCCGTGCCATCTGGTCGAGGGTAGCAGGGCGAGTCTCGGCCATCTCGATCAGGGTCTTGTCGTTGAAGATGATATAGGCCGGAACGCCCGCCGCCTCGGCAAGCGCCCGCCGCTTGGCCTTGAGCGCGGAGAGAAGCGGCGCGTCTTCGTCGCTCACCAGCATCCTGACCCTTGGCCCTGTGCCCTTGGCCGCGCGGATCGTATCGGCGCGAAGCTGGATCGTCTCCTCACCGCGCAGGAGCGGACGGGCGCGATCGGTCATCCGCAAGCCGCCGTGCATCTCGGGATCGGGGCGAATTAGATCGTGACCCATCATCTGCCGGAAGATCGCCTGCCATTGGCGGCGGTCATAGGCTTTGCCCACGCCAAAGGTTGGCAGGCTGTCGTGCCCGTTCTGGCGCACCTTGTCGGTCTCGCCGCCGAGAAGGATGTCGATCAAATGGCCCGACCCAAAACGCTCGCCGGTGCGAAGCGCGGCGGAAAGGGCCATGCGGACAGGTTCCGTTCCGTCAAAGACCTCGGCGGGTTTGTCGCACAGATCACAGTTGCCACAATGCACGACCTCGTCCCCGAAATACTGAAGCAGGGCTTGGCGGCGGCAATCAAGCGCCTCGGCCAACCCTAGCAGCGCATTGAGCCGCCCGTGATCCGCCATCCGCCGTTCCGGCGGGGCGAGGCCTTCGTCGATCTGCTGGCGGCGAAAGCGGATGTCGTCGGGGCCAAAGAGGGTGAATGCCTCGGCAGGCGCGCCATCGCGGCCCGAGCGGCCAATCTCTTGATAATAGGCCTCGATGGATTTGGGCAGGTCAGCGTGGGCGACCCAGCGGATATCGGGCTTGTCGATACCCATGCCGAAAGCCACGGTCGCCGCGACGATGAGGCCGTCCTCCTGCTGAAAGCGCGCCTCGGTGATGCGGCGATCTTCGGCTTCCATCCCGCCGTGATAGTGGGCGGTGTTGTGCCCCGCCTCGCGCAGAGCTTGCGCCAGAACCTCGGTCTTGGCGCGTGTGCCGCAATAGACGATCCCCGACTGCCCGCGCCGCGCCTCTGCAAAACGCAGGACTTGCTGGCGGGGAGCGTCCTTGACAGCAAACGACAAGTGGATGTTGGGCCGGTCGAAGCCGTGGAGAAAAACCTCCGGCTCGGCCCCGCCGAACAGTTTCTCGATGATCTCGGCCCGCGTTTCGGCATCGGCGGTGGCGGTGAAGGCGGCGAGCGGCACGTCAAGATCGCGCTTCAGATCGCCGATTCTGAGGTAATCGGGGCGGAAATCATGGCCCCACTGGCTGACGCAATGCGCCTCGTCCACGGCGATCAGCGTCACGCCCGCGCGTTTGAGCATCTGCGGCACGCCCCCGGCAGCAAGCCGTTCGGGCGCCATGTAGAGAAGCTTGAGCCGCCCCGCCCCGAGCGCTGCCCACACAGCGTCAGTCTCTTCGGGCGTGTTGCCCGAGGTCAGCGCCCCCGCCTCAACCCCCGCCTCGCGCAGCCCGCGCACCTGATCGCGCATCAAGGCGATAAGCGGCGAGATGACCACAGTAACTCCATCGCGCACCAAGGCGGGAAGCTGAAAGCACAGCGACTTGCCGCCACCCGTGGGCATGATGGCAAGCGTGTTGCGGCCGGCCGTGACGGCGGCCACGATATCTTGCTGACCGGGCCGGAAGGCATCGAATCCGAATACGTCGCGTAGAAGCGTGGCAGCGCTCATGCGGAATGGCCTGTCGGTAAAACTGCTCTTGTTGGCGGGCAGAGTCCCACAAGCAGGCCGCGGGGGCAAGCGGCCTTGGCCTAGTAGAACATCGCCACGTTGTTCATCAGGACGATGCGGATGATCTCAAGCCCGACCAGCGCGACCAGCGGCGTCAGATCCATCCCACCCATGACCGGAATAACCTTGCGGATCGGCGCATAGACCGGTTCGAGCAGCCTGTTCAAACCATGCCAGACCTGCGCGACAAACGACTGACGAATGTTGAGCACCTGAAAGCTGATCAGCCAGCTCATGATAAAATGAGCGAAGATGAAAATCCGGGCGATGCCAATCACCAGCATCAGAATGTCATAGATGGATTGCATGTCTGGTCCTTTCGTTTGCCCAGAGTTAGTCAGTGCCGGAGCACACCGCAATCCCCTGCCGCAACGTTACGGTTGATGCCGCCGGTCTGCGCGGCAATCTGAAGCAAAGCGGAGAAGAAGATGTATCCAGTCGCCCGGATGTACTGGCAGCTTTACAAGGCCAGAAAGACGCCCAAACTCGGTTTGACCGAGACATATGTCAGCCAGCATCATTGCCTGCCGTGGGATCTTGATGTCTGGATGGAGCTGAACAACGGCCGGACGCTGACGCTTTATGATCTTGGCCGCATCCCCCTTAGCTGGGTCAGCGGCCTTCACGCCGCGCTCAAACGCAAGGGGTGGGGCATGACGGTGGCCGGCTCGACGACGCGCTATCGGCGGCGGATCACCGTATTCCAGCTGATCACCATGAAAAGCCGGCTCGTCACATGGGACGAGCGATTTCTCTATATCGAACAGTCGATGTGGACTGGGCGGGCCGACTGTGCGGGCCACGTTCTGTTGCGGATGGCCACGATTGGCCCTAACGGGATCGTCTTGCCGAAAGAGGTGATTGACGAGATGGGATACGATGGATCCGCCCCGCCGCCGATGCCCGACTGGATCCAGACCTGGGTTCAAGCCGAAGCCCAGCGCCCCTGGCCCCCAATGCAGGACGCCTGAGCACGAGATTCCTTGCCAGACCCCCGCTTTGCCTGTCTTATCCGCTCAAACGCGGAGGGGAGCAGTCATGGCAATTTCGCAGAAGCGACGCATCTGGGGCTGGATGTTTTTCGACTGGGCACAGCAACCCTTCTACACGCTTGGCCTGACCTTCGTTTTTGGCCCCTATTTCGCCTATGTGGCGACCGAGCTTTTCGTCTCGCAGGGCGAGGCGCTTTCCGAGGCCAAGGCCCATTCCCAGTGGCTCTGGTCGCTGGGTCAGACGATCTCTGGCGTCATCATCGCCGTTTCGGCCCCGATCCTCGGTGCGATTGCCGACCGTTCAGGCCGCAAGCTGCCCTGGATCGTCCTGTTCTCGGTTGCCTATGTCTTGGCGTCGGCGCTTTTGTGGGGTTTGACGCCGGATGGGGCCAACCTGATCTTGATGCTGGTGATTTTCTATGTCGGCTTTATCGCCGCGGAATCCGGCCTCAATTTCGTGAACGCCTATCTGCCGTCCATGGGGTCTGACGACGAGATCGGCCGTGTCAGCGGATCCGGCTCGGCCTTTGGCTATTGGGGCGGGGTCGTTTCGCTTTTCGTCATGCTCCTCCTTCTGGCCGAAAACGAAAACGGCGTGACGCTTCTTGGAACCGCTCCCCTCTTCGGGCTTGATCCCGAAACGCGGGAAGGCACGCGCAGTGTCGGACCATTCATCGCGATCTGGTATCTGGTCTTCATGATCCCGTTCTTCTTGTGGGTGCGCGATGTGCCGAAACCCAAGGCAAGCAACGTAGCACGCGAAGGGGTTGTGCCCGAACTTGTCACCACGATCCGCGCCATCTTTCGCCGCAAGAGCCTTGGCAGCTTCCTGCTGGGCTCGATGCTTTATCGCGATGCGCTGAATGCGCTCTACGCCTTTGGCGGGGTATATGCGGCGCTGGTGCTTGACTGGTCGATCATCCAGATCGGCGTTTTCGGCATCGTCGCTGCGATCGCCGCCGCAATCGTCACCTGGATCGGTGGCCTACTGGACCAGCGGGTGGGGCCGAAGGCCGTGATCCGCGCGGCGGTCTGGGCGCTTGTGGTTGTCTGCATCATCATCGTCGGCATGTCGCGCGAGAACATTCTGGGCATTCCGCTGGCGGAAGGGTCGGGCATCCCTGACATCATCTTCTACATCTGCGGCGCGGTTATCGGTGGCGCGGGCGGTTCGCTTTACGCCTCGTCGCGTTCGCTCATGGTGCGGCATTCCGATCCGGCGCGGCCGACCGAGGCCTTTGGCCTGTTTGCCCTGACAGGCAAGGCCACCGCCTTCCTTGCGCCCGCCCTCATCACCGTCTTTACCGCGGCGACCGGCAGCAATCAGAAGGGCTTTATCCCCGTTATCATCCTTTTCATACTTGGGCTTTGGATCCTTCGCTGGGTCAACCCCGAGGGTGAAAAGGGATCATGGGCAGAGGTCGAGTAGGGCCGGAACCATTCCCAAGGCTTTCAAAGCAATTCTCTTGGCCGCCGCCTGTCTGGCAGCAAAACCCGCCCTTGCGGCGGAAGCCCGCGTTGCAAGCCGCTATGTCTGGCAGTCCGATGACCCCAGGATCGGCGGACTATCGGGGCTCGAGGTTGACGCAGAGGGCGTCGGCTTTGTGGCCTTGATCGACAGGGGGCGCATTCTCGAGGGGCGTTTCCTTCGCCTGGGGGATCGGATCACCGGCCTCGACGTATCGACCGCTTTCGACCTTCTGGGGCCGGATGGAACGCCGCTTGAAGACGAAGACGATGACAGCGAGGGGCTTGCGTTCGATAGCGATGGCGGCGTCTACGTCAGCTTCGAAGGGCCGGCGCGGGTCTGGCATTACGATGGCCTCTTGGCTACCCCGACCGAAATTGCCCTGACCCGCGAATTCGCGCAGATGCAACAGAACGCGGGCCTCGAGGCTCTGGCTGCACTTGAGGATGGCTCCTTGGTGACAATGCCCGAACGCACCGGCCGTCAGGACCGGCCCTTTCCGCTTTATCACTACGCGGGAGACAGGTGGGGCACCTTGGGCGATCTTGCCCGCGTCGGCCCATTCCTTGCCGTTGGTGCGGATCTCGGGCCGGACGGGTATCTTTATGTTCTGGAACGGGATTTTGTCGGGATCGGTTTCAGATCGCAGATCAGGCGGGTTGATCTTTCAAGCGGCGCGAACGAAACCCTTCTGACGTCGGCGCGTTGGGAGTTTGACAATCTCGAGGGGATTTCGGCCTGGCGGGACGCACAGGGCCGGATCCGGTTGATCGCCGTGTCCGACAAAAACTTCATCGGCTTTCAGAAGACCGAGTTTGTCGAGTTCATCGTCTCCGATTGACGAGGTCCCCACGCGGGCGTAGAGGGGCGCGTCCCCACGGTGGGGGCCAAGTCGCCGCACCCTTGTAAAAAACGGAGCACCCAATGCGTATCCTTCCCGGCGTTATCGCCATGGCCATCATCGTCGTGGCCTCGAATATCCTCGTTCAATTCCTTCTTCTCGATGGCCTCCTGACCTGGGGCGCCTTCACCTATCCCTTCGCCTTTCTCGTCACCGACATAATGAATCGCGTCTACGGCGCCGCCGCGGCCCGCCGCGTGATCCTGGCCGGTTTCGGAGTTGGCATTGTCTGCTCGCTCGTCGGCAGCCAGATCATGCTTGAGGGCGACGGCTATTCCTATGCCGCCGTGGCCTTCCGCGTCGCCATCGCCTCGGCCACCGCCTTCCTTGCGGCGCAGCTTCTTGATGTGGCTGTTTTCAACCGCTTTCGCGACGGAAGCTGGTGGCGCGCGCCGCTGGTCTCGACCGTGATTTCCTCGGCTGTTGATACGGTCATCTTCTTCTCGATCGCCTTCTCGGCGGGCTTGGCTGGCGTGTTTTCCGCAGCGGCGAACGACGAGGTTGCTTGGGCCTGGGACGCCGCACCGTTCCTGACCACCGGCCCCGACGCGCCGCTTTGGGTTTCGCTGGCCGTGGCCGACTGGGGCGTCAAGCTTGCCATTGCTATCGTAGCACTGGTCCCGTTCCGTATTGCTGTGGGCAGAATGATTCAGCCAAAGGCCTGATCACGTCAATTTGTGTATTTTCATTTGACTTACACAATATCTGTGCAAACCTCCTTTAAGGCGAAACCCATTGAAAGGAGGTGATCCAGTGTCGAGAAAGAGATTGGAGAAAGGTGTCGGGACATTTCGGGGGAGTCGCAGCTAGGGCAGCCCTTGGCTGACGAGACCACCGGGGTGGGTTTCCCCTAACCGAACCACCTCCTGAACTTTCGAAGGGTCGCTCCTACGCCGGAGCGGCCCTTTTCGTTGGGAAATGAGCGTTTTGTACAAGGGCCGAAGGGCCTATTGTGCAGTTTGTACACTATTGGAACCGCGCCGATGGGCCTGAAAATCACCGATCAGATCGAGATCGCCGAATGGGAGCTGACCGAGCAATTCGTCCGCGCCTCGGGCCCCGGCGGGCAGAACGTGAACAAGGTCTCGACCGCGGTCGAGCTGCGGTTTGAAGCCGAACGCAGCCCCAGCCTTCCCGATCCGGTGAAGCGGCGACTGAGGCGGCTGGCCGGAAGCCGCTGGACCCTCGACGGCGCCATCGTGATCTTCGTGCAAGACACGCGCAGCCAGGCCCGCAACCGCGAGATCGCGCGCGAGAGGCTGGCGGAGCTGGTGCTGAAAGCGACCGTGGTGCCGAAACGGCGGGTGAAGACCAAGCCGACAAAGGGCAGCATCGAGCGGCGGATCAAGGCGAAGAAGGAACGCGGGGAGGTGAAGAAGACGAGGGGGAAGGTGGGGTGAGGGACTCTCCGCCGGGTATTTTGTCAACAATTTCAACCAATGGTTTATAGTTTGGCATTCTCAAGCGTCCTTTCTTTCGCAGGGAGGTATCAATGTCACTTCCAAGCAGCTACACAATCAAGACAAATGCCATTCCAGACTATTTCGAGGCGATGCTGAATGCTCAACCCCCCGAAAGGTTCTCCCAGAAATTTCTAGAGGGCTTGGGCTTCTCGAGCTCCAATGATCGACTATTCATCGGCATTCTCAAAGACCTCGGCTTCCTGAACGCCGATGGCGCTCCGACGCAGAGGTATTACTCCTTTCTTGATAGATCAATTGCCCCGCACATCGTGGCGGAGGGGGTTAGAGAGGCATTTTCGGACTTATTCTCGGTTAATACCAAGGCATTTGAACTAAATGTAGGTGATGCATTCAACAAATTGCGAACGCTCTACCAAGGTAAAAAGAAAGATACAGTAATCAAGAATATTGCGAAGACCTTTGTCGCACTATGTGATTACGGAGACTTTGTCTCAGCAAAGTCCGATCAGCCGCAAAGGAAGGTCGACTCTCCAGAAGTCGAAGAACCGTCAATTGACGATATTCAGGTTCGCGCGAATGAAAGCAAGAAGCCTCGGTCTGGCATCGCTTCTCTGCAATATCACATTAATATTGTTCTACCTGACACTCGCGACCAAGCAGTGTTCGACGCGATTTTCAAGAGTCTTCGAGATCACTTGGGCTAGGACATGCAAGATCTATACCCTTTCATATATCGGGGCGTGCTGACGCAGGAGAGCCTCGACAAAGCGGGCAGAAAGAATCGCAGGACTCTGGACGGAAATGAGGCAAACCTCATCAATGAGAAGCTTTCCCTGAACCTGCCAGAAGAATCTTCAATTTCGGCGGCGAAACGAATGAGTCTCGTATATACCGCCATTCATGCTTTTGAGAACATGGTCAGGGAGTTTGTAAAAAACACCCTCTTGGAAGTTCATAAAGAGCGTTGATGGGACAAAGTCCCAGACAGAATTCAAAAAAGAGTCTCAGGTCGTATGGACGATGATGCCAAATTCAAATGGCACGGGACCCGTGGCGGCTCAGAGATGGAGTATTGTGATTTTGGCGACTTGTCTGGAATAATTGCTGTCAACTGGGAAGACTTTGAACTTACGCTCGCTGATCGCGAGTGGGCAAAATCAGTTCTAACCGTCCTAGAGAGATCCAGAAATATAGTTATGCATGGTGGAACACTGGCAATTCAGGATATCGAGCGAATTGGCGGCAATATACGGGATTGGATACGTCAAGTCGGATGACCTAAACCCTAACCTCCCGCGCCACCTGCTCGCCCACCCCAAACACCCGCTTATACCGCTCGATCTCGTCCTTCGGGCCCATCGCTTTATTCGGGTTGTCGCTCAGTTTCACGGTGGGGCGGCCGTTCGCGCTGACCGCCTTGCAGACAAGGCTGAAGGGGGCCAGCGCGTCGTTTTTCACGAGGCCGGTGAAATCGTTGGTGAGCATCGTGCCCCAGCCAAAGGAAACGCGGGTGCGGGTGCGGAACTGATTGCTCAGTTCCTCGATCTTTTCCACGTCGAGGCCATCGGAAAAAATGATCAGCTTTTGCCGCGGGTCTTCGCCGCGGTCTTGCCACCAGCGGATGGCAATTTCGGCCCCCGCGGCGGGATCGCCGGAATCGATGCGGATGCCGGTCCATTTGGCGAGCCAGTCGGGCGCGCCGGCGAGGAAGCCCTCGGTGCCGTAGGTGTCGGGCAGGATGATGCGCAGGTTGCCGTCATGCTCTTCGTGCCAGTCGGCCAGCACGTCATAGGGCGCCTGCCGCAGCGCCTCGTCGGTATCCGTCAGCGCGGCATCGATCATCGGCAATTCGTGGGCATTGGTGCCGATCGCCTCGATATCGCGGCGCATGGCGATGCGGCAATTCGAGGTGCCGATGAACTTGTCGCCAAGCCCCTCCATCAGCGCCTGAACGCACCAGTCCTGCCAAAGAAAGCCGTGGCGGCGGCGGGTGCCGAAATCGGCCAGCTTGAGATCGGGGATGCCGCGCAGGCGCTCGACCTTTTCCCAAAGCTTGGCCATCGCGCGGGCATAGAGAACCTCAAGCTCGAACTTGGCCATCTCGTTGAGCACCGCACGAGAGCGCAGCTCCATCAAAACAGCCAGCGCCGGGATTTCCCAAAGCATGACCTCGGGCCAGCTGCCTTCAAAGGTCAGCTCATACTGGCCGTCGCGCTTTTCAAGGTGATAGGGCGGCAGGCGGAGGTTTTCGAACCATTCCATGAAATCGGGGCGGAACATCTGGCGCTTGCCATAGAAGGTATTGCCGCGCAGCCATGTGCTTTCGCCGCGGGAAAGGCGGATCGTGCGGATATGGTCGAGCTGTTCGCGCAGCTCGCCCTCGTCGATCAGATCGGCCAGCCGGATGTGGGTCGCACGGTTGATCAGGCTGAACGTGACCTGCGTGTCGGGCTTGTTGCGAATGACCGACTGGCACATCAGGAGCTTGTAGAAATCGGTGTCGATCAACGAGCGGACGATCGGATCGATCTTCCACTTATGGTTCCACACGCGGGTTGCGATATCGACCATGAGGGCTCCGGGTTGTTTGGGCCGTTAGACCATTTCGGCGCGGGGGCTGGCAAGCGCCGCGTCAGACAATCGCGACACCGGCTTCCTGCATCTGGGCGGTCATCGCGGCAAGGCTGCCGCCAAGGTCGATCGCGCGGCAAAGGTCGGTTCGAACGGAAACGGCAAAGCCGAGGCGGGCGGCGTCGAGCGCGGAATAGGCGACACAGAAATCGGTGGCGAGGCCCGCGAGCGTCAGCGTGGTGATGCCGCGCGTGCGGAGATAGCCCTCAAGGCCGGTGGGCGTCGTCCGGTCGTTTTCGAAGAAGGCGGAATAGCTGTCGATCGCGGGGTTCATGCCCTTGCGGATGATCAGGTCGGCATCGGTGCGAAGCGCGGGATGAAAGGCGGCTCCAATCGAGCCCTGGATGCAATGGTCGGGCCAGAGGGTCTGCTCACCATAGGGCATCGTCACCGAGGAAAACGGTGTGGCGCCCGAATGGGAAGACGCGAAGGAGGAATGGCCTTTGGGGTGCCAGTCTTGCGTGAGGACCACAGCGGCAAAAGTGTCCATCAGCGTATTGATCGGCGCGACGATCTCGTCGCCGCCAGCCACGGCCAGTGCGCCGCCGGGGCAGAAATCGTTTTGCACGTCGATGACGATCAGGGCGTGGGTGGCGGGGTTCATGGCGGGCTCCTTCGATGTCGGGCGGACCATAGGCAGGTTCGCGGGGCAGGAAAAGAGGGGCCGGAGGCTTGCCGCCTCGCGCAGGCGGGCGTATGCCGCAGCTATGTATACCGTCGCCGCGCTCTATCACTTCACCCCGTTTGCCGATCCTGCCGCCCTGCGGGGGCCGCTGCTGGCGCTTTGCGAAGCGGAGGGTGTGACCGGAACGCTTCTTTTGGCGAAAGAGGGGATCAACGGGACGATTGCGGGAAGCCGCGCGGGGATTGATGCGGTGCTGGGGCATATCCGCGCTCTGCCCGGCTGCGGCGATCTTGGCTGGAAGGAAAGCACGGCAAGCGAGCAACCGTTTGGACGGATGAAGGTGCGCCTCAAGAAAGAGATCGTGACGATGGGCCAGCCCGACGTCGATCCGCGCGCCGCTGTGGGCCGCTATGTCTCGCCGCAGGATTGGAACGCTCTGATCTCGTCGCCCGATGTGGCCGTGATCGATACGCGCAACGATTATGAATATGCCATTGGCACTTTCGAGGGCGCGGTCGATCCCGAGACCAAGAGCTTTCGCGAGTTTCCGGCCTGGTGGCAGGCGAACAAGGAGCGCTTCGGCAACAAGCGGATCGCCATGTTCTGCACCGGAGGGATCCGCTGCGAGAAATCGACCAATTACCTGATGTCGCAGGGGATCGACGAGGTCTTTCACCTCAAGGGAGGCATATTGAAATACCTTGAGGAGGTGCCGCAGGAGGAAAGCCTTTGGCACGGCGAGTGTTTCGTGTTCGACGGGCGGGTCTCGGTCGGTCACGGGCTTGCCGAGGGGCCGCACGAGCTTTGCCATGCCTGCCGCCGACCGATCCTGCCACTGGACAAGGCGCGCCCCGACTTTGAGGAAGGGGTTTCCTGCCTTCACTGCGCCGACGAGACAAGCGCGGCCGACAAGGCCCGGTTCCGCGAACGGCAGAAGCAGATCGCCTTGTCCAAGAAGCGGGGCGAGCGGCATCTCGGCCGTGTGGCCGATGCATAAAGCAGCGCGGCAAGCCCTCGCCTTGGCAATCGGCGGAGCGGCGGGCTATCTCGCCAACTGGATCGGAATGCCGCTGCCTTGGATGCTTGGCCCGATGATCGCAACCACCTTTGCCTCGTTGCTCGGCATTCCCGTTTTCGGCCCGAACGGTCTGCGGCCCGTTGTGATCCCGATCCTTGGCGTGATGTTGGGCGCGGCCATCAATCGGAGCGTTTTCGCGCATATCGGCGATTGGGGCGTGACGCTGGCGATCATGGTGCCGTTCCTTGCATCGGCGGCGGCGGTGTCGATCCTGATCTACCGCAAGATCGCGGGATATGATCCGGTGACAGCCTATTTCTCGGCCATGCCGGGGGGCCTTAACGATATGCTGATCCTTGGCACCGCGGCGGGGGGCGACGAACGGCGCATCGCCCTTGCCCATGCGAGCCGAATTCTTGTGGTGATCACCTGTGTAGGCCTTTTCTATGGTTTTATCCTTGGCGCGCGCCCCGGCGGAAGCGGCGGACGGCCGTGGATCGCGATGGACGTGCTGACCCTGAGCGATTGGCTCTGGCTGGGCGCTTGCGCTGTCCTGGGTGTGCCATTTGGCAAGCTTCTGCGAGCGCCGGCGCCGAACATGCTTGGGCCGATGCTTTTGAGCGCGGCGCTGCATCTGGGCGAGGTGGTTGAGACCGCGCCGCCGACGTTGATTATCGTGATGGCGCAGATTGTCTTGGGAACGGTGATCGGGTGCCGCTTTCTTGGCGCGACATTCCGCGAGGTTGGGCGCGATCTTGGCCTCGGGGCCTTGTCGTCATTTGCGATGCTGCTGGTCGCCGTGACCTTTGCCTTTATCGCATCCTGGCTGACCGGAATACATCCGAGCCAGATCTTCCTCGCCTATTCGCCGGGTGGGCTGACCGAGATGTCGCTGCTCGCGCTGGCAATGGGTCAGGACGTGGCCTTTGTCTCGGTCATGCACCTGTTGCGGATCCTTCTGGTGATCCTTGGTGCGCCGTTTGTCTTTGGCCGGATCGGCCGCTAGATCAGGCCGGTTTCCTTCAAGAGCCCAAGGCGCTTGGCCTCGTAATAGTAGCCGCGGGCATACCAAGAGATCGCCGCATCAGGATCGCCGGCGGAAACGAGCCACGCACCGCGCAGGTATTTCGCGCCGAAACGCAGGTTGACGTCTGGATCCAGAAGCTGAGACGCCGGGCCGGAATGGCCCATGGTGGCCGCCGTCTGCGGCAATATCTGCATCAGGCCGTAATAGGGGCCGTTGCGGGCGTTCGGATTGTAGCTGCTCTCACGCTGCACGACGCGATGCACAAGGCTGCGCGGAAGATCATAGAGATCGGCGTAGTGGTTGATGAGGGCGCGGATCTGCATGGTCTCGCCGGGATGGAGCGCGGCGTCGGACGGAAGATCGGCCACGTCAGGCGTGCTGCTACAGGCGGCAAGCGCGGCGAGGCCGGAGGCGATGAAGGCGCGGCGGGGGATGTGGGTCATGGGGCCTCCTTGCGCAAATGAATAGAGCCGGCTGCGTTTGCTGCAACCGGCTCTTTCAGGTTTCGGCGGATCGCCGCCGGATCAGAAATCGAGATGCTCGACATTGAGCGCGTTGGTCTGGATAAACTCGCGCCGTGGCTCGACGTCATCCCCCATCAGCTTGGTAAAGAGGTCGTCGGCCTCGGTCAGATCATCGACCTTGACCTGAAGTAGCGTGCGGGCATCGGGATCGAGCGTAGTTTCCCAAAGCTGCTCGGGGTTCATCTCGCCCAGGCCCTTGTAGCGCTGGAGCGTGAGTCCCTTTTCGCCTTCGGCGAGGATCGCCTTGAGCAGATCGAGCGGCCCGTGGATCAGCTGGCTGCGATCCTTGCGAACCAGCGTGGCGGGCGTCTCATAGACCTCTTGCAAGGACTTGGTAAAGCTGCCGGTGCGGCGCGCTTCGCCGGAACGGAGCATCGGGCCGTCCAGCGTGCGAACCTCTTCGACGCCGCGCAGGATGCGGGCAAGGCGGATGCCGTGATCCTGGGTGATCCGGCCATGCCAGCCGCGCTCGTATTCGAGCGCGATAAGATCGAGCCGCTTGGCAACCTTGTCGGCCACGCCCTGGAGATCGGCATCAACCGCGCCGGGCACGAAGGCCCCGGCGATGGCGGCCTGTTCGAGGATGTGGCGGGGATAATGGGTTGGGAATGCCTCGATGACCCGGCGAAGTTGCCGCGCCTCTTCGACGACGCGAAGCAGATCGGCACCGGCGATCTCGGCTCCGGTTCCAAGGCGCAGCACGGCGCCTTCGATGCCCTGCTGGACAAGATAGTCATCCAGCGCGGCCTGATCTTTGAGATAGACCTCGGACTTGCCGCGGCTGACCTTGTAGAGCGGCGGCTGGGCGATATAGAGATAGCCCCCCTCGATCAGCTCGGGCATTTGCCGGAAGAAGAACGTGAGGAGCAGCGTGCGAATATGCGCGCCGTCCACGTCGGCGTCGGTCATGATGACGATCTTGTGGTAGCGCAGCTTGGAAATGTTGAATTCGTCGCGGCCGATACCGGTGCCGAGCGCCATGACGAGATTGCCGATCTCCTGGCTGCCCAGCATCCTGTCAAAGCGCGCGCGCTCGACGTTGAGGATCTTGCCACGCAACGGCAGAACTGCTTGCGTGCGCCGGTCACGGCCCGTTTGGGCCGAGCCGCCGGCGCTGTCGCCCTCGACGAGGAAAACTTCGGTTTTCGAGGGGTCTTTCTCGGAACAGTCCTTGAGCTTGCCGGCGAGGAAGTTTACGTCCATCGCCGTTTTGCGGCGGGTCAGCTCGCGGGCCTTGCGGGCGGCTTCGCGGGCGAGCGCGGCTTCGACGATCTTGCCAACAATGATCTTCGCCTGCTGGGGATTTTCTTCAAACCATTCGGCAAGTTTCTCACCAACCAGATTTTCAACCGCCGGGCGCACTTCGGAAGAAACGAGCTTGTCCTTGGTCTGGGACGAGAACTTAGGATCGGGCACCTTGACAGAAAGGACGCAGGTCAGGCCCTCGCGCGCGTCGTCGCCCGTGAAATCGACCTTCTCTTTCTTGGCGATGCCGCTCGACTGGGCATAGCTGTTGATTGTGCGGGTCAGAGCCGCGCGGAAGCCGGCCATGTGCGTGCCGCCATCGCGCTGGGGGATGTTGTTGGTGAAGGGCAGAACCGTCTCGTGGTAGCTGTCGTTCCACCACATCGCGACCTCGACACCGATGCCGTTGCGCTCGCCGGTCATGAAGATCGGGTCTTGCATCACCGGATGCTTGGACCGGTCGAGATAGCGGACGAACTCGCGCACGCCGCCTTCGTAGAAAAGCTCGGACCGGAGCGCGACAGCGGGGCGTTCGTCCGAGAGGATGATCCGCACGCCGGAATTCAGAAAGGCCAGCTCGCGCAAGCGACGTTCGAGCGTTTCGAAAATGAAATCGAGATTGGAAAAGGTCTTGGTTGAAGCAAGGAACCGGACCTCGGTCCCCTTTTCGCCATTGGCATCGCCAACGACGCGCAAATGCTCGACCGTATCGCCATGTTCGAACTTGGCATAATGTTCCTTGCCGTTGCGCCAGACGCGCAGTTCGAGCCATTCCGACAGGGCGTTGACGACTGAGACGCCGACGCCGTGCAAGCCGCCCGAGACCTTGTAGGAATTCTGGTCGAACTTACCGCCGGCGTGTAGCTGGGTCATGATGACCTCGGCCGCCGAAACGCCCTCTTCCTTGTGCAAGTCGACAGGAATGCCACGGCCGTTGTCGCGCACCGAAACCGAGGAATCCGCATGGATCTTGACGGTCACATAGTCGGCGTGACCGGCCAGCGCCTCGTCGATGCCGTTGTCGACAACCTCATAAACCATGTGGTGCAGGCCCGAGCCATCGTCGGTATCGCCGATATACATGCCGGGGCGCTTGCGGACAGCCTCTAAGCCCTTGAGAACCTTGATGGAATCGGCGCCGTATTCAATCGGCATGTTGTCGTCTTCAGACATAGGGTCTCACCTTGCATTCAGTTGCCAAAATATAGGGGAAACCGTGGGGTATGTCACGGTCAAACCCCCATATTTTGTGGCTAAATGAAGGGGATGACGATCCCGACGCAGATCAGCAAAGCGCCGGCGGTCTGGTTCGTCCGGCGCAGGGCGTCGGGCGATTTCAGAAGGCGGCGAGCGCGGTCGACGAAGAGCGCCAGGCAGAGGTTGCCGACGAAGGGAGTGACCATCGACACAGCACAGATCGCGGCGATATCGGGCCATGTCAGACGGGCAACGTCGAAGAAGCCGGGCAGCATTCCCATGTAGAACAGGATAGCCTTGGGATTGCCGACAATGACCGCGAGGCCTGCGAGGAATCCCGCCCATTTGCCGGGGCGGGTCAGGTGGCTGTTGCGGTCGATGGGTTTGCCGGCCGAGCGGATCACGAGATAGCCCATGACAAGGAAGGTGACGGTTGCCACCCAGCGCATGAGCTCGAGGAATTCACCATAGACCGAGAGGATCCACGTCACGCCGAGGATCGCAAGGAAAGGCCAGACCAGATCGCCAAGCGTCACGCCCAGCGCCAGCGGCCATGCGGCGGCAAAGCCACCCGAAAGCGCCCGGGCGATCAGCGCAACCCAGACGGGGCCGGGGGTAATGAAGAGCAGGAAAATGCCAAAGCCGTAGAAAGCGAGTTCCGAGGCAGAGATGGTCATGCGATATGGCCTTCATCATCAAGGGGTGAAAACGGGTTGTAGGCATATTCCCAATGGTGGCCATCGGGGTCGGCGACATAGCTTGAGTATCCGCCCCAATCGGTCTTGAACGGTTTGGTGACCGGCGTCGCCCCGGCAGCCACCGCGCGGGCAAACATCGCATCCACGTCGTCTTGTGACCCTTGGTTCTGAGCAAGCGTCATGGCTCCGGTTTGAAGCCCCGCCACGTCGCGCCCGGTCTCTCGGGCAAGCCCCGCGAGCGAGAAGAGACCGAATTTCGACCCGTTCATCGCATAGAAGGCCACGTCCTCCGTCGCGCTTTCCGGCGTCCAGCCCAGCGCCTCGTAGAAGGCCCGCGCCCGCGCGAGATCGCGCACGCCGAGCGTGATGAATGTGACCCGGTTCATTGGCAAGGTCATGGCGTTCTCTTCCCGTCCACGGTGCTCAGACCTTCACTGTCGCGGACCGCGATGAATTGGGCGCGATCTGCGAGTTCGTCGAAAAGCGCGGCTTCCGTCCCGGTCATGAAGGCCTGCGCGCCGAGGGCGCAGATTTCGTCATAAAGCGCGGCGCGGCGGGTCGCGTCGAGGTGGGCCGCCACTTCGTCGAGCAGAAGGATCGGTGGTGCGCCGAAATCGCGGGAAAGGGCACGGGCATTGGCGAGGATCAACGAGATGAGAAGCGCCTTCTGCTCGCCGGTCGAGCAATCCCTGGCAGGCACACCCTTGGCGCGGAAGGTTGCCTCCAGATCGCCGCGATGCGGGCCGATGAGCGTGCGCCCCGCCGCAAGATCGCGGGTGCGGCCCTCGGCAAAGGCCTCTTTCAGCCCGTCTTCATCCTCCGGGCATGCGCCTTCGGGCTGGCCGAGCGCAAGATCGGCCACAGGAAAGGCCGTCTCGGCCGCCTCTTGCGCCTCGAGAAGCTGGGCCATGGCCAGGCGCCGGTTTTGCCAGATGGTGGCGCCAGAGGCCGCCATCTGCGCTTCGAGCGCGCCATACCAGTGGGCGTCGCGGACCATGTCCTTCAAGAGGCGGTTGCGCTCGCGCATGGCCTTTTCATAGGCAAGCACGGCCTCGGCGTGGGTCGGTTCGAAGCTCAGGGTGATCCGGTCGAGGAACCGGCGGCGGCCGTCGGCGCCTTCGATCCAGAGCCTGTCCATCGACGGGACAAGCCAAAGGATACGTGCGACACGCCCAAGGGCGACCTGCGTGGCCGCCTTGCCGTCGATCCGCACCATGCGGGCGCCGCCCGCCTCGGCCCATGTCTCGACCTCGTGCACCTGATGCAGCGAATGCAGAACGGCCGAGACCTTCCAGCCCAGCGCCTCGGGGCGGCGCACCAGTTCATCCGTCGCCGCGCGCCTCAGGCCCCTGCCGGGCGAAAGGAGCGAAATCGCCTCGAGGATGTTCGTCTTGCCCGCCCCGTTCGGCCCATGGATCACCACGGGCCGCGGATCGAGATCGAGCACGGCCTTCCGGTGCGAGCGGAAATGGGAGAGCGTAAGCTCGGAAAGGAAAAGGCCGCTCATCGCGGGCGGCCTCCCTTCAGATCAGCGGCGCAATTCACGTCAAACGCGCATCGGCATGACGACGTAGACGGCGCTTGGGTCATTGCCTTCGCGCATCAGGGCCGGATCGCCGGAGGAGTTGAACATGAAGACGGCGTTCTCGCGATCGACCTGGCTGGCGATTTCCAGGAGGTATTTGGCGTTGAAGC
>JAURFB010000012.1 GCA_030827165.1 Marivivens sp.
AATTCGCGCCAATTGCGACGCAGAACTGGCAATAGAAGGATGATCACCCCCACGATCGTTAGCATCGAGGTGGCTGCCGCAGATCCAAACAACGGCGAATCTGAGGCCCGCAGGTCGTTGTAGATCAGATAGCTTAGCGATGTTGCGCTGGCAGCGGCGGAAAAACCTATGATCGGCTCGAAGACGCGGAAATTGTCCATAAGTTGCATCAGGGCAATGAAGGTCGCCAGCGGAAGCAGATAGGGCACCGTCACAAAGCGGATACGCTCCCAACGGTTTGCGCCATCGACCATTGCTGATTCAAGTGTGTCTGCGGGCACCGTTTGAAGCCCCGCGTAGAAGACGACAAAAGAGAATGGCGCATTGTGCCAGACGCCGTACACGAACAGAGTGACCCAAGTCAGGGTCGGGGACGCCTTAAGTGACAAGTTCGGGTCGCCGAAGAGGGATTGCAGTCCAGCCCCGATGATCCCGCGGCTGTCGATCATCCAATAAAGCACGAGGGCACCTACCAAGGGCGTCACGATCATTGGCAGAAGTGAGAAGAAGATGACCGGCCCCTTCATCATCTGCGGAAGGCTGTTGACGACGACCGCGATGACAAAGCCTACGACGATGACCAGCGGAGCCACGATGAACGTATAGGACAAGGTGAAGATCAGCGCTTTGTAGAATGGAAGGTTCATGATCCTGTCGCGGATCTCATCAAAGTTCGCGCTGCTACGAAAGATTTCGTTGATATCGGAAAACGCCAGATGGGTGGAATTTGTATAGGTGTTCAGACCGTTATATCGTCCCATCGGCTGATCTTGGCGCAACTGCCTCATGGCATCGACATCAAGTGTGACCTCGGTCTTGCATCCGAATGGACCGCAATTCTCGGTCGAGATCAGGACTTTTTCGTGCTCGATGAAAAGGGATTGGTAGGCGACGGAAATGATTGGAACCGCGATAAAAAGAACCATGGCCAAAAGCGAAGGCCAGATAAATGCAAGGAAGGTCTTGTGAGGCATGGCTCTCCCCTTGCCGGTCGGAGCGGCTTAGATGGTATCACGAACGCGGGCTGAATTCGGGGGCCGACAGGCGGCCCCCGAAACGTTGTTTAGTTGAGGTAGCCGGCCTCTTTTGCGGCAGTCGTATAGGCCGACGAAATGTCCGCCATCGCCTGCTCGGCGGATTCGCTGCCCTGCAGGTACTCGATGAGGTTGTTCCCCAGCGCGGTGTGCAGAAGGCCCATGTAGGGCTCCATCGGGTATGGGCGCGCGCCGCCATTGACGTTCGCGATCACGCCGCTTGCAGCTTTGGCAGGCTCATAGCCACCGATCAACCACACGGCCATATCGGTGTTTTCGGCCATCATCTCGGCCGAGACGCCGTTCATCATCGCGCGGAACGAAGCTTCGGCATCCTCATCCGAAATGTTCTTGGCGATGGTGAAACCGTCCCACCAAAGCGCCCCGCCGGGCGTAGAGCCAACCGTCGGCGACGCCGCAAAAGAAGTGTGCGCGGCAATTTCCGGCGACGGGTTGTCGGCACCAATATAGGCACCCGCACGCGACCCCCACGAGATCGACAATGCAGCATCACCGGCCTCCCAGATTGGCTTGATGCTGTTGGTGTCATAGGTTGCCCAGTCGGTACCCATGTAGGTGGTCATCTGCTTCATGGTTTCGAGAACCTTCATGCCATCCGCATTATCGATGGCAAGCTCGGCCGAACCCGGAACGAAGAACTCGTTGCCGGTTCCAAGATAGGCGTTGACGAATTCTGCCGCCAAATCCCAGCCGGGCTTGTAGGCCGAGGTAATCGGCGAATCCATTAGACCCGCTGCGCGCAGCTTATCTGCGGCGGCAAACAGCTCGTCAAACGTCGTTGGCACTTCAATCCCGTTTTCCGCCAGGATGTCGTCGCGGTAGAAAAGATGCTGGGCGTTTGCCATGAAGGCGATCGCCATGATCTTGCCGTTGATACGGATCAGCTGGTTTTCCTGTAACTGGCCGCCCCATTTCGCAACGTATTCGTCCAGCGGACGGATCAGGTCATCCGTCAGCAGCGGGATGATCGAGTTGGAGGCCACGACAGCCACCGTGTAAGTCGCAGGGTTGGTGGTCAACGCCGGCACTTGGATGTTCTTATGTTCCGCTGTCGCGTTCGACGTCACTTCGACGGACCCGTTTGCGCATTTGGCTGCCCATTCGGACACAGCGTGCAAGGCGCTGAAGTCGTTCGATAGAATGCGGACCGAGCCACTTTCGATTCCACAATCGGCCCACGACATGCCCGCCGAAGCCATCAGCGCGCACGCGGCGACTGTCGATTTAACTGTGAATTTCATTCCAGATATCTCCTGTTGGTCGCCGCAAAAGGGCATTGCCATTTCTAACCGTCCCGCGGCCGTCTGAATTGTCGTCGACCCGTTCCCAAGCACGACATGCAGAGACGTTAGTAAATTGTGCATACGCTTGCAACTATTTTTCCTTGGCATCCACCGCATTGGAATAATGGGGAAAACTGCGCTGAAGATCCGAGTCCAAAATCCGCCGCGCAGCAAAATATTGGAAATTGAGGCGAAAAACTAGGATTTTTGAGAATCGGCACTCCTAGACGTGGGCAAGCAGGACCAGACAACTCAAATTCAAACGATTCTAGGCGCATGCATTCAATCGCGACTCAGGTGCGGTTTTCACAACTCCTCACAATCTATTGCAAACGAATGCAAACTGTGTTTCGATCCTCCAAACCGTTATCTAGGACATTTGGGAATGCCAAACTCAGAAAAGGGCGCAAACGCCCAGGACAAAAAGCCTTCCGCCGAACCCGTTTTGCAGGCGGAGCGGCTCGATTTCACGGACCTGGTTCCCGAGAATCGCCAGCGCGTCCAATCCATGAAAGGGTTCGACGACTGCTACACCGACATCGTCGATTACATCATCCGATGCACCCACAAGATCTGGGACGAACGCGACGTCGGCCTGATCTACTCTCATTACACGCACGACTGTGTAGTTTATGCGGCCGGTGGCACCATCTATTCCCGCGAAGAGATCGTCCAGGATACGATCCGTCGACTGTTCATGTTGCCCGAGAGGCGTGGCATGGCAACCCAGGTAATTTGGAACGGAAATGACGAAGATGGTTTTTACACCTCGCACCTCGTCACAGGAAGTGGGCGCCACACACAGCCAGGCATCTATGGCAAACCCACAGGGCGCAGTTTCGTGGCCCGCACGGTCGCGGATTGTATGGTTTATCGGAACCGTATCTTCCGCGAGTGGTTGGTGGTCGATTCCATGGCCCAAGTGAAGCAAATCGGCCTCGACCCGCAGGCCTATGCCACGAATCTCTCCAAGAACTATTTCGACAAAGGTCTTTTGGCCGTCGATATCGGTGAGCCCGGGCGTCTCACGGGGCAGTATCCGCCGACCAGCACGCCCAACCTGTCAATCGCAAATAACGATGCCGAGCGCGACGTTCTTCAATGGCTTCATGAAATTCACAATCGCCGGATGTTTGGTCGCATCAAGACGGAATATGCACCGACCGTGCAATATCATGGCCCGTTGATGAAAGAACTCTATGGCCATGCGTCAGTCATTCATCAGACCGTGGGCCTCTATGCGGCAATCCCCGACGGCTATTTCATGCCCCAGCACATTTGCTCCCAACCCAGCGACGAGGGCGGCATCAAAGTCGCCGTGCGCTGGTTGATCGAAGGGCATCATCTTGGCTGGGGGGTGATGGAGGAACTCGGCGCCCCAACCGGAAAGAGGCTTCAGGTCATGGGCATGACGCACTTCCATATTCGAGACGGCAAGGTCGTAGACGACTGGACCACCTATGACGAAATGTCGGTGCTCATGCAAATCAAGCTCGCGCAAATGGCCGACAAAGGTTCCGCCGTGCTGCACGACGAATAGGCAACGGCAACTTCTCTTCTGTTGCACCTGAACGCCGCGCTACTCCCGCGCGGCGTTCTCTTTGGTTCAAATCGAGACACCCGAATTAGAGTTCCCCAGAAAATCGACACCTTGCTGGTTCCAGAAATGCAGCAGATCGATAAATATCCAGTTCTCGGCGAGCTTGTCTCCATCGCGGCGATAAATATCGATCACCCTGAATTCGCTACGCTTGCCCGTGGGTGCCATGCCCATGAAAGGCCCCGTCAAAGTGGCACTGAAATTTGGCCAGCCAAAAAAACCGCCAAAATGCCCTTCGGACACCCTTGCCAAATGATTGGTCTTGCTTCGGTCCGAAAAAGCGGCGCGAAAGGGCCCGGAATGTTGCTTTGCGTAGCGCTCGATAGTGTAGGTGGCACCGATGCCATCCGGGCCCCACCAAAGCATGTCGTCATGCCAGGTTCGTGCAAGTTCATCAGTCAATGACAACCCTGAACGCCAGGTGCCGAGATCGGAGATCATCGCCTCGATTGCCGCAATTGTCGCTCTGCCTACTTCGGCAGGCTGCGACTCGAACAAAAGGCCGCCATGAGTCAAGGGCCCCGGTTGCACCAAATGCGCTGCCGTCTGAGCAGGAAACAGCGGTTGGCCGGCCTGTGCGGCAAGGTGCGGGATATCAAAAAACATGGCGGTCTCGGCAATCTTGCCGTTGGACACGCGGTTGAACTCGCAATAGCGCAGCATCGCGATTTTTCCTGTCGGCCGGATGCCGAGCCAAGCAGTATCGAAAAGGCCTGTCAAATGCCCCATCGACACGACCCAAACGCCTTCAGGCCCACCAAGATGATCGGCACCTGCAAAGAAGATGTCCTGCCGCCGCTGCATTCGGGTCAGGCTGGTGCGCAAAGGCTTCCAGAACTTTTCTGCAACACTTTCGAAACCGGCTATTTCGCCGAAAGGATGGAAGCCGCGCCAAACAAAATCTGGGGCGAAATATTGGGCAACTTTCTGCCCAATTTGATCAGGTTCAGATGACTCGAGCGCCGCGTAGACGTCGAGCACGATACGCTTTGCAGTCTGAAGTTCCATGGTCGACATCCAAAGTTGATTTCCGCGTCGAGGGCGCCGTCTGGTCTGTCATGTGTGGACCGCCCAGATTTCGCAAGTGTTGATTTGAACAATCGATGGTCTTTGCGGGCTTCGGACCTTTGTCTGTCAAATCAGACCAAGCCGCCTGGGCGCAGAAGTCGAATGCAGCCAGTCTTCCCGATGCTAGTCTCGCTCCCGTTTTTCGGTTTCGCGATGGAGGCTCTGCCGGCGGCCCCTTGGATCAGCCCGCACCGGCGCTGCTACACGGCGCTTCGGCTGCGGGTCCTGCGCTGTCGTTCCTCTTGCTGCCAACCGTTGGCTCTACCGGCTCCAGCTCGGCGCAAATCCACGGCGTGGCAAAGCCGCCATGCAGGGCTGCTCCTTGTGATTTTATGAGTGAAAGCCCATTGGGTTTGCGGATGAGACCGTCCATATAGATCCAATGCACGCTCGCTTCGTCAAATCCGCTTGGAATCATGTCAGGTATGTCCCGTTGTGGTCGGCCCTTGTTTCTGCGCGGTGGCGGTCTTTCGAGCGGCGTTCTCGTGCGCTGGGCACAGCCGTTGGCGGCCTCGTTCGGTGGTTTCCCATTGCCCAGCGTCGGGTCGACCGCGAGATCTTGCGTGTCTACCCGGATATGTCGCGCAGCGAGCGGGCGGCTCTGCGGCGCAACATGGGGCGCAACATGGGCCAGACCCTTTTCGAGATCTATCATTGCGCCGAATTCCAGACACGGCTGGATCGGTTCGAGGTCTCCGGTCCCGGCCTAGCGGCACTGGAAGAGGCGCGTGCGGCTGGCAAGGGCGCGATCATCGTCTCGGGCCACTTCGGTCAATGGGAGGCTGTTCGTGCCGTGCTGAAGGCGCGGGGGATGGAAAGCGGGGCGGTCTACAAGCCGCAGACGAACCCACACTACCAACGTCGATTGCTGGCCGGGATCGAAGCAGGCGGCAAGCCGATCCTGGCTACTGGACTTGTTGGCACCAAGGCGCTGGTCAAGCATCTGTGCAATGGCGGAATCATCTCGATCCTGCTCGATGAAAAATATACCGAAGGCGTGCGGATGCCGTTTCTGGGATTGCCGGCGATGACCTCGCTTTCCGCAGCCCAGCTCGCCTTGAAATATGGTCTGCCCATGGTTCCGGCCTACGGAACCCGCGTAGGCGACGGCAGCCGGTTCGACGTGACATTCGAGGCGGCGATCCCGCACACCGACGCCGACACGATGACCCAGGCGTTCAATGACAGCTTGTCGGCGCGAATCCTCGCCGATCCGGCGCAATGGTATTGGTTGCTGCGCCGCTGGGACGGCGTCAGGTAATTCTGCGCGTTCAAGGCGTGCGAAACGGGATGACTGGCCAGCCGCCACCCGTTCACTCATCAAGCTTCCGTTCAATTTGCCAGCGCCGTCGACACCAGTCGACGAACCGCTCGGCGAGATTTCCCTTTTTCGTGAGCGCGTCCTAGCCAGACGCACCCGCGTGGCGAACAACCGCGGCGATCTTCTGGAGCTGGCTCGCAAGAGGGCTTGTCCGGCGCCATACCATTCCGATCTGCCGCTTCGGCTGAGGCCCCGCAAAACGCGAGACCGTGACCGACGCCGAGCGGGTCTCGACGGCGAGGGCCATTTCCGGAATTAGGGTCACACCTATTCCCGCCCCGACAAGCTGCACCAGCGTCGAGAGCGAGCTACCTTCCAGAAGCTCGCGCGGCTGCCTTCCCTGAAGATTGCAGAACGACAGGGCCTGATCGCGAAAACAGTGCCCCTCCTCAAGCAGCAGCACCCGCATCTCTCGCAGCATCTCGCGGTCTGGAACGGGCTTGTCCGCATCAGTGGCGGGCCGGATCAGGACGAATTCCTCTTCGAAAAGCGGCACCTCCTCGAGCGAGGGCTCTGACACGGGAAGCGCAAGGATCGCCGTGTCGATCCGTCCCTCCGCAAGCTCTGCGATCAGGCGCGAGGTCACGGTCTCCCGGACATGAAGATCGAGACCGGGATAGGCGGTTGTCAGGTCGCTCAGGATCTTGGGCAAGAGATAAGGCCCGATCGTCGGAATGACGCCGATCCGCAATTGTCCGGCAAGCTGGCCGACCGAAGCCCGCGCCAGATCATCAAGCTCGTCGACCGAACGCAGAATGCCCCTGACCCGTTCCGCAAAACTCTCGCCAAAGGCGGTTAGCCGCACTTGCCGCGGCCCGCGCTCGAAAAGCGGGGACCCGAGGGATTGCTCAAGCTCCTTGATTTGCATCGACAGTGCCGGTTGCGAAATCGAACATATATCCGCAGCGCGGCCAAAGTGCCCTTGCTGGGTCAGCGCCTCGAAATAGCGAAGCTGTTTCAGTGTCAGATTTACCATAACCTCACGTTATCAATACTATCAGGAAATGCAATTTTTCCTAATCACCTGACTCGGCTAGGCTTGAAATCAACGTGGGGTTTGTTGCCCGCCTCGGGGCGCGGCGCGGGCCTCGGTTGCTATGGAATTTCAATCAGGAGTCTCAGCGATGGACGGAAACGACGCGAAGGGCGCCGGCAAGTGCCCGGTGATACACGGAACGACGAGCGTGAGTATGCGCTCGAACAGCGATTGGTGGCCCAACCAGCTTAACCTGCGGCTGCTGGCTCAAAATTCGTCGAAATCGGATCCGATGGGAGAAGGCTTTGATTATGCTGAAGAGTTCAAGAAGCTTGACCTCGAGGCCATCAAGAAAGATCTCACGGCCCTGATGACCCAAAGCCAGGATTGGTGGCCGGCCGATTACGGCCATTACGGCGGTCTTTTCATCCGTATGGCCTGGCACTCGGCCGGCACCTACCGCACTGGCGACGGCCGCGGCGGCGCGGGCGCGGGCCAGCAGCGGTTTGCCCCCCTCAACTCGTGGCCGGACAACGGCAACCTCGACAAGGCCCGCCGCCTTCTGTGGCCGATCAAGCAGAAGTATGGCAACCAGATCAGCTGGGCCGACCTGATGATCCTTGCCGGCAACGTCGCGGTTGAATCGATGGGCGGGCCCATCTTTGGCTTTGGCGGCGGTCGCGCCGATGTTTGGGAGCCGGAAGAAGACGCCTACTGGGGCGCTGAAGATGAGTGGCTCGCCACCTCCGACAAACCCAAAAGCCGCTACAAGGGCGTCCGCGAGTTGGAGAACCCGCTTGCTGCCGTGCAGATGGGCCTCATCTATGTGAATCCGGCCGGTCCCGACGGCAACCCTGATATTCTCGCCTCGGGCCGCGACGTGCGCGAGACCTTTGGCCGCATGGGCATGAACGACGAAGAAACCGTCGCGCTTGTCGCTGGCGGCCATACCTTCGGCAAAGGCCACGGCGCCGGCCCCGAGGGCGACGTTGGCCCCGAGCCGGAAGGTGCGCCGATCGAACAGATGGGCTTTGGCTGGAAAAACGCGCACGGCTCCGGCATGGGTGATGACACCACGACCTCGGGTTTTGAAGGCGCTTGGACTGCGGACCCGACCAAGTGGGACATGGGCTATTTCGATCTTCTCTTCGGTTATGACTGGAACCTGACCAAATCGCCCACCGGCGCGTGGATCTGGCAGCCGGTCGGCGTGGCCGAGAAGGATATGGCCCCCGCCGCGCATAACCCGAAGAAAAAGGTCTCGACCATGATGACCACCGCCGACATGGCGATGCGCATGGACCCGATCTATGGCCCGATCTCGCGCCGCTTCCACAAGGATCCGGCAGCCTTCGCCGATGCCTTTGCCCGGGCCTGGTTCAAGCTCACCCACCGCGACATGGGCCCCAAGGCGCGCTATCTCGGAGCCGATGTGCCGGCCGAAGACCTGATCTGGCAAGATCCGGTTCCCGCCGGCAAGGCGCTGTCCGACAAGGAAATTGCCGATCTCAAGGCCAAGGTTTTGGCGTCCGGCCTCTCGGTTGGCGATCTCGTCCGCACTGCCTGGGCCTCGGCCTCGACCTATCGCGGCTCGGACCATCGCGGCGGTGCCAACGGCGCGCGCATCCGGCTAGAGCCGCAATCGAGCTGGGAAGCCAACGAGCCCGAGAAGCTTTCCAAAGTGCTTGCCGCACTCGAAGGCGTCCGCAAGGGCACCAATGCCTCGATGGCCGACATGATCGTCATCGGCGGGGCCGCCGCAATCGAGAAGGCCGCCAAGGCCGCCGGCCACGACATCGCCGTTCCGGTCACCACCGGCCGCGGCGACGCCTCGCAGGATCAGACCGATGTCGAAGGCTTCGCGGTTCTCGAACCGCAGGCTGATGGCTTCCGCAATTTCCAGAAGACCGAGTTCACCATCTCGACCGAAGAGCTTCTGCTCGACAAGGCACAGCTTCTGGGCCTCACCGCTCCGGAGATGACCGTTCTCGTCGGCGGAATGCGCGTTTTGGGGGCCAACCATGGCGGCACCTCCCACGGCGCCTTCACCAAGACGATCGGCACGCTGTCGAACGATTTCTTCGTGAACCTGCTCGATATGTCGGTGGCATGGTATGACAAGGGCGATGGCACCTTCGAAGGCCACGACCGCAAGAGCGGCAAGGTCGCTTGGACGGGGACCCGCGCCGACCTTGTCTTTGGCTCAAACTCGCAGTTGCGGGCGCTCAGCGAGGTCTATGGCCAGAGCGATGTAAGCGGCAAGTTTGTCCGCGATTTCGTAGCGGCCTGGAACAAGGTCATGAACGCCGACCGTTTCGATCTCTGAGCGGATCGCGCGCGAAAATGACAAGAGGGCGCAGAAACCTGCGCCCTCTTTGCTTTGGGCTACGCCGTGCGCCGAAGACGGCTAGTCGCAGATTTCCGGTATATCGGAAAACTGGCCCAGAACCGAAAGATACAAGGCAGGGCCAGCCTCGAACCCGCCGCCCAGCGGATCGATCGTCACCACCCACCCACGGCCCTTGTCCATCACCGCTTCAACCAGCCCCGGATTGAACTGCGGCTCGGCCAGGATACAGCTCACCCCCAGTTCGGACACCACATCCCGAAGCTGGGCAAGCCGGGCAGGCCCAAGTTCGACCGCGTGGCCCGACTCGATCGCACCGACGCCGACAAGACCCAGCCACGCTTCGGCATATTGGAAGGCATCGTGATAGGCGAGATAGGGGCGCGGGGCGGCACCCATCTGCGCCGAAATCCTGGCCACTTGCCCGGCAATTTCCTCGGCACCGGCCAAAGCATTCGAGACGTATGCCTCGGCGTTTTCAGGATCGAGCGCCGACAGGGCGCGAGCGATCGCTTCAAGCCAGAGCTGCCCGTTCTCGGGATCGAGCCACAGATGCGGGTCAATGCTCGATTCCTCACGGTGATCTTCGTGTTCGTCATGAACGTCATGATCGTCATGCTCGTCGCCCTCTTCCGGGCCATGCTCGCCAAAGGCCCCACCCTCGCGGATTGGCAAGGCGGTGAGCCGGCCATCGTCCGACAAGACTAGCCGGGCGGCGGCTGGTGCGAGGACCTCGAGTGGGGCCTCGAGCCAAGGCGTCAGACCCGGCCCGACCCAGATAACCAGACTTGCATCCGAAAGCAGCCGCGCCTCGGAGGGGCGCAGGGCGTGATCGTGTGGCGAGGCTCCCGCCGGAAGGAGCACCTCGGGCGAGCCGACACCTTGCATCACCCGCGCGACAAGAGAGTGTACCGGCGCGATGTCGGTCACGACTCGGGGTGCCTGGGCCTGGGCCGTGCCGGCAGCCAGGGCAAAAGACATTGCAGCAAGGGAACGGATCATCGGGGCCTCTCGATTCTGAAACACGCCGCTTGCTAGGAGAAATGTTATAACATATCAATAGCTGATCTACAGAGGCAACCATGACCGCCAGCGGATTCCAGAAACACGATCATTTCGCCTGCATCGCCAAAAGCCTTGCGGCGGTTGATACCTGTTGCGGCTCAAAAGGGCTCAGGCTAACGCCCGTGCGGCGGCGGGTCTTGGAGATCCTGCTTGCCCAGCACAGGGCCATGGGCGCCTATGATATTCTTGAGATTCTCAGCGCCGAGGGCCTCGGCTCGCAACCGCCTGTCGTGTATCGGGCGCTCGAATTCCTCGTGAACAACGGCTTTGCCCATCGGATCGAAGGCTTGAACGCCTTTGTCGCCTGTAGCCTCCCAGGCCAGAGCCATGCGCCGGCTTTCCTGATCTGCCGCTCCTGCGAAGCGGTGTCCGAAGCGACCTCGGACCCGACACGTGGCACGCTTGGCGCAGCAGCCTCGACGGCAGGTTTTGTCATCGAGAATACGGTCGTCGAGGCGCGCGGCCTATGCCCCCGCTGCGCGGCGGAGGCGCAGACATGAGGCTGATCACCGCCAAGGGGCTTGCGGTCCGCCATGTCGGCCACGTCGCCCTGCATGACGTCGATTTTCACATTGATCGCGGCGAGATCATTACCATCGTTGGCCCGAACGGCTCGGGCAAGACGACCCTCCTTCGGGCGCTGATCGGCGCGATCAAACCGTCGGAAGGAACAGTCGAGCGCCTGGTTGGCCTCAAGATCGGCTATGTGCCGCAGAAGCTCCATATCGAGCCGACCCTGCCGATTACGGTCGAGCGCTTTCTTTCGCTCCCGCACAAGGTGAGTGCCGCACAATGCCAGACCGCGCTTGAGAGGGCCGGTGTCCCGAACCTCGGGCGACGACAAATGACAAGCTTGTCGGGCGGCCAGTTTCAGCGCGTTCTCTTGGCCCGCGCCATCCTTGGCGAGCCGGACCTCCTGATCCTCGATGAAGCAACCCAAGGCCTCGATCAACCGGGTTCGGCAGCTTTCTATCGCCAAATCGAAGCGATCCGCCGCGACATGGGTTGTGCTGTGCTACTGGTCAGCCACGAGTTGCACGTCGTAATGAGCGCCTCGGACCGCGTCGTTTGCCTCAACGGCCATGTCTGTTGTCATGGTGCGCCCGATGTCGTCGCCTCGGCCCCCGAATATCGCGCCCTCTTCGGCAGCGGGACCGGCGGCGCCCTCGCGCTCTACCGCCACGATCACCATCACGTCCACGATCACGACCACCCGCATCCGCATACCCACGAAGGGGCCGACTGATGCTTGATGATTTCCTCGTCAGGGCGGCGCTCGCGGGCCTCGGCGTCGGTCTTGCCGCCGGACCTCTGGGCTGTTTCGTCGTCTGGCGGCGCATGGCCTACTTCGGCGATGCCACAGCCCATGCCGCGATCCTTGGCGTGGCGCTGGCCTTGTCGTTCAATGTTTCGGTCTTCGCCGGAGTTCTGATCGTCTCCGTCCTTGTCGCGGCTCTTGTTTCCAGCCTTTCGGGGCGGGATCTGGGGATTGATACCGTCCTTGGCGTTCTGGCCCATTCCGCCCTCGCGGTCGGCCTTGTGGCTGTGTCATTCCTCGATGGCGTTCGGGTGGACCTGATGGCCTATCTCTTTGGCGACATTCTGGCCGTCAGCAAGGTCGATGTGCTGTTGGTCTGGCTCGGCGGGGTCGGAGTGATCGGGATTCTCTGGTGGCGCTGGTCGGCCCTACTGATCGCAACCCTAAGCCCCGATCTGGCGCAGGCCGGCGGCGTCCGGCCAGAGCGCGAACAACTCGTCCTGACACTGGCGCTCGCCATTGTCGTGGCCGTGGCGATCAAGGTTGTGGGTGCGCTTCTGATCGCGGCATTGTTGATCATTCCGGCCGCCGCGGCCCGCCCATTGGCGCAGACCCCCGGCACGATGGCTTTGATGGCCTCTGCCATTGGAGGGCTTTCTTCGCTTGCCGGGCTTGGAGCGGCCTGGCGATTTGACACGCCTGCCGGGCCGACAATCGTCTGTGCCGCGGCCCTGATCTTTGCCGTCTCTGCCGCGATTGGAATGATGCGGCGCCGCCTCGGATAGCGGCAAAGCGGCCACGCAGTCTCCAAATCAGTTGCATCGCAAGCGGCCATCCGCAATCAAGAGGCAGGAAACGGAGCCTGCAATGCCCAAACTCATTTCGATCCTGAATGGTCCCAACCTCAATCTCCTCGGCAAACGCCAGCCCGAGATCTACGGCAGCGAAACACTTGCGGATGTGGAAAAGGCCTGCGCCAATCTGGCCTCAGAGCTTGGCCTCAAGGCCGAGCTTCATCAATCGAACTATGAAGGTGGCCTGGTCGAGTTGATTCACACGGCACGCGAGACTTCGGCAGGCATCATCATCAACCCCGCCGCCTATACGCATACCTCCGTCGCCATTCTCGACGCGCTCAATGCCTTTGAAGGGCCCGTGATCGAGGTGCATATCTCGAATGTGCACAAGCGCGAGAGCTTCCGGCACAATTCCTATGTCTCGCTGCGGGCCGATGGCGTGATCGCCGGGCTTGGCACCGAAGGCTACCTCCTCGCGCTGCGGCGCATGAAAACACTCGTAGGATAATCATGGATCTCCCTCGTAACCGTTTCAAGGCGGCACTGGCCGAAGGGCGCCAGCAGATCGGCCTGTGGAACAGCATCGGCGGCGCGTCGGTGCCCGAGGCGCTGGCGGGCGTCGGCTTTGACTGGATCGTAATCGACACCGAACATTCACCAACCGACGTGCCGGACGTTCTGCGCTCGCTTCAGGCAATGGCGGCCTATCCCGACACAAACCCGGTCGTGCGCCCCGCCTTCAACGATATTGTCCTGATCAAGCGTATCCTCGATTTCGGCGCACAGACATTGCTGATCCCCTACGTCCAAACCCGGGAAGAGGCCGAGGCGGCGGTGAAAGCCGTGCGTTATCCACCGCACGGGCTTCGCGGCGTCGCAGGGGCGACCCGCGCCAGCGGCTATTCGCGAATCAAGGATTATTTCGCCCGCGCCAATGACGAGATTTGTCTTTTGGTTCAGGTCGAAACCATCGAGGCCATGGGACGACTTGAAGAGATCGCCTCTGTCGAGGGTGTGAACGGTGTTTTCATCGGCCCTGCCGATCTGGCCGCGTCGATGGGTTTTCCGGGGCAACCCACCCATCCCGAGGTTCGCGCCCAGATCGACAATGCGATCGACCGGCTCAAGACGATCGGTGTTCCCTCCGGCATCCTGACGATGGACCGAGCCCATGCGCAGCATTGCATTGCACGCGGCACGACCTTTACCGCCGTTGGGCTGGATCTGTCGATGATGCTTGGCGCTGCAAAAGAGCTCGCAGGCGCATTCGGGCGCGGTTAGGCGCCGTCAGAAAGCTCTTTCAGGATCGGGCAATTGGGTCGGTGATCGCCGGCGCAAGCATGGACGAGGCCCTTGAGCGTATCCCGCATATCGCTGAGGGCCGCTATCTTGCGCTCGATCTCGTCAAGGTGGCCGATGGCGATCTGGCGGACATCGGCGCTGGCCCGATCTTCGTCCTCGTAAAGCGCCAAAAGGTCGCGACATTCCTCGATGGAAAAACCGAGCGCCCTTGCCCGCCCGACAAAGCCGAGCTTGTGCATATCGGTTTCGCGGAAGCGCCTATAGCCGTTTTCGCCACGCTGGGGCATGACAAGGCCGATATCCTCGTAATAGCGGATGGTCTTGGTCGACAGGCCCGTCCGCGATGCAACGTCACCAATATTCATGCCGCCTCCCCGCCGCCGCGCTCGACGACCGAGGGCACCCAGCGCAGGCGCAGGGCGTTGCTGACCACAAGGACGGAAGAAAGCGCCATTGCTCCTGCCGCAATCGCGGGCGACAGCATCAGACCCCAAAGCGGATACAACGCCCCCGCCGCGAGCGGCACCAGAAGGATGTTATAGCCGAAGGCCCAGCCCAGGTTCTGGCGGATATTGCCCATGGTCTTGCGGCTGATTTCGATGGCGTTGACAACGCCCGAGGGATCGCCGGACATCAGGACGACATGGGCGCTTTCCACGGCGACATCCGTGCCGGTGCCGATCGCAACCCCCACATCCGCGGATGCCAGCGCCGGTGCGTCATTGATGCCGTCGCCGACAAAGGCCACGCGGCCCTTCTCTTGCAGCGCACGGACCGCGGCGACCTTGCCCTCGGGCAGAACCTCGGCCTGCACATCGTCAATACCCAACTCCGCGGCAATAGCAGCGGCGGTCTTGACTGTATCGCCGGTGATCATCGCAACACGCAATCCGCGATCATGTAGGGCGCGAATGGTGGCGGCGGCAGTTGGCTTGACCTTGTCGGCCACAGCAAGGATGCCCGCAGGTTTACCGTCAACGGCAACGAGGATCGGGGTGCGGCCCTTTTGCGAGAGGCGATCGGCGGCGGCCGCAAATTCAGCGGTCTCGATCCCCTCCCTTGTCATCAGGCGAAGCGCGCCGACAAGAACGGTCTTTCCTTCCACAGCCGCGCTCAGGCCATAGCCGGGGATCGCGGCAAAGCCCGCGGCCGGCGGGATGGCAAGGTCCTTGCCCTTGGCGGCAACCACAATGGCGCGACCCAGAGGATGTTCGGACAACGCCTCGACAGCCGCAGTCGCGACCAAGAGATCGTCGGCCGCCCAGCCGTTTAGCGGCTCAAGGTCGGTCAGCTCGGGCTTGCCTTCGGTCAACGTTCCCGTCTTGTCGAAGGCCACGACCTCGACGCCTTGAAGCGCCTGCAACGCATCGCCTTGCCGGAACAGCACGCCAAGCTCCGCCGCGCGTCCGGTGCCGACCATGATAGAAGTCGGCGTCGCGAGGCCCATGGCGCAGGGGCAAGCGATGATGAGAACGGCGACGCCCGCCACCAGCGCATATTGCAGCCTCGGATCAGGGCCGAAAACGAGCCATGTGAGGATTGTCAGCGTCGCAACCGCCATCACGATCGGAACGAAAACACTGGTGATCTTGTTGACGAGATCCTGCACTGGAAGGCGAGCGCCCTGCGCTTCCTCGACCATAGAAATGATCCGGCTCAACATGGTTTCGGCGCCGACCGCCGTTGCCCGCATCTTGAGCGCGCCGTTTCCGTTGACGGTCCCCGCGACAAGGGCCGCGCCCTTGGCTTTCGCGACAGGCACCGGCTCGCCGGTGATCATGCTTTCGTCGACCCAGCTTGAGCCTTCACGCACAACACCATCAACGGCGATCCGCTCTCCGGGCCGCACCATCAGGATATCGCCGCGCTGAACCTCATCGACCGACACGTCAATCTCCTGCCCCTCGCGGATCACGCGGGCGGTGGAAGGCCGAAGCCCCAAAAGCCGCTTGATCGCCGCTCCGGTCTGGCCCTTGGCGCGGGCTTCAAGCCAGCGGCCGACCAGGATCAGCGTGACGATCACCGCCGCCGCTTCAAAATAGACGGCGCGGGTGCCTTCGGGCATCAGGCCCGGCGCGAAAAGCGCGGTGGCCGAATAGAGCCACGCGGCGGATGTGCCGAGCACCACGAGCGAATTCATATCGGGCGCCCAGCGCAGAAGAGCGGGGATGCCCTTTTCAAAGAACTGTCGGCCTGGGAAAGCCAGAACTATGGTGGCCAGCACGAACTGAATCAGCCAGCTTGCCTGCATCCCGATCGTGCGGTGAATGAGATCGTGGATTGTCGGAAAAACGTGCCCGCCCATTTCGAGGACAAAAACCGGAAGCGTGAGCGCCGCCGCAACAAGCACCCGCCCCTGCAATTTGGTCGCCTCTTCGGCGTTGCGGTCGGTTGGACGTTCGCCCTGAACAAGGACCTTCGCCTCATAACCTGATCCCCGGATCGCCTCGATCAGCACCGCGGGATCGGAAATAAGGGCCGTGGCCGATGCAGTATTCTCGGCGAGATTGACGTTGGCCGAGATCACCCCCGGCACCTCGAGCAAAGCTTCCTCGACCCGATTGACGCAAGAGGCGCAGGACATCCCCTCAACATCGAAGCGGTGCCGCGTTGGAACCGCCGGATAACCCGCCGCCTGTAGCGCCCCGGCGATTGCTTTTGCTGTGCCCGGCCCCGCCTTGGAATCGAGTGTGACGCGGCCGCCATGGGTGGCAAGATTGACCTCGGCCTTCTCGACACCGCCGACCGAGGCGATCGCCTTTTCCGCCCGGCCCACGCAGCCAGCGCAGGTCATTCCATCGATCTCGAAACTCAGGGCATCGTGCTTGGTCATGGCTGATCCTTTCAAACCTGACACAACAGCTAAGCCTTCCAGTCACTGGAAGGTCAAGGGCAGCCGCGTCACTTTTTCGGCACGGTCGATCTGTCACCCAAAACTGGACCTATTCATCACACCCGACTGGCCATAACGCCAAACCTTGCACCGGCGGCAAACTGGCCTCAGAAAACCTCCGTCGGCCGCCGGATTCGCCCGGTTGGCATTCTTGCGTTCCCCAGGAAGGAAACCCAATGGACACTCACAGCCTCTCCAACGATCCCCGCGCGGTGATCGAGGCCGACCGCGCCCACGTCTGGCACCACCTCGTTCAGCACAAGCAATTCGAACGGATCGACCCGCGCATCATGGTCGAGGGCAAGGGCCTTCGGATCTGGGACATCGCCGGCCGCGAATTCCTCGATGCGGTTTCGGGCGGCGTCTGGACGGTCAACGTTGGCTATGGCCGCGAACGCATCGCCAATGCCGTGCGCGATCAGATCCTCAAGATGAACTTCTGGGGCGGCGCGTTCGGAACCGTTCCTTCGGCCCAGTTTGCCGAGCGTCTGATCGAGAAGATGCCGGGCATGGCACGTGTCTATTATGCCAACTCGGGTTCGGAGGCCAACGAGAAGGCCTTCAAGATGGTCCGACAGATCGCCCACAAGGTGCACGGCGGCAAGAAGCGCAAGATCCTCTACCGCGACCGCGACTATCACGGCGGCACCATCGCCACCATGTCGGCCGGCGGCCAGCAAGAGCGCAACGCGATGTATGGCCCGTTCGTGCCGGAATTCGTGATGGTGCCCCATTGCAGCGAATATCAGGCCCAGAAGGAACTGGCCGGCGACAATTATGGCGAGCTCGCCGCGCTCGAGATCGAAAAGGTAATCCTGCGCGAAGGCCCCGACACCATCGGCTCGCTCTGCCTCGAGCCGATCACCGCCGGCGGCGGCGCCATCACCCCGCCCAAGGGCTATTGGGAAAAGGTGCAGCAAATCTGCAAGAAGTACGACATCCTTTTGCACATCGACGAAGTTGTCTGCGGCATGGGCCGAACCGGCAAGTGGTTTGGCTATCAGCAATACGGCATCAAACCCGACATTGTGACCATGGCCAAAGGCGTCGCCTCGGGCTATGCAGCGATCTCCTGCTGCGTGACCACCGAAGCCGTGTTCGAGCAGTTCAAGGACGAGACCGATATCCTCGGCTATTTCCGCGATATCTCGACCTTTGGCGGCTGCACCGCCGGCCCCGCCGCGGCGCTTGAGAACATGGCAATCCTCGAGGAAGAAGACCTTCTGGGAAATTCCGAACGCATGGGCGAGCGCCTGATGGGCAACCTCAACGCTCTGATGGACAAACACAGCGCCATCGGCTGTGTAAGGGGCAAGGGCCTCTTTGGCGGCGCCGAGCTTGTCAAGGACCGCGAGACCCGCGAGCCGATCGACGAAAAGGTCTGCGCGGCCATTGTAGGCGAGGTGAACAAGCAGGGCGTCATCATCGGCATGACAAACCGCTCAATTCCCGGCGCCAACAACACCCTCCTGTTCGCGCCGCCGCTGATCGCCAAGGCCAGCGATATCGACGAGATCACCGCTGCTGTCGATAGCGCACTGAAGACGGTTCTGGGCTAGTCCACGAAAGACCCATAGGCCCGGCCCTGTGCCGGGCCTTTTTCATTGGAGCCGCCATGCCCCGCACCAACGACCTTGGCCAACCGATTGGCGATCCGCTTGACGTGGCCCTGCCCTGCCCGTTCCCGCCGCGTGAGCCGATGACAGGTCGGCGCGTCACGATCGTCCCTAGCGATCCGGTTGCCCATGCCGAGGCTCTATTAAATGCCTTCTGCCTTGACGAGAAGGGGCGCAACTGGACCTATCTGCCCTATGGCCCCTTTGCCTCGGCGGGTGAATTGCGGGCGTGGTTGGAAGCCACCTGCACCGGCGACGATCCCCTTTTTCACACGATCCTCGATCGCGAGGGGCAACCGGTTGGCCTTGCCTCCTATCTGCGGATCGATCCGGCAAACGGCGCGATCGAGGTCGGGCATATCCACCTCTCGCCGCGCCTTCAGCGCACCGACATGTCGACCGAAGCCATGTTCCTGATGATGGCGCGGGTTTTCGACACGCTGGGCTATCGCCGCTACGAATGGAAATGCGATGCGCTCAACGCCCCGTCGCGGGCGGCGGCAGAAAGGCTCGGCTTTTCCTTCGAGGGCATCTTCCGTCAGGCGACCCACTACAAGGGTCGCAACCGCGACACGGCATGGTATGCGATCATCGACAAGGATTGGCCGGCGCAGAAGGATCGCTTCCTGCGCTGGCTCGATCCGTCCAACTTTGATGAAAAGGGGCGCCAAAAGACGCCCCTCGCAGGATAGGGCCAGGCCCTACATCCCCTGATCGGTCAGCTTTTCGACCGGACCGCCAGCCTCGACCCAATCCTTGAAGCCGCCAAGGTTGAACACGCGCTCATAACCCATTTCCTGCAAAAGCTTGCCCGCAAGAGCCGAACGGCCGCCCGAGGCACAGTGAAGGATCACGGGGCGATCCTTTTGCATGACCGGATTGTGGTAAGGTGTCTCTTCGTCGGCACGGAATTCCAGCATGCCACGGGGGATGTGAACCGATCCCGGGATCTTACCGTTGTGTTCGAGCTCGGGCGCATCGCGCACGTCGATCACCACCGCTCCGTGGTTGGCCACCATATCTTCCACCTGCGCCCGGTCGAGACGCGGAACCGAGGCATTGGCGGCGGCGAGCATGTCTTTGACGGTCTTCATTGAGAGTCCTCCCAGAGTTTATCGATCGAATATAGCTGCGCCGCACCCGTCACGGAAGATGGCTCGCTTGACGAAGTGGCGCCGATAAGTCCAGCCTGTCTGGAAATCGGTCTAGAGCACAGCATGGCAATCTCACCCGAGTCATTCTTCCTTGATCCCGCTGCCGAAGGCACGCTGCAATCGCAGATCCAGCAGATGGTGGCGCAAGGCATCCTTGATGGCCGCTTTCGACGCGGCGAGCGCCTGCCCTCTTCGCGCCGACTGGCCGAGCATCTCGGCGTGAGCCGGATCACCGTGACGCTTGCCTATACCGAATTGATGGCCGACGACTATCTCTCGTCGCGCGGGCGGTCGGGCTATTTCGTCTCTGACAACGCTCCCGAGCCCCCCTCTTTTCCCGCCGCCCCTGCCGGCAGCGGCAATGTCGACTGGGCGCGCATCCTCGGCCACCGCGTCACGGCCTCGCTTGGCGCCAAAAAGCCGGCCGACTGGGCCAGCTATCGCTTTCCCTTCATTTATGGGCAGGCCGACCCGACCCTGTTCGACACCGCCAACTGGCGGCTCTGCGCGGTGCAGGCCCTTGGCAAGCGCGATTTCACGGCCCTGACGACCGACTATTACGACGCAGACGATCCCAAGCTGGTGGAATTCATCTCGCGCCAGACTTTGCCCCGACGTGGTATCCTGGCCGGGCCCGACGAGATTCTCGTCACCTTGGGCGCTCAGAACGCCCTTTGGCTCACCGCGCAAGTCCTCCTCAACCAGCGGCGCATGGCGGCAATCGAAGACCCGTCCTATCCGGCGCTGCGTTCGATCCTGACCCAATCGCGCTGTCAGCTGGCGACCGTGCCGATCGACGCGCAGGGCCTTGACCCAGCCGCCCTGCCCGAAGGCGTCGACCTTGTCTACACGACACCCTCGCATCAATGCCCAACGACGACGACCATGCCCCTCGCCCGCCGCAAGGCCCTTCTTGAACGGGCAGTGCGCGACGATTTCCTGATCGTCGAGGATGATTACGAATTCGAGATGTCGTTCCTCAACCCGCCCTCACCCGCGCTCAAATCGCTCGACCGCGAGGGGCGGGTGATCTATGTCGGCAGCTTCTCGAAATCGCTCTTTCCCGGCCTGCGCCTTGGTTATCTCGTCGGCCCCGCGCCATTCATTCGCGAGGCCCGCGCGCTGCGCGCCAGCGTCTTGCGGCACCCCCCCGGCCATGTGCAGCGCACCGCCGCCTATTTTCTTTCTCTCGGCCATTACGACGCGCTGATCCGCCGGATGTCGCGGGCCTACCTCGAACGCCGCCGCGTTCTTGATGCCGCCATTGCCGAGTTTGGGCTTTCGGTGTCCGGAAAGGCGACATTTGGCGGCTCCTCGGTCTGGATGCAGACGCCTGACGGCGTCGACGCGGGCGAGCTGGCGCAAGCGCTGCAGCGGCAATCTGTGCTGATCGAACCCGGCGAAAGCTTTTTCGCAGGCACCGAACGGCCCACGAATTTCTACCGCCTCGCCTATTCTTCGATCCCCGCCAGCCGGATCCGGGAGGGGGTTGCGCTGATTGCGCGGGCCACGGCGGAACTCGCTCGCTGACTGGCCCTATCCCAGCTCCTTATCTGGCCCTAACGCCTGACCCCCTCAGAACCTATGGTGCCGCCAAAGCCAGCGTTCTGCCGGCCGGTTTTGTCCGAGGAATCCAACAATGAAAATGACCACCGAAGAGGCCTTCGTCAAAGTCCTCCAGATGCACGGAATCACCGATGCATTCGGCATCATCGGTTCGGCCTTCATGCCGATTTCCGATCTCTTTCCGCAGGCCGGCATCAATTTCTGGGACTGCGCGCATGAAGGCTCGGGCGGCATGATGGCCGATGGCTACACCCGCGCCTCTGGCCGCATGTCGATGATGATCGCCCAGAACGGCCCCGGCATCGCCAATTTCGTCACCGCCGTGAAAACCGCCTACTGGAACCACACGCCGCTCCTTCTCGTGACCCCGCAGGCCGCCAACAAGACGCTGGGTCAGGGCGGCTTTCAAGAAGTCGAGCAGATGGCGATGTTTGAAGAGATGGTGGCCTATCAGGAAGAGGTTCGCGATCCCTCGCGCGTTGCCGAGGTTCTCAACCGCGTGATCCTCAATGCCCGCCGCGCTTCGGCCCCGGCGCAAATCAACATGCCGCGCGATTTCTGGACCCAGGTGATCGACATCGACCTGCCCGCCATCGTCGAGTTCGAACGCCCCTCGGGCGGCGAGGAAGCGGTTCAGAAGGCTGCCGATCTCCTCTCCTCGGCCAAGTTTCCGGTGATCCTCAACGGCGCCGGTGTGGTGCTCGGTGGCGCCATCCCCGATACGATGCGCCTTGCCGAACGCCTCGATGCGCCCGTCTGCGTCGGCTATCAGCACAACGACGCCTTCCCCGGCTCGCACCCCCTTTTCGCCGGCCCCTTGGGCTACAATGGCTCGAAAGCAGCGATGGAGCTTATCTCGCAGGCCGATGTCGTCCTCTGCCTCGGCACCCGCCTTAACCCCTTCTCGACCCTGCCGGGCTATGGCATCGACTACTGGCCGCGCGACGCCAGGATCATTCAGGTCGATATCAACCCCGACCGGATCGGTCTGACCAAGAAGATCAGCGTCGGCATCATCGGCGATGCGGCCAAGGTGGCCCGGGGGATCATGGACCGCCTCGCGCCCAAGGCGGGCGATGCCGGCCGCGCCGAGCGCCGCGCCACCATCGCCACCAAGAAATCGACCTGGGCGCAGCAGCTTTCGTCGATGGACCACGAAGACGACGATCCCGGCACCACCTGGAACCAGCGCGCCCGCGCCGCCAAGCCCGAATGGATGAGCCCCCGCATGGCTTGGCGCGCGATCCAGACGGCCCTTCCGAAAGAGGCGATCATCTCGTCCGACATCGGCAACAATTGCGCCATCGGCAATGCCTACCCCTCGTTTGAAGCGGGCCGGAAATACCTCGCCCCCGGCCTCTTTGGCCCCTGCGGCTATGGCCTACCGTCCGTGGTTGGCGCCAAGATCGCCTGCCCCGATGTGCCGGTTGTCGGCTTCTCGGGCGACGGCGCCTTCGGCATCGCAGTCACAGAACTCACCGCCATCGGCCGCCCCGAATGGCCCGCCGTCACCCAGATCGTCTTCCGCAACTACCAATGGGGCGCCGAAAAGCGGAACTCGACCCTGTGGTATGACGACAATTTCGTCGGCACCGAGCTTGACACCCAGGTCTCCTATTCCGGCATCGCCAAGGCTTGCGGGCTGCAAGGCGTCGTCGCCCGCACGATGGACGAGCTGACCGAAGCGCTGCGCAAGGCGATCACCGACCAGATGGAGCATGGCAAGACCACGCTCATCGAAGCGATGATCAACCAGGAACTGGGCGAACCCTTCCGCCGCGACGCGATGAAAAAGCCCGTCGCCGTTGCCGGCATCAACGCCGCCGATATGCGCCCGCAAAAGGTATGATCCGCCGGCCCCATTCTTTTGGCCGGAAATACTCCGGGGGGAGCGGGGGGCTGGCCCCCCGCAATTCCCTTGCCCTTTGATCTGACACCGTTCCAGTCGCTCTGGATGGCCATCGCCCTTTTCGGCGCGGCCTATGTGCGCGGCTATTCGGGTTTTGGCATGGCGGCGCTTGTCGTCTCGTCGGCCTCGCTGGTGACAAGCCCCCTGCATTTTGTCCCCGTTGTCCTGATCTGCGACATTCTCCTCACGATCGCCCAAGCCCGCGGCATCCGCCCCGATATCGACTGGCGGCGGGTCTTACATCTCTTCGGCGGCGCTTTCATCGGCGTTCCCCTCGGGATCTGGGTTCTGGCCGGAATCGACGTGGATACGGCGCGGGCCGTGATCTCGAGCTTCATCCTGATCATGTGCGCGATCCTCTGGACCGGCTGGCACATGAAGCGTTCCGCCTCGGGCGCGGGACATTTCGGCATCGGTATCATCTCGGGCCTGACCAACGGCGCGGCGGTCGGCGGCCTCTCGGTCGCCGCATTCTTTACCGCCCAGCCGATCCGCGCTGCCGCCTTCCGCGCCACGCTGATTGCCTATTTCACGCTTCTCGACCTCTGGACCGTGCCGCTGATGGGCACGGCCGGAATGGTCACCTCCGACACGCTCAAGGCAGTCGCGCTGAGCATGCCGATCCTGCTGATCGGTCTCTGGTTCGGTTCGCGGCATTTCTTTAGCGCGGCGCCCGAAAATTTCCGACGTGTCGCGATCCTCCTCCTCGCAGCACTATCGCTTCTTGGCTTGTGGAAAGCGCTGGCATGATCCTTGTCTTCAACGCCGGCTCCTCGTCTCTCAAAGTGGGTGTCTTCGACGAGCGCCTGGAGCCAAAGTTGCGCGGGCAGATCAGCGGGATCGGCGGGGCCGGCAGGCTGTCGCTTGGCGACGTCTCCGCCGATTTCGCAACAGCCGACCATGCCCACGCGATCGACCTTCTCCTTGCCGAGCTTGACCGGCAAGGGTTCCCCCTCAGCGGCTTTGCCGCCGCGGCCCACCGTGTCGTGCATGGCGGCGACGTTCTGACCCGCGCGTGCCGGATCGACGAGGAAACCTTGCGTGCGATCCGCGCCTGTTCCACCCTCGCGCCGTTGCACATCCCCTCGGCGCTCGCCGGGATTGAAGCGCTTTCCCTCAGGGCGCCCGACCTGCCGCAAAGCGCCAGTTTCGACACGGCCTTTCACGCGGGTCAATCCGATCTCGCGACGGTCTATGCCCTCCCCGCCGCGATCCGCGCCCGAGGTATTCGCCGGTTCGGCTTTCACGGCCTGAGCTATACCGGTCTTGTAGAGAGCCTCGGCACGGATCTGCCCATACGCCTTCTTGCGATCCACCTTGGCGCAGGCGCCAGCCTCTGCGCGATCCGCAGTGGCAGGTCTGTCGCGACCAGCATGGGCTATTCTCCGCTCTCCGGCCCGCCGATGGCCACCCGCTCCGGCGATATCGATCCCGCCGCCGTGCTGCGTCTTGCCGCCGAAGACGGGATCGCCGCTACCGAGGCCATGCTCAACCAGCAAAGCGGCCTGCGCGGCCTTTCGGGCATTTCGGCCGATATGAAAACGTTGCTGGCCGACCCCACCGCCGCCGCCGCCTTCGCGGTCGATCATTTCTGCTACTGGATCGCGCGGCAGGCCGGCTCGATGATCGCGGCGATGGAGGGGATCGACGCCATCGCCTTTACCGGCGGCATTGGCGAGAACTCGGCCGAGGTGCGCCACAAGATCATGGCGCGGCTAAGCTGGGTCGGCGAGGTTCCCGTCCATGTCGTCGGGGCCAATGAAGAGCGGATCATCGCCAAGGAAGCTCTTGCGCTACTGGCCGCAAGCTAGACCATCGCCGCAACCACATGGGCGGCGGCGACAATATCGTCGACCGTCGCGCCACGGCTCAAATCGCAGACCGGTTTGCGAAAGCCCTGAAGGAACGGCCCGATCGCCTGGGCCCCGGCCAGCTCTTGCATCAGCTTGTAAGCGATATTGCCGGCATTGAGATTGGGAAAGATCAAGACATTCGCATCGCCCCCGGCAAAGCCCTTCTTCTCGGCAATCAAGGGGTTGAGGGCCGCATCCGCCTGAACCGGACCGGGAAAGCCCGAAATCTCGGCGGCGCGGCGCACCAGATCGACGCTTTCGCCCGCGCCACTTGTTCCTGTCGAGAAAGACAAAAGCGCCACTTTCGGCTCGCCAACCAGCGCGGCAAATGATCGCGCCGAGGCCGTGGCAATAGCGGCAAGCCCCTCTGCGTCGGGGGCGACGTTGACGGCGCAATCGGCAAACAGAAGGACGCGTCCGTCAGGCATGGCCATCAAGAAGAATGACGACGGAAGGGTCACGCCTTCCGCCAGACCAATGGCCATTCCGGCGGCTTCAATCACGCGGCGCGTTGGGCTTCCGGCCCCTGCAATCATTGCGTCTGCGTCGCCGGCGGCCACCATAGCCGCGGCTTGGTATAGGGGCTTGATGAGCAAGCGGCGAGCCATCTTTTCGCTGAGCCCCCGCGCCTCCATTAGCGCCCTCAGATGAGAATCGGTTGGCTCGGACAAGCGCATCGGGACAACGGCAGTCCCTTTCGCAAGCTCCTCCATCGCCTGTGATATCCGCAAATCAACATATTCCGGAAAAACGATGCGAATTGCTTTGCCACGCGCCTTTTCGGCCATATGGTCTTTGAACGTCATGCCAGCTCCGGCTCTGCCGATTTGGCTCGACGATGACGCCGCGACCGGTGCAAGGTCAATGCGAATAACAGGGATAATCCGGGCCAGCCTGCACAGGGTCCGGGCGACGGATGGGTGCGCTGCATGAGCCTCGACGAACCAAAGATCGACCTTTCACCGAAGGTCTCGGACGAGATCCGCAAGACCACCTGCTATATGTGCGCCTGCCGCTGTGGCATCGACGTGCACATGAAGGATGGCAAGGTCGCCTATATCGAAGGCAACCGCGATCACCCGGTCAATCGCGGCGTCCTGTGCGCCAAGGGATCGGCCGGGATCATGCAGGTGAATGCCCCCTCTCGCCTCCGTGCGCCGATGAAGCGGGTCGGGCCGCGCGGGTCGGGCGCATTTGAAGAGATCAGCTGGGACGAAGCGCTGCAGATCGCGACCGATTGGCTCGCCCCCCTGCGTGAAACCGCGCCTGAGAAGCTGGCGTTCTTCACCGGCCGCGATCAATCGCAAAGCTTTACCTCGCTCTGGGCTCAGTCCTATGGCACGCCCAACTATGCCGCGCACGGCGGCTTTTGCTCGGTCAACATGGCGGCCGGCGGGATCTATACGATGGGCGGCGCCTTCTGGGAGTTTGGCCAGCCCGACTGGGATCACACCAAGATGTTCGTTCTCTTCGGGGTGGCCGAGGACCACGATTCCAACCCGATCAAGATCGGCATCGGCAAGATCAAGCAACGCGGTGCCAAAATGGTCGGGGTCAACCCGATCCGCACCGGCTATAACGCCGTGGCCGACGATTGGTATGGCATCACCCCCGGCACCGACGGCCTTTTGATCCTGTCGCTCATCCACTGCCTGATGAAAGCTGGCAAGGTCGATCTCGATTATCTCGCCCAGTTCACCAACGCCGCCTGCCTCGTCAACGAAGACCCCGACTCGCCCGAGAACGGCCTTCTCCTGAAGGACAAGGACGGCAAACCGCAGGTGATCGACCGCCGCACCGGCAAGCGCGCGCCGTGGGATGGCGCGGGCGTCGAGCCGGACCTTTCTGCAAACTACCGCTACAAGGGCGTGACCTACCGGCCCGTTTTCCACCTGATGGCCGACAAGTATCTGGATGAGGCCTACGCCCCCGAAGCGGTGGCCGACCGCACCGGCATTTCTGCCGGCCGCATTCGCCAGCTTGCCGCCGAGATCGCCAAGACCGCCTTTGAAGAACCTGTCGTGCTTGACCGCGAATGGACCGATTTTCGCGGCAAGACCCACAAGACGATGGTCGGCCGGCCAGTTTCGTTCCACGCGATGCGCGGTATCTCGGCCCATTCCAACGGTTTCCAAACCGCCCGCGCCCTGCACACGCTGCAAATCCTCATTGGCGCGGTCGAAACGCCGGGCGGGATGCGGTTCAAGCCACCCTATCCCAAGCCAGCAACCGCCCACCCCAAGCCGCATTGCAAGGTTACGCCGGGCAAACCGCTCGACGGCCCGCACCTAGGCTATCCGCAAGGGCCCGCCGACCTCTGCCTGACCGCCGACGGCAATCCCGCGCGGATCGACAAGGCCTTCAGCTGGGAAAACCCGCTTTCGGCGCATGGCCTGATGCATATGGTGATCGCCAACGCCCACGCTGGCGATCCCTACAAGGTCGATACCCTGTTCCTCTATATGGCGAACATGGCGTGGAACTCGTCGATGAACACGACGGGCACGATGAACATGCTCACCGACACGGACGAAAACGGCGAATATGTGATCCCGCGCATCATCTATTCCGATGCCTACAGCTCGGAGATGGTCGCCTATGCCGACCTGATCCTGCCCGACACCACCTATCTTGAACGGCACGATTGCATCAGCCTTCTGGATCGCCCGATCTGCGAGGCCGATGCCGCCGCCGACGCGATCCGCTGGCCGGTGATCGAGCCAGACCGTGATGTGCGCGGCTTCCAGTCGGTCCTGTGCGAGCTTGGCGCCAAGCTGGGCCTGCCGGCCTTCGTCAACGACGACGGCAGCCAGAAATACGCCGATTACGCCGATTACATCACCAACCACATCCGCCGCCCCGGTATCGGCCCGCTCTCGGGCTGGCGCATGGGCGATAACGGCTTGCAGGACGGTCGCGGCGCGCCGAATGAGGCGCAACTCGATGCCTATATCAAGAACGGTGGCTTCTGGCTGGCGCACGTTCCCGACGAGGCCGCCTATTACAAGCCCTTTAACACCGCCTATCAGGATTGGGCAGTCAAACTTGGCTTCTACGACGCACCGCAGCCCTACATCTTCCAGCTCTATTCCGAGCCGATGCGCCGGTTCCAGCTGGCCGCGATGGGCCATGGCGAAAGGCAACCGCCCGAGCATCTGCGCGAGCGGATCCTCAAGGCGATGGACCCGCTGCCGATCTGGTATGCGCCGTTTGAAGAAGGCCTCGTCGATACCGAAGCCTATCCCTTCCATGCCCTGACGCAGCGGCCGATGGCCATGTATCACAGCTGGGGCAGCCAGAACGCCTGGTTGCGGCAGCTGCATGGGATGAACCCGCTCTACATCCCCTCGGAAATCTGGAAGAAGCGCGGCTTCAAGCCGGGCGACTGGGCCAAGGTCACCTCGGCGCATGGCGAGATCACCGTTCCGGCGATGGAGATGCAGGCGCTCAACAGCAAGACTGCCTGGACATGGAACGCCATCGGCAAGCGGCAGGGGGCATGGGCGCTTGAAGGCGAGACGCCGGAATCCTCCAAAGGTTTCTTGCTCAACCACCTGATCAGCGAGCTTCTGCCGCCGCGCGGCGACGGGATGCGCTGGGCCAACTCGGATCCGATCACTGGCCAGGCCGCCTGGTTCGATCTGCGCGTCGATATCAACCGCGCCGATGCGCCCAAGGCCAGCCAGCCACATCACCCGCCGATCAAGTCTCCGGTGCCGCACGCGCCCAAGAACCTTGCCTGGAAAACCAAGTCATGACCCAACTTCCCCAATCGACCGACCGCAAGCTCGGGCTGGTGATCGACCTTGACACCTGTGTCGGATGCCATGCCTGCGTGATTTCCTGCAAGGGCTGGAATACCGAAAACTATGGATCCGCTCTCTCGGATACGGATGCCTACGGCCCCGATGTTTCGGGCACCTTCCTCAACCGCGTGCACAGCTATGAGGTCAAGCCCGAGACCGGACCCGCGCAGCTTATTCACTTCCCCAAATCCTGCCTGCATTGCGAGGATGCGCCTTGCGTGACGGTCTGCCCGACCGGCGCGAGCTATAAACGCACGGCGGACGGTATTGTTCTGGTCAACGAAGACGCCTGTATCGGCTGCGGCCTTTGCGCTTGGGCCTGCCCCTACGGCGCGCGTGAGCTTGATGCCGTTGCGGGGGTGATGAAGAAATGCACCCTCTGCATCGACCGGATTTACAACGAGAACCTGCCCAAAGAGGATCAGATCCCCGCTTGCGTCCGCACCTGCCCCTCCGGCGCGCGGCATTTCGGGGATTTCGCCGATCCCAATTCGAACGTCAGCAAACTCACTGCCGAGCGCGGCGGGATGGACCTGATGCCCGAGCAGGGCACGCGCCCGACCAACAAATACCTGCCGCCGCGCCCCAAGGATTGCAGCGGCGAGATCAATACCCTCGCGCCGATGCTTGAGCCTGTCGCCACCGATGGCAAAGGCTTTGTCGGCTGGCTTGACAAAATGCTGTCGGCCCTTCCCGGAGGTAACGCCTGATGCATCCCGCCAAGTCTGTCATCATCTTCACCACGCTTTCGGGCATCGGCTTTGGCATGCTGTTCTTCATCGGCCTCGGCATGATCGTGCCTGAAGGTCTCATGGCTTTCATCTGGTTCGCCATCGCCTATCTCTTTGCCGTGGGCGGCCTCATCGCCTCGACCTTCCACCTCAAGCACCCCGAGCGCGCGCTTGGCGCCTTCACGCAGTGGAAGACCAGCTGGCTCAGCCGCGAGGGCGTTCTTGCTGTTATTACCCTTCTCGTCATGGCCGCCTATGGCGCGGGGCTCGTGTTCCTCGGAACACGTTTCGCCTATCTCGGCTATGCGGGATCGCTCCTGTCGGTCCTGACCGTCTTTGCGACCTCGATGATCTATGCCCAGCTCAAGACCGTGCCGCGCTGGCGCGATTTCTCGACGCCCTTGATGTTTCTCGGCTATGCGGGCGCCGGCGGCAGCCTGATGACCGGTCAGGTCGACTATGCTCTGGCCCTGTTGGCCCTGGCTGGCCTCTTGCAGCTTCTCAACTGGATGCGCGGTGACGGGGCTTTGGGCAAATCCGGCTCGGATATCGGCACCGCCACCGGCCTCGGCACTGCGGCTCAGGTCCGCGCCTTCGAGCCGCCGCATACCGGCACGAACTATCTCCTCAAGGAGATGGTCTATATCGTTGGCCGCAAGCACGCTGGCCGCCTTCGCATCCTGTCGCTCCTGATGGGGATTGGCTTGCCGATCCTGCTGCTTCTTGCGCCCTTCGGGCATCTGCTCGCGGCGCTGGCGATCCTCTCGCACATCGTCGGCGTTTTCGCCTCGCGCTGGCTATTCTTCGCGCAGGCCGAGCACGTTGTCGGCCTTTACTACGGGAAGCGATAGCCGAGCCGCAATCGCCGGACGCGGCCCTATCCTCGCGCCGCCTTGAACCAGGCCACGATCCGCGCCCGTTCTTCGTCTTCCATGAAAGAGACATTGGCCGGCGGCATCGCGTGGCTCGCACCGGCCTGTAGATAGATTTCTTGCGCCAGCGCGGCGATCTGTTCGGGCGTTTCGAGCAAGACGCCGTTCGGCGCCCACATCAGATTGCCATAGACTGGCTCGGCCGAATGACACATGGAGCAGCGGCCCAGGATAATATCCTGGACCTCTTCAAACCCTTCGGCGCCCGCGTATTGCTCGACCAGCCGTGCAGACATTGCGTCTTGTTGCCGGTGATAGCTTGGTTCGGACGAAAGCCAGGCGATGATCAGCATGAGGATCACGGTCACGGCCCATGTCCAATGCGGCTGGCCCTTGCGGGCGTGCATCGAGTTGAAGAAATGCCGGATCGACACGCCCATCAGGAAGATCAGCGACGCGATGAGCCAGTTCCATTCCGTGGCGAAGGCCAGCGGATAGTGGTTGGACAGCATCAGGAAGATAACCGGCAGCGTCAGATAATTGTTGTGGGTCGAACGCTGCTTGGCGATCTTGCCATACTTGGGATCCGGCTTGCGGCCCGCGATCAGGTCGGCCACCACGATCTTCTGATTGGGGATGATGATGAAGAACACGTTGGCCGACATGATCGTCGCGGTGAAGGCACCAAGGTGCAAGAGCGCTGCGCGCCCCGAGAATACGTTGGTATAGAACAGCGCCATGCCAACGAGCACGACGAAAAGTGCAACCATCAGCGCCGTCTGGTTGGCGTTGACGAAGGTCTTGCAGAGCTGGTTGTAGACGATCCAACCGAAAGCCAGCGAGGCCATCGAAATCGCCGCACCTTGCCAGACCGGGATATCAAGGACATTGGGGTCGATCAGAAACAGCTCGCCACCGAGATAATAGACGAGGAACAGAAGCGCGAAGCCCGAGAGCCACGTCATGTAGCTCTCCCATTTGAACCAGACCAGGCCGCTCGGCATATTCGAGGGGGCCACAAGATATTTCTGAATGTGGTAGAAACCTCCGCCGTGGACCTGCCATTCCTCGCCATCCGCCCCCGATTCCAGGTTGCGGTCGCGGTGCAGCCCCAGATCGAGCGCGATGAAATAGAACGACGAGCCGATCCAGGCGATCGCGGTGATGACATGGAGCCACCGCACCGAAAACTCGACCCACTCCATCAAAAGAACGGCATCATACATTCCACATCCCTCCGATAGTTTGGCGAAAGGCTATACCGGCGGCGATTTATTTGTTAATCCGTCAAATGCCTCAACACTTTCAAGGTCTGCCGAATAATGGCCTATGTCGCCAACATCAGGATGTTCGTCCGGGTCTACGAGCTTGGCAGCATGAGCGCTGCCGCGCGAGACCAGAGGACATCTCCTGCCGTCGCCTCGGCCCGCATTGGCGAACTTGAGAAACACCTCGGCCTGCGCCTATTCAACCGAACCACCCGCAGCCTGCAGCCGACCGAGAACGGGCGCATCTTCTATGAAGGCGCCCGCAAGATCCTCGAGGCGATTGACGAAGCTGAATCTGCCGTCGCACAGACCGCCCAGAACCCCCGCGGAACAGTTTATCTCGCTGCGCCTCTTGGGGTTGGTCGCCGTTTCATTGCGCCCCACGTTCCGGCCTTCAAAGACGCCTATCCGCAAATCGACGTGCGCCTGCGCCTTTCGGACCGCAAGATCGACGTGGTGGCCGAGGGTCTCGACCTCGCGTTTCACCTTGGGCGGCTTGAGGACTCGACCCTCAAGGTCCGGCAGGTCGCCGAATGCGCGCGCATCCTCTGCGCGGCCCCCGCCTATGTCGGACGCCGCGGCAACCCTGTCGACGGCGATGCGCTCATCCGTGACCGGCACGAATGTCTCAATCTGCGGTTTCCCGGAGCGACCGAATTCCGTTGGGCGCTGCAAACCCCGACCGGAACCGAGAGCTTTGATATCTCTGGCCCCTTCGAATCCGATGACGGCGATGTTCTGACCGGCTGGGCGCTTGACGGGCGGGGGATCGTCATGAAGCCGATCTTCGAGGTCGCCGATCACCTGCGCGATGGCAGGCTCGTTCCCGTGGCCACCGCAACGCCCCCTCTGCCGACCCAGCTTTCCTGCCTCACGCAGCATCGCCGCTTGCGAGATCCAAAGATTCGCCTGTTCACAGATTTCATCATTGCCCGAATGCGCACGGATATGGCGGCGCAGACGGAAGGGCTTCAGCTGCCTCTGTAGGTCGACATCCCGAATGGCGAGAGCAAGAGCGGGACGTGATAGTGCGATTCCGGGTTGGAAATGCCAAACCGGATCGGCACCTCGTCGAGAAACAACGGCTCGCCGCCTGCCTGCCCCGACGCGCGCAGATAATCGCCCGCCTTGAACACCAGTTCATAAACGCCCACGGCAAAATTGCCTTTGGGCAGGATCGGGCTGTCGGTCCGACCATCGCTGTTGGTCACGGCCTCGGCGATTTTCTTGTGGCTGTTGCCGCTCACCTTGTAGAGCGCAATCGCCAGCCCCGCCGCCGGAATACCTCGCGCGGTATCGAGAACGTGAGTGGTAAGAAATCCCTCAGACATCGGCCCCTCCGGTTTGATCCCGGCCATACTGCGCGAAGTTTCTGCCTTTGGCGACTAGTGCAAAGCAAGACAAGTCTTTACGGGATTATTTGATAATCATCGGGGGATTTTGCGATATTAACGATGCAATAAGGCTTCCGGAGCTTCTGATGCAGCGCTACCCCCGCGACATGATCGGCTATGGCGCCAATCCACCCGACGCCGCATGGCCGGGTGGCGCAAAGATCTCGGTGAGCCTTGTACTCAACTACGAAGAAGGCGGCGAGAATAACATCTTGCATGGCGACGCCGCCTCCGAGGCCTTCCTTTCCGACATTCCCGGCGCGGCCCCTTGGCCGGGCCAACGACACTGGAACATGGAGTCGATCTACGAATACGGCGCCCGCGCCGGTTTCTGGCGTCTGCATCGGCTGTTCACGTCGATGGACATCCCGGTCACGGTCTATGGCGTCGCGACCGCACTCGCCCGCTCGCCCGAGCAGGTCGCCGCGATGAAGGCCGCCCGTTGGGAAATCGCCAGCCACGGCCTCAAATGGGTCGAACACAAGGATATGCCCGAGGACGAGGAGCGCCGGCAAATCGCCGAGGCGATCCGCCTGCATACCGAGGTTGTCGGCACGCGCCCGACCGGCTGGTATACCGGCCGCTGCTCGGTCAATACGGTGCGCCTTACCGCCGAGGCAGGATTCGACTGGATCTCCGACACCTATGACGACGATCTGCCCTATTGGATCGAGGCGGGCGAGCGCGACCAGCTGGTGATCCCCTACACCCTCGAAGCCAACGATATGCGCTTTGCCACGGCGCCGGGCTATATCGAAGGCGAGCAATTCTTCACCTATCTCAAGGATGCCTTCGACGAGCTTTATCGCGAAGGGGCCGAGGGCCACGCCAAGATGATGTCAGTCGGCCTCCATTGCCGCCTGATCGGACGCCCCGGCAAAATCGCCGGCCTGCGCCGGTTCCTTGAATATGCGCAGAGCCGCGAAGGCGTCTGGTTCCCGCGCCGGATCGACATTGCCCGCCATTGGGCTGAAGCGCATCCGCCGGTGCGCCGCGCGCGCCCGAGCCAGATGGGCAAGGCAGAGTTTGTCAAAGCCTATGGCGGCATCTTCGAGCATTCTGCATGGATTTCCGAACGCGCCTTTGATCTTGAGCTTGGGGTCGCGCATGACACGGCCCTTGGCCTTCACAATGCGCTCTGCCGGATGTTCCGCTCCGCCAGCGAGACCGAACGCCTCGGCGTTTTGACGGCACACCCCGATCTAGCCGGCAAACTCGCGCAGGCGAAGCGCCTGACTGCCGAGTCAACCTCCGAACAGGCGGGCGCCGGTCTGGATGCCCTGACCGACCAGGAGCGCGAGACCTTTACCCGCCTGAATGGCGACTATGTCGCCAAGCATGGCTTTCCGTTCATCATCGCCGTGCGCGATCACACCAAGGCCTCGATCCTTGCAGCTTTTGATCGCCGGATCGGCAATGACCGCGCCACCGAGTTCGCTGAAGCCTGCCGTCAGGTCGAACGCATTGCCGAATTTCGCCTGAAGGATATCCTGCCGTGACGACCTATGCCTTTCCTCCCGGCGGAATGCCCGACCCCTCCGACGATCCCTCGGTCGCGGGCGCAATCTTCACCACTGCCTATGCCTTCGTCCCTGGCTCGACCATGCGCGATATCGTGGCGAGCCTTCTGCCCGGCTGGACAAAGACCCGCGCCTGGATCCTTGCCCGCCCGCTCACCGGCTTTGCCGAAACATTCGCACAATACGCCGTCGAGGTGGAACCGGGCGGCGGCAGCGATATGCCCGAGCCCGATGCGGGGGCCGAGGCCGGCATTTTCGTCGCTTCGGGCGAGATGGCGCTTGATCTCGACGGCGTCACCCATGCGCTGACGGCCGGCGGCTATGCCTACATCCCGCCGGGGCGGTCATGGCGGGCTCACAACCCCGGGCATACCGATTTGAAATTCCACTGGATCCGCAAACGCTGGCAGCCGGCCGCGGGCCTTACCCCGCCCGATCCGATCTTTACCAACGATGCGGCCACGCCTTTCAACTATATGCGCGGCACCGACAAATGGGCGACGCAGCGCTTCGCCAGCCCCGCCGATCTGCGCCATGACATGCACGTCAATATCGTCAACTTCATGCCGGGCGGGCGCATTCCTTTTGCGGAAACCCACATCATGGAGCATGGGCTCTATGTGCTTGAAGGCACGGCGGAATACCTTCTGAATGACCGTTGGTATAGCGTGCAGGCCGGCGATTTCATGTGGCTTCGGGCGTGGTGTCCTCAGGCGTGTATCGCGACTGGCGAAGGGCCGTTCCGCTATCTTCTTTACAAAGACGTCAACCGTCATCCGGAGCTTGTGCTCCCTTGAAACAGATCGTCGCACAGCCCCTGACCCAAGACGCCTTCGCCCCTTTCGGCGATGTTCTTCATGCGTCCGGCTCGCCGGACAAGATGATCAACCAAGGGCTTTGCGGTCGTCACCACGACAAGGCGCGGATGGATTTCGGGCCGGACGGGCGCGCCGGTATCTCGATCTTCAACGCCGAGAAACGCACGCTGCCCTATACCCTCGATCTCGTCGAACGGCATCCCGATGGGTCACAAGCCTTCATTCCGATGAGCCTTGATCCGTTTCTCGTGATCGTGGCTGAGGACGACGGCGGAAAACCGTCGAACATCCAGGCCTTCATCACAAGTCCGGGCCAAGGGATCAACCTTCTACGCAACACCTGGCACGGGGTCCTGACGCCGCTTGGCTCCCCGGGCCTATTCGCCGTAATCGACAGGATCGGCGACACGCCCAATATCGAAGAATTTCCGCTCGAACCAATGCTGGTCACAACGGAATAGGCAACCTGCCGCAAGAGCAGGACACTCTCGTCAACCAAACAGGGAAATGGAACAATGACAGATACCTCAATCGGAACGCCGGAACAGCTCCGCGATCCAAACTACACCCCGCCCATGGCCAAGGCGGTGCCGCTCGGCATCCAGCACGTGCTGGCCATGTTCGTCTCGAACGTCACCCCCGCCATTCTGGTTGCTGGCGCTGCTGGCATCGGCTTTGGCTCGGATCAAGGCGCGCTGGGCTTTCCGGACATGACCTACATGATCCAGATGTCGATGCTGTTTGCGGGCATCGCGACGCTATTCCAGACCATCGGCTTCGGCATGGTTGGCGCACGCCTGCCCATCGTTCAGGGCACCTCGTTCGCCTTTGTGCCGGTAATGATCCCGGCCGTTGCGGGCCTCGGCACCGCAGGCCTTGCCGGCCTGATGACCGGTGTTTTCCTTGGCGGCATCTTCCACTTCTTCCTTGGCTTCGTCGTCGGCCGCATCCGCTATGCGCTGCCGCCGCTGGTGACCGGCACGATCGTTCTGATGATCGGTCTTGCGCTTATCAAGGTCGGCATTCAGTACGCCGCCGGCGGCGTGCCCAAGATCGGCACCGAAGCCTACGGTAGCCTTGCCATGTGGACCCCGGCGCTCGTCGTCGTCTTCGTGACACTTGCAGTCAAGTTCTTCATGCGCGGCTTTGCGGCTGTGGCAGCAGTCCTGATCGGCATTATCGCGGGCTACATCGTCGCCTACCTGATCGGTCAGGTGAGCTTTGGCAACGTCGGCAACGCCAAGATTTTCGCCGCTCCGATGCCGTTCAAATACGGCTTCGAACTGAACTGGGCGATCGTCATCGGCATGTGTTTCATGGCCATCGTTTCGGCCATCGAGACCGTTGGCGACACTTCGGGCATCACCAAAGGCGGTGCTGGTCGTGAAGCGACCGACAAGGAAGTCTCGGGCGCGACCTTCGCCGATGGCCTGGGCACCGCAATCGCGGGCGTCTTTGGCGGCCTGCCGAACACCTCGTTCAGCCAGAACGTCGGTCTTGTCGCCATGACCGGCGTCATGAGCCGCCATGTCGTGACCATCGGCGCGATCTTCCTGATCGTCTGTGGTTTCATCCCCAAGATTGGCGCGATCATCAACACCGTTCCGATCAACGTTCTTGGCGGTGGCGTCATCGTCATGTTCGGCATGGTCTGCGCAAGCGGCATCAACATGCTGTCGGATGTCAAATGGAACCGCCGCAACATGGTCATCTTCGCCACCGCTCTTTCGGTTGGCTTCGGCCTGCAGCTCGAGCCCGGTGCGCTTCAGCACCTTGGCAAGACCATGCAGATCCTTCTGACCTCGGGCCTTCTGCCGGCAGCGTTCATCACCATCGTGCTGAATTTGATCCTGCCTGAAGATCTGGGCGAATAAAGAACCCAACGGGTTTCCTCCCTGCCCCCGCAGAAATGCGGGGGCTTTTTTCTTTTCGTCAAGGATGAGACTTCACCCGCAAGCCGGAAATAGAGAGAAGATTAGTAGTTCTTTTTATCTCTTTCCAGCTGTGAGCTGCTCTGCAATGCGGCGCTCGTTTTGGGGGACAGATCGCTCCGTTATCTTGGAGATCTCGCCGAAGGGATCGAACGACACGCGCGCAACCTGCGGATCCGGCCCCGATAGACTGGCCCCCCTTGCCCAGCTAGGTTAACCAAAATCATAGCGAGAAACACATGGCGCCCAAATTTGGAACAAGCGGCCTTCGGGGCTTGGTTGTGGATCTGACCGAAGAGCTTGTCGCACGCTATGTCCGCGCCTTTGTTTCGGTCTGTGAGACGGGGGGGCAAATTTGCGTGGGGAGAGACCTTCGCGCCTCCTCGCCGCGGATCGCCCGCGCCGTCAGCCAAGCGGCCAGCCATGCGGGCCTCACAGTTCTCGATTGCGGTGTCGTGCCGACACCCGCCTTGGCACTTGAAGCGCAAACGAGAGGGGCGGGTGCCGTCATGGTCACTGGCAGCCACATTCCCGCAGATCGGAACGGGCTTAAATTTTACACCGTCACTGGTGAGATCACGAAAGACGACGAGAGCCGTATCGGCGAAGCGCTCGGGCGTCATTCCGATGCGGCCAAGCCCGCGCCGGTGTTGACCGCCGCCGCATCAGAGCATTTTGCCGACCGCTATCGCAAAGCGTATGGCCCCTCCGCCCTTCGCGGGCGGCGCGTGGGCGTCTACACCCATAGCGCAGCGGGGCGCGATCTTTTGCTCGCCCTGCTCGGTGATCTTGGGGCGGAAACGGTCGAACTCGGCCGGTCTGACATTTTTATTCCGGTGGACACCGAAGCAATCGACCCCGAGACACGCCAAACGCTTACCGCATGGGCCAAAGATCAGGGTTTGGACGCTGTTGCCTCAACCGATGGCGACTCGGATCGGCCGATGCTTGCAGACGAAAACGGCGAGGTCATTCCCGGCGACATTCTGGGGCAAATCACCGCCTTGGCGCTCGGGGCCCAGGCCGTTGTCACACCCATTTCGTCAAATAGCGGCGTGACGCGTCTGCCGAATATCCACAAGGTCATCCGCACGCGTATCGGCTCGCCTTTCGTCATCGCTGGCATGGGCGAAGCCAAGGGGCGCGTTGTCGGCTATGAGGCAAATGGTGGTTTTCTTTTGGGGTTTGAGGCGTCAGGCCCCACTGGGCCTATCCCGCCGCTGCCAACCCGCGACAGCTTTCTTCCAATCATCGCCACGCTGTCGCAGCCCGGGCCTCTGTCGGTCATTGTCGCCGCACAACCCGCCCGCTTCACAAAGGCGGGCCGCCTCCAAGATGTGCCCATTAGCGTTAGCGCAGCCTTGGTGTCGCGGCTGACCGAAAATGGTGAAGAACGCGCTGCGTTCCTTCATGGTTTTGGCGCGGAAACCTCACTCGACACGACCGACGGCCTAAGAATTTCGCTCGAGGACGGCGGGATTGTGCATCTTCGCCCGTCCGGAAATGCGCCCGAGTTCCGCCTCTATACCGAAGCGGAAAGTCCGGAAGCGGCGCAGGACCTCCTGGATCGAGGCGTCCTGCGCCTTCGGACCCTAGTCGGCCAATAGCGCTGGCCGGCCGACCGCGGCATAGGCAGAGAACCCAGCCTTCTTGGCGTCATGTGCCGAATAGATATTTCGCAAATCCGCCATGTGGGGTGTCGCCATGTGCTTGGCGATCCGCTTCAGATCAAGCCCACGGAATTCATTCCATTCCGTCAAGATCACCACCAGATCGGCATTGCGCGCCGCCTTGTAAGGGTCATCTTGCCAACTGACGCCGGGAAGAAGCGCCTCGCCTTCATGCCGACCTTGCGGGTCAACAACCTTGACCTTGGCGCCGCCGCCAACCAACGCCGGAATGATCGTCAGGCTCGGCGCATCGCGCATATCGTCGGTGTTGGGCTTGAAGGTGACACCGAGGACGGCGACCGTCTTGCCATTGAAGCTCCCGCCACAGAGGTCGAGAAGCTTGTCGATCATCCGACGCTTGATCTCGTCGTTAACCTTGATGACTGTCTCAGTGATCTGCATCGGTACGGCGTGTTCTTGCCCGATACGCGCCAACGCCTTGGTATCTTTGGGGAAACATGACCCGCCAAAGCCCGGCCCCGCGTGGAGAAATTTGTTGCCAATGCGGCCATCAAGACCGATCCCCTTGGCGACCTCTTTCACGTCCGCGCCGACCCGCTCGCACAGCGCGGCAATCTCGTTGATGAAGGTGATCTTGGCGGCGAGAAACGCGTTGGCGGCGTATTTGATCAGCTCGGCTGACTCCAAATCGGTCACCACGATCGGGAAATCTCTCAAGAAGAGGGGGCGGTAGATCTCGTTCATCACTTCGGCCGCGCGCGGATTTTGAACGCCGAAGACAACACGGTCGGGGCGCATGAAATCGTCGATCGCAGCGCCCTCGCGCAGGAATTCGGGGTTGGAGGCGACATCGAAATCGAGATCGGGATTGGCTTTGTGGATCGTCTGGCGCACCTTGCGGTTGGTGCCAACCGGAACGGTCGATTTCGTCACAACCACGACATAGCCCTTCGCCGTTTGGGCGATCTCTTCGGCGGCGGCCATCACATAGGTCAGGTCCGCGTGGCCGTCGCCCCGGCGGGTCGGCGTTCCGACGGCGATGAAGACGGCCTCCGCCCCCTCCATCGCTTCGGCAAGATCTGTGGTAAAGCTAAGCCTTCCGGAAGAGGTGTTCTTGACCAGAAGATCCTCAAGACCCGGCTCAAAGATCGGCACTTCACCGGACTTTAGCCGTTCGATCTTCTTTGCGTCCTTGTCGACACAGACTACTTCGTGGCCGAAATCCGAAAAACAAACCCCGGAAACGAGGCCGACATAGCCTGTTCCGATCATGGCAATACGCATAAGCTTCCTCCGCTATCGCCCACTGTTTTGAACAGCAGCAAACGCAAAGCAAGAAGAAATCGTTTGCGGTGCAACAACTTGACGGCTTAAAAAACGTCGATTGCATAGCAACGAATTCGCTAAGTCAATCATTTGTGGTCGATACGGGCAACCTATTGCGCGACACGCTCAGCGACGGCGGAACCGTCGGTGAGGCTGGAGGACGGATAGAGAACAACGACATCGCCCTCCCCAAGCCCGCCGAGGATCTCGCTGTGGACGCCATCGCTATGCCCCAGATCAACCGCAACCAAATGCGCGCCCCCCTCCTCGACCCGGAAGACCGACCAAGCGCCGTTCTCACGGAATAGGGCGCTTGCCGGCGCGAGGAGCGCCGCGTCGTCGCTCCACTGCACGATGCGGGCCTCGAGACGATAACCGTGGCCCAGGCCCTCGCGGTCTTCGGCCGAACCGGTAAAGTCGATCGTTAGGTCAACCCGCTGCTCCTGCACGCCAAGCGCCGAGATTCGGGTGGTCGCAACAGGCTCGACCCGAGCGACAACTCCCTCAAGCGTGGTGCCGCCGCCCCATCCATCAAGGAGAACCCGCGCCCCAGGGGTGATCGAGACAGCATCAGAGGAAAGAAGATCGACCACGACCTCGAGGTCGGAGCTGATATCGCCAACTTCAAGGATCGGCGACCCAGCGACAACCATCGTTCCACCTGCCTGATAAATTTGGAGAACTTGCCCGTCAGCGGGCGCAGCGATTGCTTCTTTCGCCATGCCCGGCAATGCCGGAGCGATCCCGGCAATCTTTTGCCCCTTGCTGACCGCGTCCCCTGACTGAAGAACGATCCGCTCCAGGTTGCCCGTCGTCGGAGCGGTGACGAGGTAAATGTCGCGTACCCGCGTTTGCCCTTCTTCATCGATCGTCACCATCAGCGGGCCACGCCCGACCGAGCCAAGGTCCACCAATGCGGGCTTGGGCCAGAAGGCATAGGCCATCGCAGCCACGATCAAGGCAATCGCGAAGAGGGTCAGGAAATTGCGCGAACGGCGGCGTTTCTGGGCCATGGGTCTACTCCCGTGTTTTCAGGGCCGTTGTGATATCAGCCCGATCAAGGTCACGTTTCACAAGCCAGCCCGAAAAAAGGGCGGCGGCAATCACAACAAGCGCCGAATAGCCGTGGCTTTCGGGCAAAAAGAGCGAAGGGATTTGATAGAGCTCGGTCGAAAATCCTTCGGCGACCGCAAAAGACATATAGTGCCCGATCATTGACCCCACCGGCAAAGCCAAAAGGGTAACAACCGCAAGTTCGCCAAGAAGGACAAAGGCCGTCTCGCCCCTATGAAAGCCGATGACGCGCAGGCTCGCGAGGTCGCGGGCGCGCTCGGCCTGCGCCACGCGGGCAGCGTTGTAGACGATGCCGAAGGTGATGATGAAAGCGACAAGCCCCATAACATATCGGGTCGCACCGGCCCCTTGGTTCATCAGCGTTTCAAAAGCCGTCCTCATTTCGGATTTCAGGCTCACACCCGCGATCATCGGCATATCCCGAAGAGCGGCAAAGATTTCCTGCTCAAAGGCTTTGTCGATCTTGAGATAGGCGCCCGACGCCAGCCCCGGCTCACCCAAGGCTCGATTGAGAGCCTCCATCCCCATATAGGCGGGCGCGCCCAGAAGGCTCTGGGCGATCGCCACAACCGGAACATCGACGACAGGCTGTCGGCCGCCCATAACCTCGACCGCAAGCATTTCGCCCGGTTTGATATCGAGAAGGTCGGCCAACTCCTTTGCAAGAACGATTCCGCTCTCGGGCATTTCGATTGTGGAATAGTCGCTATCGATGGCACGGATCAGTTCTGGCGCAACTGTAAGGCCCGTAACCGCGCCTTGATGGCTGAAACGGCCGTTTCGCAAGACGGCACCAACCGCACGCGTTGGCTCAACCACCTCGACGCCGGGGATGCGGCGGAGCGCAAAGATCGCGTCTTCGCCAACCGGCCGCGCGAAACCCACCGTCACGTCCGAACGGTCGACTACGGTAAAGGTCAGATCAAGGGTGCGCTCAAACCCCGCGTAGATCGTGATCATCGAGAGAGTGAGTGCCATACCCGCCGCGATGCCAAGCACAGCGCCCATCATCCGCCCCGGCTGGCGGGTGACGCGCCGCAAGACCATCCGACTCGGCTGATCGAGATACTTGGCAAACCAAGCGCCTATCTGGCCGGCGGCGCTGTAATCGGCGGGCGCGGGCGGGCGCATCGCGTCGGCGGGCGCCATGCGGAAGATGCGCCGCATGACAAAGAGGCCGCCAATCGAAGCCGACAGGATCGAAACCGAAACGCCGCTTACGAAAGACGTGGGATCAAGCACGAAGACTAGAAAAGGGAATTTGAAATACATCGTATAGAGATTGATCATCGCCCGACCGGTGCCGATGCCAATGAGACAGCCAGCAATCGCACCGCCAATGGCAATCACCAGCACCATCTTCATATAGTGCCAGCCAACCTCGCGATTGCGGTAGCCAAAGGCCTTCATCAGGCCGATCTCTTCCCTCTCGGCCTGCACCATTCGGCTGATAACGATGTAGAGAAGGAATGCCGCGACAGCGAGAAAGAAGGGCGGCACGCCGGAGGCGCTGACCTCAAGTCCGCTCATCTCTTCTGAAACGAAGCGGTTGGAATACTGGTCCTCAAGCCCGTATGCGCCGCCACCGCCATAGGGTTTGAGCACACGGTCAATCTCTTGCAAGACAGAGGCTTGGGTCGCATCGCGATTGATCGCAAACAGCGCCTCGCTAAAGGCGCCAACCATGTCATAGGCGGCAGCGAGCGCATCGCGGTTCATCCAGATCACGCCGAAGCGGGCATCGTCAGGGACCAGCTCGCCGGGGGCCGTGGTGTAGAGATATTCGGGCGAACGTGCGGTTCCGACGATCCGATATTGCCGCTGCGCGCCGTTGATCGTCGCAACAAGATTGTCGCCTGCCTTCAGTCCATTTGCCTCGGCGAAACTGTCGAGCAGCACGATCTCTTCGGGGTGCGCGGCGTCAAACATCCGGCCCGTGCTCATGTAGATCGCATTCAGCCCCGGATCGCCGCCCGGTGGCAGCGAAATTGCGCGCCCCATCACCGGAAGATCACGGGACGGAATATCGATAAGCACCATGCCCGTGACACGGGTTTCGACCCGCGAAACACCTTCAATTGCGGCAAGCTGAGGCGTCACGGAGTTGGGGGCGCGAAGCACCGGCGCAAAAATATCGGCGAGGCGATAGCGCTCGTAGTATTCGGCGCGGGTCTCCTGAAGGGAATGGACGAGGCCCGACATCATCACCTGCATCATCACGCCGAGCGCGATGACAAGACCGATGGCGGCCGCCTGCCCTTTGACGCGGCGCAGATCGCGCCAAAGCTTTTTGTCGAGCGGACTCACCAGACCAGCTCTTCGGGATCAAGACGGGTCTTGTTGGTCGAAATCTCTCGGATGCCCCCATCCGCAAAGTGGATGACTCGATCGGCCATCGCCGCTGTCGCCGCGGCGTGGGTCACGATCAGGATTGTTGTGCCGAGACGGTCGTTTACATCTCGCAAGACCCGAAGGACGGCGCGGCCCGTGGTGCTATCCAAAGCGCCCGTGGGCTCATCGCAAAAGAGAACCTCGGGCTGTTTGGCCACGGCCCGCGCGATGGCCACGCGCTGCTGTTCGCCGCCCGAAAGCTGCGCCGGAAAATGATGGCGGCGCTCGCCAAGCCCAACGAGGCTTAGCGCCTTGCCCGCGTCCATCGGATTGCGCGCAATCTCGGTGACAAGCTCGACGTTTTCTTCGGCGGTCAGGCTGGGCATCAAGTTATAGAACTGGAAAACAAAGCCAACATGGTTGCGCCGATAGAGCGTGAGCGCGGAATCATCCATGTCGGTCAGGCATTGATCCGTAAAATGCGCCGTGCCTTCGGTCGGACGATCAAGCCCGCCAAGGATGTTCAGAAGCGTGGATTTCCCCGATCCTGACGGCCCCAGCAGAACTACTATCTCGCCTTTCGGGATCTCCATGTCGACGCCGCGCAAGGCATGAACGGCGGTTCGTCCCTCTCCGTAGACCTTGGTCAGCCCTTTGGCGCGAAAGGCAAGGTTGGGATTTCTCGGTACTGAACTTATCTTCATAAAACCACCTTACCCCATTATCTGCGCACGAAACTGATCAAGATCAAGAGCGGGCAACTGAGCGCTGGCGCCCGAACGAAGACCAAGCGCTATCCCGCCCCTGAACCACCTCCTCTTCCCTCGAATTGTGCATTTTGCGCAATTCAAAACTCCCAAACTGCTCGGTTTGTACATAGGAGCTGGGCGTATTCTGACGGCCTGATCAAAGCAGATTGACACCGAGAAGCTCTGCGATGACCTTCCAAATAAGGAGCTGTGGCATCTCGGCATTCTTTGGTATTCTAAAACGAAGATTGATCCGCCTGACACCACCCGAACGTTTTGCTTCTCTTTTTGTCGTCAACGAATTTGGAAGGGCTAAACAATGATAAACGCTTAGACTCTACGGGCGCTAATCGCGGGCGGCGCGATTGCAGCGCTTGGCGCGACCGCGGCGCGAGCCGACACCGCAAGCTACGAAATTCTTTCTATCAGCCCTGATCCGATTGTCGTTTTGAGTAACGGGCAGAGCTATACCCAGCTTCAGGGAAATGCGCCGGTCATCGTCGAGACCAAAGTTGTTCTCGATGTTGAAGTTTCGGGCAGCATCGTGAGCTGGTGGGTCCAACCTGAGTTTCAAACCGGTGTTGGCATGGCGACCGAAGTTGGTGGTATGTGGTTCTCGCGCCACTCTGAAAGCTATCCGTTCGGCAGCCGACCGAACAAGGTCAACAAGATCGTTGATCTCTCTGTCGCAGCCAGCACTCTTGAGGATGAGGCC
>JAURFB010000047.1 GCA_030827165.1 Marivivens sp.
ACCGTCCACGGTTTGACTATGCGGTGCGTGAACTCAATCACGTAATCCCGTCGATGACCGATCAAGACGCGCCGATTGCCCGAACGGTGGCTAAGGCAATTTCGGATGTCATGGGAAAAGAAGCGGAATTCGTTGCATCGCCGGGGAGCTATGATCAGAAACATATCGACCGAATCGGCAAGCTGAAGAATTGTATCGCCTACGGTCCGGGGCTTTTGGAGCTTGCGCACAAGCCTGACGAATATGTCGGGGTCGAAGACATGATGGATAGTGCGGCGGTGATGGCCCGAAGCCTTGTCGCACTGCTTTTGCCGAAAGACTCAAACGGGGAGACAAGGACATGAAGTTATTAACCACTATGATGCTGGCCGGATCTGCGGCCATGCTCGCCACTGGCGCGTTGGCGCAGAACACGCATATCGACGTTGCCATGCAACTCGAGCCGCCTAATCTCGATCCGACGGGCGGCGCGGCTCAGGCCATCGACTCGGTAGTTTATTCCAACATCTTCGAGGGGCTGACCCGCTTCATGTCGGATGGCTCTGTCGTGCCAGGACTGGCCGAGCGTTGGGATATTTCGGACGATGGTCTTGTCTACACTTTCCACCTCCGCAGCGGCGTAACATTCCACGACGGAACCTCGATGGACGCCGAGGACGTTAAGTTCAGCCTTGACCGCGCCCGCGCCGAGGATAGCACGAACGCCCAAAAGGGCCTGTTCGCAAATATCACTGACGTGACCGTGATCGACCCGCTGACGGTTCAGGTGACGTTGAGCGTGCCGACCGGTTCGTTCCTGTTCAACATGGCGTGGGGTGATGCCGTTATCGTCGCGCCGGAAAGCATCGGCACTGCGGCGACCAACCCTGTGGGGACAGGCGCGTTTGTCTTTCAGGACTGGGTCCAAGGGGATCATATTAGCATCGCACGCAACCCCGGCTATTGGGGTACGCCGGCCGTTCTGGAGTCTGTGACATTCCGCTTCATCTCCGACCCAACGGCGGCCTACGCGGCGTTGATGGCCGAGGATGTTGACGTGTTCGCAGGGTATCCGGCGCCGGAAAACGTCCCGCAGTTCGAAGCGGACCCGCGCTTTCAGGTGTTGATCGGCAATACAGAAGGCGAGACGATCCTGGCGATGAACAACGGCGCCGAGCCCTTCAACAATCGGTTGGTGCGTAAGGCGGTGGCCCACGCCATTGACCGCCAGGCTATCATCGACGGTGCGATGTATGGCATGGGCACGCCCATCGGAACCCATTTCGCGCCGCATAACCCCGACTATATAGACCTAACCGGCCTGTCGAACTACGATCCTGAACTGTCTCGCCAACTTCTGGCCGAGGCGGGTTATCCCGACGGCTTTGACACCGTAATGACGCTGCCACCGCCGTCCTATGCCCGTCGCGGCGGCGAAATCATTGCTGCCCAACTGCGTGAAGTGGGTATCAACGCCGAGATCCAGAATCAGGAATGGGCGCAGTGGCTGGAGGTTACGTTCGGTGGTCATGACTATGGCCTGACAATTGTCAGCCATACGGAGCCCATGGATATCGGGATCTATGCGAACCCGGGCTATTACTTCCAATACGACAATCCCGATTTCCAGAAATTGATGGCGACCCTGAATCAGACCACCGAACCGGCCGCTCGATCAGATCTCCTCAAGCAGGCGCAAACGATCATCGCCGAGGACTACGTGAACGGGTATCTCTTTGAACTGGCCATCCCGACCATTGCACGGGCAGGGATCGAGGGTCTCTGGCTCAACCAGCCGACCGCGGCAATTGACATGACAGCTGTCAGCTGGCCGTAAAGCGAACTCGGGCGCTCAACGAATATGTTGGGCGCCCTTGTTGCCGTCGATGGGCCGGGGCTGTTCCGGTTCGGGAATAATATCGGAGCTACCTTGCGATGATCCGCTACATGATCGGTCGCGTTACCTCGCTTTGCCTGAGCCTGGTGGTGGCCTCGATGGTGATTTTCACAGTGGTTGAGATCGTCCCTGGCGATCCGGCCGCCTATATGCTGGGCGTCAACGCGCGCCCTGACACGATCGCAGCCTTGCGGACCGAACTCGGTCTCGATCTGCCGACCGCGCAGCGATATGTCGCTTGGGTTACGGGGATGTTGCAAGGGGATTTTGGCACCTCCTACACCTACCGCACCCCGGTGTCGCAGATGGTCGCCGACCGGATCGCCGTGTCGTTGCCGCTGGCTTTGCTGGCTTTGGCGATCACCGTCGTGATTGCCTTTCCCGCCGGGATCTATGCCGCAAGCCATCGCGGCCGAACCGGAGACCTTGGCGTGATGGGCGCGACGCAACTGGGCATCGCCGTGCCGAATTTCTGGTTTGCCATGATCCTCGTTTTGATCTTTGCGATCAAGTTGCGTTGGGTATCCGCAGGGGGCTTTCCGGGGTGGGACGCCGGATTGTTCAAGGGTCTCAAGGCGCTAATCCTGCCCGCCTTTGCGCTCGCGCTGCCGCAGGCGGCAATCCTGACCCGTGTCATGCGGTCGTCTTTGCTCGATATGCTGAACGAGGATTTCATCCGGACGGCCCGCGCCAAGGGGCTTAGCCGGCGGCAAGCCCTGTGGCGCCATGCTGTGCGCAACGCGCTTATTCCGGTGCTGACGATCATCGGTCTGCAATTCTCTTTCCTCTTGGCGGGCGGCATCGTCATCGAGCAGGTATTCTTCCTGCCGGGCATGGGGCGGCTTATCTTCCAGGCGATCTCGTCGCGGGATCTGATTGTTGTTGAAAGCGTGGTGATGCTTTTGATTGCGTCCGTGATCATCGTCAATTTCGCGGTCGATCTGGCCTATGCTGCGGTCGACCCCCGTCTGAGGACGGGCGCATGAGAATGCCGCGTAGCTTGATCTTGGGATCGCTGCTGACGATGGTTTTTGCCGGCGGCGCGCTGCTGTCGTTTATCTGGACGCCATACGACATCGAAACCCTGGCAATCCCGCAACGATTGCAGACGCCGACGGGCGCACATTGGCTGGGCACGGACCAGTTGGGACGCGACATCGTGTCGATGATCATGATGGGGGCGCGAACTTCGATCGCGGTCGCGTTGCTTGCCGTCGGCATCGGCATCTGCCTCGGCGTGCCTCTAGGTCTGGTCGCGGCTGCGCGGCGCGGGTCGATGCTCGACGAAGTCATCATGCGCGGCAATGATCTGATCTTTGCCTTTCCCAGCCTTGTGATCGCCATTCTGATCACTGCCGTGTTCGGCGCCGGCGCGACGAACGCAATCATCGCGATCGGCATTTTCAATATTCCGGTCTTCGCCCGGGTGACGAGGGGGGCGGCCCTGTCGTTCTGGTCGCGAGACTTTATCCTGGCAGCCCGCGTGGCGGGAAAATCTCCGGCGCGGATCTCGGTCGAACATATACTTCCGAACATAGCGAACCTGCTCATCGTGCAGAGCACGATCCAGTTTTCCCTTGGCATTCTGGCCGTGGCGGCCCTGTCATACATCGGACTTGGCGCGCAACCGCCGACCGCCAGTTGGGGCAGGATGCTGGCCGATGCCCAGACACTGGCCAGTATCGCGCCGCACGTGGCTCTGGTGCCGGGCCTTGCGATCGTGTTCACGGTGCTGGGGTTGAACCTGATGGGCGATGGCCTGCGTGACCTGCTCGACCCGCGTATCAGGGTGGCGCGCACATGAGTTTGCTGCGCATCTCGAACCTGTCGCTTTCAATCGCGCAAATACCGATCTTGCACGAGGTTTCTCTCGAGATCGCGCCCGGAGAAATCGTCGCGATCACTGGTGAGAGCGGCTCTGGAAAGTCCATGACCGCATTGGCGACCATCGGTCTGCAGCCCGAAGGCGCGAAGGTCGAAGGCCGGATCGAGCTTGACGGCACCGATTTGCTGACCCTGACCGAGCCGCAAATGTGCTCGGTTCGGGGTGCGCGCATCGGCATGGTGTTTCAGGAACCCATGACCGCGCTCAACCCGGTCCAGACAATCGGGGCTCAGGTTGCCGAGACAATCTTGCAGCACGAGGCGGTCAGCCGGACCGAAGCCCTTGACCGCGCGCGGGCCGTGCTGAACCGAGTGGGGTTGCCTGCGGCCCGCTTTCCACTGTCGAGGTATCCTCACCAGTTGTCCGGCGGCCAGCGCCAGCGGGTGGTCATCGCCATGGCCATCGCGCTGCGTCCACACCTCCTGATCGCCGACGAACCGACAACGGCGCTTGATGTGACCACGCAGGCACGGATCCTCGACCTTCTCAAGGATCTGACCAGAGATTTCGGCATGGGTCTGATGATGATCACCCACGACCTGGCGGTTGTTGCCGGCATGGCCGATCGCATCGCAGTCATGCAAAACGGCCGCATCGTGGAAGCCGGCCCGACCGCGCAACTTTTTTCCGCCATGCGCCATCCCTACACGCGCGCGCTGTTCGAGGCCTCGACCCACGAGGTCGATCTGCCGCCTGCGCCGCCGCCCGAGCCTTTGCTGGTTGTGCGCAATGTGGTGCGGACCTATCGCCAGCCCCGCACGCGTCTGTTTGGAGCGCGGCCGGAGGTTCATGCCGTCGATGACGTGAGTTTTACGCTTCACCACGGCGAGCGACTGGGGCTGGTCGGCGAGTCAGGGTGTGGGAAATCGACACTGACACGCGCGATCCTCGGGCTCGAGCCGGTGCAAAGTGGAACGATTACGGTCGACGGTGCACCGGTCTGGACCGGTCTGCGCCCGAACTTCGAAGTCCGGCGCAAGATGCAGGTCGTGTTCCAGGACCCCTATAGCAGTTTCAATCCTCGCCATCGGGTCGAACGCCTTGTGGCCGAGCCGTTCAATCTTTTGCCCGATCCGCCGCGCGGCGCGGCACGCGAGGCACGCGTCGCCGAGGCGCTGGTCGCTGTGGGGCTCAAGGCGTCGGACGCGTCGCGCTACATACATGAGTTCTCTGGCGGTCAACGACAGAGGATCGCCATAGCGCGCGCGCTCATCAACGATCCGACTATGATCGTGTTCGACGAGGCGGTCTCGGCCCTCGATGTTTCGGTTCGTGCGCAATGTCTCGATCTGATCGCCGATTTATGCCGCCGCCGCCCGCTGAGCTATCTTTTCATCAGCCACGACCTGAGTGTGGTGCGCTCGATTACGGATCGGGTGATGGTCATGCAGGCCGGCGCGATCGTTGAACAGGGTCCAACCCAGCAGGTTTTTTCCAACCCGCAGCATCCCTATACCCAGGCGCTTCTTGCCGCCGCCCCGAAACTTCCGGACATGAAGAAGGCGAGTCATGGCACTTGAATCATTTGGCATTCCCCCATCAAGCAACCTGATCGGAGGAGCGTGGGTCGCGAGTTCGGACAGGCTCGTGTTGCATGACCCGTCGACCGGCGAAGCACTGACGACGATTGCACGAGGCGGATCAGAAGCGATCGACGCAGCCATCGGCGCGGCACATGCCGCCCGTGAAGGCGAGTGGGGGCGCATGACGGCTCTCGAGCGCGGGCGCCTCTTGACACGCCTTGGCAGACTGGTGCTGTCGCGGGTCGAGGATCTTGCCTTTCTCGAGGCGCGCGACGTTGGCAAGCCTTTGACCCAGGCGCGTGCAGACGCTGTCGCCTTGGCGCGTTATCTGGAGTATTACGGCGGCGCTGCCGACAAGATCACCGGCGAGACGATCCCCTATCTCGACGGATATACAGTCTATACGCTGCGGGAGCCGCACGGTGTCACCGGCCATATCATCCCCTGGAACTATCCGATGCAGATCATTGGCCGTTCGGTGGGCGCTGCGCTGGCCATGGGCAACGCCTGTGTGTTGAAGCCCGCCGAGGAAGCCTGCCTGACCGCCTTGGCTTTCGCGGCGCTGGCGCTTGAGGCCGGAATGCCGCCGGGGGCGCTCAACGTGGTGACGGGCCTCGGCGCCGAGGCCGGGGCGGCGCTGGCGGGCCATCCGGGAGTTCAGCACATCTCTTTCACCGGATCTGTGGGCGTCGGGACGCTGATCCAGACCGCGGCGGCCAAGAACGTCGTGCCGGTGACACTGGAACTGGGCGGCAAGTCGCCACAGCTTGTTTTCAATGACGCCGATCTGGATAGGGCGCTGCCATTTCTCGTCAACGCAGGAATCCAGAATGCGGGCCAGACCTGCTCGGCCTCGTCGAGAATCCTCGTGCAGCGCGGGATCTATGCCGAGGTGCGAGCGCGGATGGCGGCCGAATACGGCGCCCTGACGGTCGGACCTGCCCTGTCCGATCCGCGCGTTGGGCCGCTGATTTCGGCGCGCCAGAAGGATATCGTGCAAGGTTATCTGGCTCGGGGTTCAGATCTCACACTCGCTGCCGAAGGGGTTTTGTCATCGGCGGCTTCGAACGCGGGTCATTTCGTGCGCCCGACCCTTTTCGCCGACGTGCCTTCGGATCATGTTCTTGCCCAGCAAGAAATCTTTGGCCCGGTTCAGGTGCTGATCCCGTTCGATGAAGAGCCGGATGCGCTCCGGATCGCCAACGCCACTGACTATGGCCTGGTTGCGTCCGTCTGGACCGCGGACGGCGGACGCCAGTTCCGGCTGGCCAGGGGGTTGAGAGCGGGGCAGGTGTTCGTCAATAACTACGGTGCCGGGGGCGGGGTCGAACTCCCGTTTGGCGGCGTCGGGAAGTCAGGGCATGGACGCGAGAAGGGATTCGAGGCGCTCTACGGCTTTTCGCAACTGAAAACAGTCGCAACTTGGCACGGATGAACACATGAGACTGAAGGACAAGATCGCAATCGTCACGGGGGCAGGGTCCGGCTTTGGGGCAGGCATCGCGTTCAGGTTCGCGGCGGAAGGCGCGCACGTCGTTGTCGCCGACATCAACGGCGAGGCGGCGCGCGCGGTCGCGAACGAAATCGGCGGCGTCGCCGTGGCGTGCAACGTGGCAGATCGGGCCGAAATCGAAGCGCTGCGCGATGCGGTGGCAGACATCGGGCCGCTGGATATCCTCGTCAACAACGCGGGCGTCACGCATTTGCCAGCCGCAACCGAGGAAGTTTCCGAAGCGGATTTTGACAAGATCTTCAGCGTCAACATGAAGGCGATTTTTCACGCGACGCAGGTCTTTGTCCCGCAGTTCAAGCGACGCAAGGCGGGTGTCATTCTGAATATCGCCTCGACGGCAGGTGTCTCGCCCCGCCCGCGTCTAAGCTGGTACAATGCTTCGAAGGGCTGGGTCATAACGGCAACCAAGGCCCTCGCCGTCGAGCTGGCCCCGCACGGTATCCGCGTGAACGCGCTCAATCCCGTTGCGGGAGAGACCCCTTTGCTGAAATCGTTCATTGGAGAGGACACGCCAGAGGTCCGCGCCAGGTTCTTGTCGACCATCCCCCTGGGGCGTTTCTCGACACCGGAAGACATGGGCAATGCGGCCCTGTTTCTGTGCTCGGACGAGGCCAGCATGGTGACGGGTGTGGCACTGGAAGTTGATGGCGGGAGGTGCATCTGATGCGGAGCGGGCCGCGCAACCTCATCACAGATGTGGCTGGTCTCAAGGTGGGCAATGCCGCCGATCCCGCTTTGAAGAGTGGCGTCACGACCCTGCTTGCGGATCGGCCCCTCACGGCGGGTGTTCACATCATGGGCGGCGCGCCCGGCACGCGCGAAACCGACCTTCTGGCTCCCGACAAGACGGTTGAGCAGGTCGATGCGCTGGTCCTCGCCGGTGGCTCGGCCTTCGGGCTCGATGCCTGTTCCGGCGTGGCAGACGCCCTGCGACTTGCGGGAAGGGGGTTCGATGTCGGCGGGCAAAAGGTGCCAATCGTGCCGGGAGCAATCCTGTTCGACCTGCTGAATGGGGGCGACAAGTCCTGGACGAGAAACCCCTATTACGACCTGGGCAAGGCGAGCCTATCAGCCGCCTCGGAAACGTTCGCACTTGGCACTGCGGGGGCGGGTTTCGGGGGCACGACGTCGATCTTGATGGGCGGGCTGGGGTCCGCCTCCGTGATCTTGCCGGGTGGCGTCACTGTCGGCGCTTTGGTCGCGGTGAATGCTCTGGGATCGGCCACCGTGGGGGATAGCAGGTATTTCTGGGCGGCTCCGTTCGAAATCGGGGCCGAGTTCGGCGGTTCTGGCGCGCCGTTGGAGTATCCGTCGGGCTGGCCGACCACCAAGCTCGGTCAACGCGAGGCAACGACGATCGCCATCGTCGCGACGGACGCGCCGCTCGATCAGGCGCAGTGCACGCGGATGGCGACCGCCGCCCATGACGGGATGGCCCGGGCGCTCCTTCCGTCGCACACGCCACTGGATGGCGATCTGGTCTTTGCCGCGTCCACTGGCGACGGGCCCAAGACCACGGATGCAGCGACGCTCTTGCAGCTCGGACACGCGGCCGCGACCTGCCTTGCGCGCGCGATCGCACGGGCAGTTTATGAGGCCAAGCCCATGCCCGACAATCCGTTACCCACCTGGCGGGAGAAATTCGGTCAGGCATGAATGATCTGACCGATCCGCCCGGCCGACTTGATCGGCGTGTCGCAAGACTTTTCCGTCGGGCGGGGCAGGGCGCAGAGGGCCCTATTCGGCCCATCCATAATCTTTCCTTCAAGACGGTGTTCCGAAATTTGCCAGTCAGGTGAAACGACGTTCGTGGACTGACGGGGGTTTGGGGACCGAAACATCCGATATGCCGCGCCGACCAGAAAACATTATTATTTTCAAGGCTATATGGCGAAGCCGGCGCCAGTCCTGCTAGGTTGGTTTGTGAAAACGGGCGTCCCGGCGCACCAGATGGTGCTGTTTTCAGCATACGGGTTGTCGCGTTTTTGTCCGCTCTGACTGATCGAGAAGGAAGGATTTCGCACGATGACCCGCCTGTTCACGCCCAAGGTAGTGACGGCCAACGATCTTCTGGACGGAGACGTTGTCTGGCTGACCGAGGATGGACGTTGGTCGCGATCTATTCACGAGGCCGAGCTGCTCGAAGATGAGGCGCACGCGACGATCCGGCTGCTGCTGGCGCAGTCGCAAGGTCGCCGCGTCGTCGGCGCCTATCTCGCCGACGCCCGTTCAGGCGAGCATGGCCCCGAGCCGGTTCATTTCCGGGAAGCATTTCGGACGCGCGGCCCCTCGAATTACAGCCACGGCAAGCAAGGGGGGATCTGAGAATGTATGCCTATAATGATTTCGACGAGGCTTTCGTTCGGGAACGTGTGGCTCAGTTTCGCGCCCAGGTCGAACGGCGCATAAACGGCAGCCTGACCGAGGACGAGTTTCGCCCCTTGCGGCTGATGAACGGCCTTTATCTTCAACTCCATGCCTATATGCTGCGTGTGGCCGTTCCCTATGGGACGATCAATCCCACTCAGATGCGCCAACTCGCACATATCGCCGAGGCTTTTGACAAGGGTTACGGCCATTTCACGACCCGCCAGAACATCCAGTTCAATTGGCCCAAGTTGCGCGATTTGCCGGATATTCTCGACGCGCTTGCCGAGGTCCAGATGCACGCCATCCAAACTTCGGGCAATACGATCCGCAATGTGACGGCCGATCATTTCGCCGGGGCGGCGGCGGATGAAATCGAAGACCCGCGCCCCTATCCGGAACTGCTTCGGCAGTGGTCGACGGATCATCCCGAGTTTCAGTTCTTGCCGCGCAAGTTCAAGATCGCCATCACCGGAAGCCCCAACGACCGCGCCGTAACCAAAGCCCATGACATCGGGCTGCGCATGGTCCGCAGCGCCGACGGCGTGCCGGGCTTTGAGGTCATCGTCGGCGGCGGGCTTGGCCGGACGCCGATGGTCGGCAAGGTCATTCGCGGCTTTCTGCCGACCGGCGAGCTACTGCCTTATGTCGAGGCGGTCGTCAGTGTGTGGAACCTGCTCGGGCGGCGTGACAACAAATACAAGGCGCGGATCAAGATCACTGTTCACGAACACGGGCTCGACGAGATCCGGAGATTGGTCGAAGAGCGCTTTGCCGAGATCCGGCCGAGCTTTTCCGGCGTCGATCCACAACTCTTGGCCGGTTTCAAGCAGCACTTCGCCGGCCCGGATCTGGCCGTGCGTCCGGTGGATGCCTTCGATGCTGCCCGCCGCGCCGATCCGGCCTTCCGATCCTGGAGCGACACCAACCTTGCCGCGCATCGCGCAGCCGACTACGCGATCGTCACGATCAGCCTCAAGAAGCCGGGGGCGACCCCAGGAGACGCAACCTCTGCGCAGATGCGCGCCATGGCCAGAATCGCCGAGACCTATGGCCACGGTGAATTGCGCATCAGCCACGAGCAGAACGTGATCCTGCCGCACGTTCACAAGTCTGATCTGCCGGCCGTCTATCGGGCCCTCCGCGAGGCGGATCTGGCAAGCGCCAATGTCGGCCTCGTCAGCGATATCATCGCTTGCCCGGGCATGGACTATTGCGCGCTGGCAACCGCGCGTTCGATCCCTGTCGCCCAGGAAATTGCCGAGCGGTTTGATGCCCTCAAGCTCGATCACGAGATCGGGCCGCTCAAGATCAAGATCTCGGGTTGCATCTACGCCTGCGGGCATCACCATGTCGGCCACATCGGCATTCTTGGCCTCGATCGGGCCGGGGTAGAAAACTATCAGATTACCTTGGGTGGCGACGGCACCGAAGACATGGTTCTGGGCGACAAGACTGGACCGGGCTTTTCCTATGACGAGATTTCCGATGCGGTCGAACGGATCGTTCGAGCCTATCTCGCCCTGCGGCTCTCGCAGGCGGAGACCTTTCTCCAAGCCTACAAGCGGGTCGGTCTGGAGCCGTTCAAGGCCGCACTCTACGACAGGGAGGCGCAAGCCGATGCTGCATAGACTGACATTCGACGAGAAGGTCATCGGCCTCAACAGCCGGTTTGAACGCCAAAGTGCGGAAGCCATTCTGCGCCACACTCTCCTGAGTGGGCAGTTTGGAAATGTAGGCGTTGTTTCGTCCTTCGGGGCGGAATCGGTGGTTCTTCTTGATCTGGTCGCGGCGATCGACCCTGCGACCCCGATCCTGTTTCTCGACACATAGATGCTCTTTGCCGAAACGCTCGAGTATCAAAAGACGATTGCCGAGCGCCTCGGGTTGACCGATGTGCGCGTCATAACGCCGAAGCGGGAAGAGACCTTTGAGAAGGATAATGAGGGGCTCTTGCATCTCTATTTTCCCGACCAATGCTGTGCGCTGCGCAAGACGATCCCGCTGCAGCAGGCCCTTGAAGGTTTCGATACCTGGATCACCGGGCGCAAACGCTACCAGTCGGGCGCCCGGGCCAGGCTTGCGCCCTTCGAAAACGAAGCAGACCGGCGCATCAAGGTGAACCCGCTCGCCCATTGGGGGACCGACGAGGTGCAGGACTATATGGCGGCCAAAGATTTGCCCCGGCATCCGCTTGTGGCCCGTGGCTATCCGTCCATCGGGTGCGCCCCCTGCACCACACAGGTCGGTTTCGGCGAAGACCCGCGGGCGGGTCGCTGGCGGAACCAGGAAAAGATCGAATGCGGCATTCACTTTGCGGGCACAAATCTCGTGCGTGACTCCGCGGCCTGACACAAGACTAGGAACGACCATGCCCATACTCGTCACAGACCAAGGCTTTGCCGAAGACGATTGGCTCGACGCCATTCTGGAACCGGAGGCGGTTCTCGCCGGTGCAGGAGGCGCCAACATCGGTGTTGCGCTTCCGCCAACGGCCGGTCCGGCGCTTCTGCGGGGGGTGCTCGACGTCATCGATCTGATCCGCGGCGACTTTCCCAGCTTTGCTGACGGCCGAGGATTCACCATCGCTCGCCGTCTGCGACTGATGGGCTATCTGGGTCGGCTGCGCGCCTGCGGGCCGCTTCTGGCCGACCAATATGCCATGGCCCGGCGTGCCGGGTTTGACGAGGTTGAAATCCCCGATGATTTGGCCGCTCGCCAGAGCGAGGAGCAGTGGCGCGCGCGCGCGAACTGGCGGGCGCATGACTATCAGAGCCGGCTACGTGCCTGATTTTCGCTGAGGGCAACGTCGGCCGCTCACCGAAACCGGGCATCTGCGAACACTCCGGCCCATCAGGACCTCGACCTTGCGCCTGTGGCATCAAAAAGGGGCTCGGCGAGGATGACAGCCCGGTGATCGCGCCCGAGAATAGCGATACGAACTTCGGTTCCGGCGGTGGCATGGTCGGTCTTGATAAACCCCAGCGCCAGAGATTTGCCGATCGAATAGCCGAAAGCGCCGCTGCTGACCCGACCGACCGGCGTTCCGTCTGGAAGAAAAACGGGCTCGCCCCCAGAGGCATCCGCGGTCTCGGCGTCGACCTCAAATGTTACCAGTCGTTCGCGCGGCTGCTTGCCAGCAATGGCCGCATAGGCGGTTTTGCCCAGAAAATCGGGTTTGTCCATCTTGATCAGCCGGTCGAGGCCCACTTCTTGCGGCCAGTATTCGGGGCTGTATTCGCGGCCCCAGGACCCATAGCCCTTTTCCACCCGAAGAGACAAAAGCGCGCGGCTGCCGACGGGGCGCACACCCAGATCGCGGCCTGCCTCGAAAACCGCCGAGAGGAGTTTCACCTGTTCGGCCTGAGGCACATAAAGCTCCCAGCCCAGATCGCCCGTGAACGACACCCGTATGGCAATCGCGTGGATCCCGGCGATGGTCAGACGGCGTGAACGCATGAACGGGAAGGCCTCGTTCGACAGATCATCCTGCGTCAGACGGGTCAGCAAGGTCCGCGCCTGCGGCCCCGCGACATTGACACCACAGAGTTCGACCGTGGCGCTCGAGAAATCAACGGTGGCAGAACGGGGCACGGCATTGAAATAGCGCTGGTGATACCGTTCGGCCATGCCCGACCCGACCATGAAGAAATCGTCGTCGCCGAGCTTGGTGATCGTGAAATCGCCTGCAATGCCCCCGCGCTCGCCGATCAGCGGCGTCAGGCAAGACCGGCCGGTTATCGTGGGCACGCGATTGGCCACGACCCTATCCAGCCAGGCACCCGCGCCCGCGCCGGCGATGCGATATTTCGCGAAATTCGAGATGTCGATGACGCCTACACCGTCCCGCAGCGCCTTGGCCTCGGCACCGACGTGATCGAACCAGGGCTGGCGGGTAAAGCCATAGCTTTCTTGCGGATCGACACCCTCGGGGGCGAACCAGAGCGGGTGTTCCCAGCCATAATTGAGGCCGAAAACCGCGCCCATCGCCTTTTGCATCTCATAGGCCGGGCGGGTGCGAACTGGCCGGCCGGCGGCGCGTTCTTCGTAAGGAAAATGGATCTTGAAGCGGTTGGCATATTGGTCTTGGACGCGGGCCTTGGTGAAGACCTTGCCGGCCCAGTCGCCAAAGCGGGCCAGATCCCATGCGAACATATCGTATTGAGGTTCGCCTTCGACGATCCACTGCGCGCTCATCAGGCCAAGCCCGCCCGACTGCGAAAATCCGGGAATGATGCCGGTGCAGCAGAAATAGTTGCGCAGTTCCGGCACCGGGCCATAAAGCGCGGCACTGTCAGGCGACCAGATCATCGGGCCGTTGATGACCCGCTTGATGCCCGCCGTTCCGACCGCGGGAACCCGCGCGATGGCGCGCATCATGTTTTCCTCGATCCTTTCCAGATCATCGGCGAAAAGTTCATGGCCAAAGCCCTGCGGCGTGCCATCCTCGGCCCAGAACCGCATGTCTTTTTCATAGGCGCCAACAAGCAGCCCGTTGCCTTCCTGACGCAGGTAATATTCGCCGTCGCGGTCGGCGACCGAGGGCAGGCGGCGACCCATCGCGGCGATCTCGGGGATGGTTTCGGTTACGAAATACTGATGTTCGGTCGGCTGAAGGGGCAATTCGATCCCGGCCATGCGCGCCACCTCGCGCGCCCAGAGCCCCGCGGCGTTAACGACCCATTCGGTGCGGATGTCGCCCCTCGGGGTCTCGACGATCCAACTTCCGTCTGGCTGGGGAATCGTCGCCGTGACCGGAGTAAATCGGTGAATCTCGGCCCCCATCTTCCGCGCCCCTGCGGCATAGGCCTGGGTTACACCCGAAGGATCGACGTTGCCGCCATCGGGCTCGTACATGATGCAGCGGATGCCATCGAAATCGACGAGCGGATGCAGACGCTCGGCCTCGTCGCGGCTGATGTTGTGAAAATCGGCCCTGAAATAGCGCGCCTTCGCCTCTTGCAAGCGCAGCTGGTGTTCCCGCGCTTCGGTCTGCGCAAGATAAAGCGAGCCGGGCTGAAACACTCCGCAGCCTTGGCCCGTCTCGGCTTCAAGCTCTTTATAAAGTTTCATCGTGTAATACTGGATCTTCGAGATGTTGTTGTTGTCATGCAGGCCGTGGATGTTGGCCGCCGCATGCCATGTCGAGCCAGAGGTCAGCTCGTCGCGTTCCAAGAGGACGACATCGGTCCATCCTAGCTTGGCCAGATGATAGAGGATCGAACAGCCCACCAGACCGCCGCCAATCACGACCGCTTGTGCCTGTGTTTTCATCGCGCGCTCCTGCAAGATTTCCCACGCAAGATGGCCGCGCCGGATGTGCGCGCAACAGACTTTCCAAGCATGCAGAGATGCAATAGTAGTCATTGCCATGCACAATGATCCGGCCTTGAACATAACGCTTCTCAAGACATTCGTTGCCGTCGCGGAAATGCGAAACCTGACGGTCGCGGGCGCGGCGCTCGGCCTGTCTCAGCCGACGGTCTCTCAACATTTGCAGCGCCTCGAGGAATACTTGGGCAGGCCCTTGCTGCGCCGCGATACGCGCCCGATCAAACTCACCCCGGCGGGAGAAAAGCTATTGGGCGGGCTCCCAGACCTGCTCGCCGGTTTCGAGGCTTTGTTGGCGAACGTGCGAGCGCATGGAAGCACCCAGCGGGATGTCCTTCGTATCGCCATGTCAGACAGTATGTCTTGCGTGTTGGGGGCCGAGATTCTCGCATTGGCCGGAAATCTGGCGAAAAAGCTGGAATTGCGGGCCGGTATCTCGCCTTGGATCGAAGAGTCGCTGCGTTCGGGGCAGTGTGATCTGGCGATTGATTGCCCGCCGTTTGTGTTTCCGGCAAAGGCGGGGCAACATTTCTTGTTTCACGACCCCTATGTGATCGTGGCGTCCAGAATGATGGCCGATGTTCCGCTGTCGCGGCTGATACAAGAGAAACCGCAGGTGGCTTTCGGTCGAAACTCGAAATTCGGAACGGCCACGGCGGCGATTGCGGCAGAGCTCGGGGCAACGGAACCGGCGCGGTTCAGCCTCGACACAACGCATAGCCTGCTGCGGTTTGTGCAGTCTGGATATGGGTGGGCCGTGACGTCGGCCTTTTGCCTGCTTCAGGCTCCCAACGCGATCGACGATCTCGTCGTCCACGAATGTAGCCCTCAGCACGCAAGAGCCTTCTATCTCTTAGGGCGTTCCAGGGTCGGGCAACAGGAGATGGCCGACCTTGCGACGCGGGTGATCACCGTGTTCCGCGAATGTGTAACGGGGCGATGGCTCGATGCATATCGATCCACCGCGACTCTTCTGATGCGAGCAAACGCCGATATACGATTTTAGCGGCGGGCAGGGGCTGGCAAAAGTATCACCTCGCAAAGGAGCAAGGCGAGTGTCGGCGTGGACCTCGTCGCAAGAGGCGGCCGGATTAATGCCCAAGCAGGCCGCGCCACAGTCGCCAATCCCGCGCGGTCCCATGCGAAGATGAAAAACTAGGTCTCGCTCCGGGTCGCGGGTGGGTTAAAGTGGACAATAATATTCGCGTCAACAGGGTGATCGCAACGCGGGCGCCGGACCGGCTGCAATAGGAGACTCCATGGCCAAGACCATCGACAGAAAGATCATCACGGACCTGACGGAGGCCGGGATAGATTTCGTGACCTCGGTTCCGTGCAAACAGCTTGCCGGGGTGATCGAGGTATTGAACGAATCGCCGCAGATCCTGCACGTCCCATCAAACAAGGAAGACGAAGGCATGGGCCTTTGCGCGGGGGCCTATATGGGCGGCTCGCGCCCCGCCATCTTCATGCAGAACACGGCGCTCGGCGTTGTCGTCAACACGCTGGCGACGCTGATCCAGTTCTACCAGATCCCGCTGCCGATGTTGATTTCCTATCGCGGCGAAGTGGGCGAACCGGTGGCCTGTCAGGTCGAGATGGCGCTTCACACCAAGACAATCCTCAACCAGTTGCACATCCCGACCTATCACTTCCACAAAGCATCCGATGTAGAAGAGCTGCCGGGGATCCTGAGCCATGCCCAGATGTGTAGCAAACCCGTTGCCGTCCTGACCGACGCCACATTCTGGAGGACCGCGCAATGATCCGCTACGAGGTTTTGAAAACCCTGCTTCCGGTCATTTCCGACGAGCTTGTGGTCTGCAATATCGGCTCACCCAGCCAAGAGCTCCACGCGTTGGATGATCGCCCGACGAATTTCTATATGCTCGGCACAATGGGCCTAGCCTCTTCGATCGGTTTCGGCCTTGCGCTTGTGCAGGACAAGCCGGTGATTTCGATTGATGGCGACGGCTCGGTTCTGACCAACCTTGCCACCCTCTCGACCATCGCCAACAACCCGCGCGACAATTACATCTTGCTGATTATCGACAACGGCTCCTACGGATCGACCGGCGATCAGGCCACCTATGCCGGCAAGAAGACGTCGCTCTCGGCTGTCGCTACGGGCTGTGGTTGCGAGAACGTGGTCGAGGTCTCGGCGGAGAAAACGGCGGCTGCTTTGAAAGACGCGCTCGCGGCGCGGCGCATGACCATCATCATCTCCAAATGCCAGAGCGGAAACGTTCAGGTGCCGGTGATCAAGATGAATCCCATCATGATCAGGGAGAGGTTCATGGAGGCGGTCCGCAGGTGAACTGCGCGAGTGCGCTGCGAGAGGACTTTGGTCGGGCTGGCGCAAGCGGCCAACCGGCGCCTTCTGTCCGTCGTCAGAGTTTTTGGGCCAGTTGGCGGGCTGAGCTAAGAGAGGGTCTGGCTCATCTGGTTCATGTGATTATGCGGCGGATTTGCGGTGAAGCAAGCGCCGCGTTTCGATGGTCTTCCGTTTGATCCTTTCTC
>JAURFB010000091.1 GCA_030827165.1 Marivivens sp.
AACCCGGCTATCAGGCAGTTGTCGAGGTTCGCCATCCCGAGGTCTTTACCCGGCTGATCCGCGAGGGCGATCTGGGGTTCAGCGAAGCCTATCTCGATGGCTGGTGGACCACGCCCGACCTTCAGGCCTTCATGGATTTCGTCCACGATCAAAACGACACGGTTTCCGACAACTTCGTCGGCTACGCCCTTGTCCGGTCTTGGGAAAAGCTGCGCTTCTGGCTTCAGTCCAACACCCGGAAACAGGCCCGCAAGAACATCAGCTATCATTACGATCTGGGCAACGATTTCTACCGGCTCTGGCTGGATGATACGATGACCTATTCGAGCGCCCTGTTCAAAACCGGGCAGGAAAGCCTCGAAAAGGCGCAAACACAGAAATACGAGGCGATCGTCGATCAGATGGGCGTCAAGGAAGGCGATCATGTGCTCGAAATCGGCTGCGGCTGGGGTGGGTTTGCCGAATATGCCGCCGGCACACGCGGACTGAATGTGACATGCCTGACGATCAGTCAGGAGCAATACAAGTATGCCGTGGAACGGATTGAAAAAGCTGGGCTTTCTGACAGGGTGACGTTCAAGCTTCAGGATTATCGCGACGAAACGGGCCGCTATGACGGCATTGTCTCGATCGAGATGTTCGAAGCTGTGGGCGAGAAATATTGGCCCGTCTATTTCGAGAAGGTGCGAGAGTGCCTCAATCCGGGCGCGCAGGCGACGCTTCAGGTTATCACGCTGGCCGACAAGCGGTGGGAGGCCTACCGCAAGGGGGTAGATTTCATCCAGAAATACATTTTCCCCGGCGGGATGTTGCCCAGCCCGACAATCCTGCGCGAGCAGGCGCGGAACGGCGGGCTCGAGGTCGTGGGTTCGATGGAATTCGGCGAAAGCTACAGCCAGACGCTGCGCCGCTGGCACGAGACCTTCAACGAAAAGTGGGGCCAGATCACCGCGATGGGCTTTGACGAGCGGTTCAAGAGGATGTGGGATTTCTATCTCACCACTTGCGCGGGAACCTTCCATGCCGGAAACTGCGATGTAACGCAGATTACTGTGCGCCGTCCTGCCTGATACAGGCCAAGGCGAGAAGGAGGGCCCATGCCCACAGCTGGAAAACTCGTCGCAGCGATCATGTTCGCGGGCCTCGGCGCTCTTGTGACCTATCTGATCATCCCGCTTTTCCCGGAAGGTACCAATTTCGGCTGGTTCATGCCCGGCAACGCCTTGATTGGCTTGATGGCCGGTTGGATTGTGGCCGGAAGCCGGGCCGGGAAGGGGTATTACAGCGCAACAGGCTATGGGCTGACTGCGATGGTGTCGATGGTGGTCTGGGGCCTTTTGATCTATTCCTCGATCGAAATGGTCGAACGGTCTATCCGCAAGATGTATGACGGTCCGGTGGATGCCGTTGTCTCTGTGTTCGAACTGGGGGTGGATTATCTGCGCATCATCGCGGTGCCGGAAGTGATCGTGTTTCTGGTGATTGGCGGGATCATCTGTGGTCTTGTGACCGATTTCTTCGCCCAAAGATTCCCCTGATATGGGCCTTTTCGTTTACGGAACGCTGCTGCATCCCAGGGTGTTCGACCTTGTGGCCGGCCCCGGCGGCGGCGCGATGCAACAGGCGACCCTTGCCGATCACGCGGTTCTGCGGGTGAAGGACAGTGAATTGCCGATGCTGGTTGCCCAGAGGGGTGCGACCGCGCGGGGGCATTACTGGAGCGGACTTTCAGCGTCCCGGATCGCGCGGCTCGACGCCTATGAAATCCCGTTTGGCTATCATCCCAAATGGCTGACCGTTCGACTTGCCGACGGGCGCGAGGTCGAGGCGCAGGTCTATGAGCCGCCGGCGGACCAGACCCCCACCGACGAGCCGTGGAGCATCCACCGCTGGGAACACGCCTGGGGCGAGATGACCATCGAGGCGAATACGGAACTGGCCTCCTATGACCCGCCGCTGACGGCCGAAGAGCTTTCGGCGCGGTGGGAGATGATCTGGCATCGCGCCGAAGCGCGGGTGCGCGGGCGGCACAGCCACGCACCGGCGACCCTGCGCGAGGGGCTGATGCCCGCCGATATCCGCAGCCTGACCATGGCGGGCGATTTCTTCCGGTTCCGGCAGGTGGAACTGACCCATACCCGTTTCGACGGGAAAACGACCGGCCCCCTGCGACGCGAGGCCTTCATCGGCGTCGATGCCGCGCTTGTCCTGCCGTATGACCCGCTGACCGACCGGGTGCTTATCATCGAGCAAATTCGTGTTGGGCCGCTCATGCGCGCTGATGCCAATCCGCATATGCTCGAGCCGGTCGCCGGGATCATCGACGTTCTGGAAACGCCGGTCGAAGCTGCCCTGCGCGAAGTCGAGGAAGAGGCGGGGCTTTCGGAAATCGAGCTTCAGCCGATGTTTGGTTTCTATCCCAGCCCCGGCGCGAGCACTGACTATTTCCATTGCTTCATCGGTCTGGCCGATCTGGGCGAGGATCGCAACTTCACCGGCGGGCTGGCCTTCGAACACGAGGACCTGCGCGTTCATGTTCTGTCGCGCGAACGGGCGTTGGCGCTCGTAGACAGCGGCGAGATCGCCACCGGCCCCCTGATCACGATGCTGCTATGGCTCGACAGAAACCGGCTGTCGCTGGGCCGGATGGGTTGAGTTCCTCTTGGGCCAACCCTACACATGGGGCAAAGCGAAAGGCCCCTGAATGACCACCCACCCCGACCTTGCCGCCGCGATCGGCAACACGCCCCTGGTCAAGCTCCGCGCCGCGTCCGAGGCGACGGGGTGCACGATCCTCGGCAAGGCTGAATTCATGAGCCCCGGCCAGTCGGTCAAGGACCGTGCCGCGCTGTTCATCATCCGCGATGCCATCAGGCGGGGGGATCTGAAGCCGGGCGGGACGATAGTTGAAGGCACCGCCGGCAATACCGGCATAGGCCTTGCATTGGTGGGGGCGTCGATGGGATTCCGGACGGTGATCGTCATCCCCGAAACGCAAAGTCAGGAAAAGAAGGACATGATTCGCCTTGCGGGGGCCGAGCTTGTCGAGGTTCCGGCCGCGCCCTATCGCAACCCCAACAATTATGTCCGTTATTCCGGCCGCCTCGCGGCCGAGCTTGCCAAGACCGAGCCCAATGGCGCGATCTGGGCCAATCAGTTCGACAATGTGGCGAACCGTCAGGCACATATCGAAACCACCGGCCCAGAAATCTGGGAGCAGACCGGCGGCAAGGTCGATGGCTTCATCTGCGCGGTCGGCTCGGGCGGGACACTCGCCGGTGTCGGCATGGCGCTCCAACCCAAAGGCGTGAAGGTAGCACTTGCCGATCCCGATGGCGCGACGCTTTACAGCTTTTACACCACCGGCGAACACAAGGCCGCGGGCGGGTCGATCACCGAAGGCATCGGGCAGGGGCGGATCACCGCCAACCTCGAAGGCTTTGCCCCCGATCTTTGTTTCAACATCCCCGATACCGAGGCCCTGCCGGTCCTCTTTGATCTGGCCCAGCACGAAGGGCTCTGCCTCGGTGGCTCGTCGGGCATCAACATAGCTGGCGCGATCCGCCTCGCCCGCGAGATGGGGCCGGGGCACACGATCGTCACGGTGTTGTGCGACTATGGCACGCGCTATCAATCCAAGCTTTATAATCCCGAGTTTCTGAAGGCCAAGGGCCTGCCGGTCCCGCGATGGCTCGACCGTGAGCCAGCAGATTTGCCGGCCGTTTTCGAGGACGTGACATGAGGCAAGTGCGCCAGGTCTTTCTCGCCCTTGTTCTGGCTCTCCTGCCAGCCTTGTCGCTGGCTCAGGGGATCGGGCCGCAGCTTCCCGGCACCTCAGCCAGTTCCAGTTCGATCGACTTCGAGGAATGGCACCGCGTCGCCACCCGCACCGAACGCGCCGCGGAAAGCGGCGTGGCCTCGATCTTTGCGCTCGAGAGGATGCGGGCCGAGCTTGTCGGCTGGCGGGATCAATTCCTCGCCGGCGAGAGCGTGAATGCCCAGCGCATCGCGACCGTGCGAGCCCAGATTTCCGCGCTTGGCGCCAAGCCGGAGAACGGGCTTGAAGACGCATCCATTACCGCGCGGCGATCGGAGCTCGAGGCGCAATTGATGCGCCTGCGCGCGCCGGTGGTGCTGGCGACCGAAGCCTATGCCCAGGCGAGCGGTCTGATCAGCGAAGTCGACCGCCTGATCCGCGAACGCGAAACCGCGCGCATGACAACCCGTGGACCATCGCCGCTCAACCCTGACAACTGGATACCGGGCATCCTTGCCGTCTGGACCGGGGTCAAGGCGATGTGGTCGGAAACATCGGTTTCCTTCAGAACCGACCTCGAGCGGGGCGATATCTGGCGCAACCTGCCTCTGACGGTCGGCTATCTTGCGATCGCCGTGGCGCTCTTGCTGCGCGAGGAAAGATGGGTCACCGCGCTGCAAACCTGGATCAACCGGCGCGAGCGGCGCGGCGCGGCGATCTGGAATTTCCTGGCCTCGCTGGGCGAGATCGTTCTTCCGTTTCTTGGCATTCTCGCTCTGGTCGCCAGCGCAAATGCGTTCGACGTCTTGGGCTTTCGGACCACAAGGTTGGTCGAGGCCTTGCCCGAAGCAGGCCTGTTCGTGATCGTCGGTCGCTGGATGGGCTGGCAGTTTTTCAGCGGTAGTTCGAGCTTTGGCCATATCCTTGCCTTCGATGATCAGGCGGGCCCCAGGGGGCGACGCGCGCTTTTGGGGCTTGGCTGGTCGCTCGCTGCGGCCACGCTCTTGCAGGCGCTGATCTCGGCGGCGGACAACACCTCGATTGCCGGGCCGGTCGTCCTGTTGCCGGTCAATATTCTTGTGGGCTGGTTCTTGTTCCGTCTGGGCGGTGTCTTTGTCCAGAACCGCGCTCTGGTCGGAGACAGTCCGACACTCGGCGACCGGACCTTAACGGTGGTGGGGCGCCTGTGCATGCTTTTGGCCGTTGCGGGGCCGGCCCTGTCGGCGGCAGGTTATTCGGCCGCCTCCGGCTCGCTCTTGATGCCGGCGGTGATGACGCTGGCCCTTCTGGCGCTGGTCTTGCTTCTTCATCGGCTGTTTACCGAAACCTTCGCCGTGATCACCCGCGCCGAGGAAAAGGCCAGCGAGGCTCTGACCCCGGTTCTGGTGGGGATCGGCCTGTTTCTTGTTTCGCTGCCGGTCGCCGCTCTGATCTGGGGGGCTAAGGTCGCCGATCTCGTGGAAGTCTGGCAGAAGTTTAGAGAGGGGTTCTCGATAGGTGAATCCCGTATCTCGCCCACGGATTTCATCACCTTCGCCATCGTCTTTGCCGTGGGCTACATGGCGACCCGTCTGGTTCAGGGCACGCTCCGGTCCACCGTTCTGCCGCGCACCCGCATGGATATCGGCGCCCAGAACGCGATCGTTTCGGGTTTTGGGTATATCGGTATTCTTCTGGCCGGGCTGGCGGCCATAACCTCGGCAGGGATCGACCTGTCGAACCTTGCGATCGTTGCCGGCGCTCTTTCGGTCGGGATCGGTTTCGGCCTTCAGAATATCGTTTCAAACTTTGTCTCGGGCATTATCCTTCTGATCGAGCGGCCCATTTCGGAGGGCGACTGGATCGAGGTCGGCGGGCAGATGGGCTATGTGCGGGATATTTCGGTCCGTTCGACCCGGATCGAGACCTTCGACCGGTCTGACGTGATTGTTCCAAATGCGGATCTGGTGAGCGGGCAGGTGATCAACTGGACGCGCGGCAACCTGATCGGGCGTGTGGTTGTGCCGGTCGGGGTGGCCTATGGAACCGATACCGAGAAGGTCACACAGATCCTCCGCGAGATCGCCGAGGCGCATCCGATGGTTCTGGCGACGCCCGCGCCCAATGTCATGTTCCAGACCTTCGGCGCCGACAGCCTCAATTTCGAGATCCGCGCCATCTTGCGGGATGTGAATTATGTCGGACAGGTGCGCTCGGAGATGAATCACGAGATTGCCAAGCGCTTTGCCGAGGAAGGGATCGAGATCCCCTTCGCACAGCGCGATATCTGGCTGCGCAACCCCGAGGCATTGAGGGACGCGTTCGAGAAGAAGAGCAAATGACCGAGACCCTGTTCATCGAGGACGCCTATGCCAAGTCAGCAGTCGGGCGAGTCGTTGGCCTGACGGATCAGGGCGGGATTGTTCTTGACCGGACGGTCTTTTACGCCACCTCCGGCGGCCAGCCCGGAGACGCGGGCCGGATGGCCTGGGATGGCGGCGAGGCGGCGATCGCGACCACGGTGAAGGGCGAGGGCGGAGCGATTGTTCTTCTCCCCGCCGAAGCGGCCGTTCTGCCGCCATTGGGGGCCGAGGTGGAGCAGGTGATCGACTGGGAGACACGGCATCGGCATATGCGGGTTCATACCGCGCTGCATCTTCTGTCGGTGGTGATCCCGCTTCCCGTAACCGGCGGGTCGATCGGGGCCGACAAGGGGCGGCTCGATTTCGATATGCCGGAAAGCCCCGAGGACAAGGATGCGCTCGAGGCCGAACTCAATGCCCTGATTGCCCGCGATCTGGCAGTGACGACCGAGTGGATCACCGACGCCGAGCTGGACGCCAATCCCGGCCTTGTGAAGACCATGTCCGTCCAGCCACCGCGAGGGGCCGGGCGGATACGGCTTGTGCGGATCGCGGATGCAGCCGGAACGGTCGACCTTCAACCCTGCGGCGGCACCCATGTTGGCCGCACCGGCGAGATCGGTCGGGTGAGCCTTGGCAAGATCGAGAAGAAGGGCAAGCAGAACCGGCGGGTCTATTTGCACCTCGCGGGGTAGGGGGCTCTGCCCCTGCGCCTGGCGGCGCTCCCCCGGAGTATTTTGAGCCAAAAGAAGCGATTATTCGCGGCTCAGGGTCTCGTTGTCGGGCAGGCCCTCACGCGAGAGCAGGATCGCGACGGGACGCAGCGCGGGAATGTGGCTGCAGACCACGAGCAGCATCACCATGATCGGCACCGAGAGGAACATCCCCGGAATGCCCCAGACCGCGCTCCAGAAGGCGAGCGAGATGATGATCCCGAAAGAGGACAGGCGCAGAGCGCGGCCCATCATCATCGGGTCGATGATATTGCCATTGACGAACTGGATGACCCCGCACAGGAGGAAGATGATGGTCGTCGTCGTCGGGTCGCCGGTTTGAACGAAAGCGACGAGGGCCACTAGGCCCGTGGCGACGATCGAACCGACGTTTGGGATATAGTTCAAGACGAAGGTCAATACGCCGATGGCGACCGCGAGGTTGAGATCGAAAAAGATCGCAACGAGATAGACCATGACACCGGTGATGACGCTAACGACCGTTTTGACTAGAAGGTAGTAGTTCACCCGGTGGATGATCGAGCCGATGATCTTGCCGGCCCTCTCGGCCCTTTCGTGATCGGGGAAGAGCGCGCGCAGCTTGGTTGAAAACCAGATGCGCTCGGCAAAGAGAAAGCC
>JAURFB010000023.1 GCA_030827165.1 Marivivens sp.
ACCAGGCCCAGTTTGTCGCCAAAGGCCGACCAGTAAAGCTGCGCGGCATGGGCTCTGTCGTGGTGTTGAACGCCGCGGGTTATGTTCATGAGTGCCGGTCCTGATCTTGCTTGCAGAATGACCGCAAACCGCATGGATTGCCAATCGTTGCTGCAATAGCTAATCGACGTGCAATGCAGGATCGAGCATGACCCAGATCACACCACCCAAAGCTTTCCGGCAAGGGCTGCGCCGCAGCTTGCCTTTTGTCGTGATCGTTGTGCCTTTTGGCACGCTGTTTGGTGTAGTGGCCTCTGAAGCCGGGTTCGACCTTGTCCAAACGATGGGGTTCACGGCTCTGGTGATTGCGGGGGCCGCGCAATTTGCCTCGCTCCAGATGATGCAGGATCACGCACCGATCCTGATGGTTCTCCTGGCCGGGCTTGCCGTGAATATGCGGATGGCGATGTATTCCGCCTCGCTCGTGCCCTATCTCGGAAAGGCGCCGTTTTGGCAAAGGGCGCTCGCCGCCTACGTTCTTTTCGACCAAAGCTATGCCGTTAGCCTTGAACGTTTCGAACACGAGCACGAGATGACGATCCCGGCGCGGATGAGCTTTTTCATGGGTGTGGCGGTCCCGATTTCGATCTTGTGGTGTGGAGCCACGGCATTCGGCGCCTTGGTCGGGTCTGTGATCCCGTCGTCAATGGGCCTCGATTTCGCCCTGCCGATCACCTTCATTGCCCTGATTGGTCCGATGCTCAAGTCGCTCCCCCATGTAACGGCGGCGGTCGTTTCGGTGGCCGGTGCCTTGGCGCTGGGCTGGATGCCGAGCGGAGTGGGCCTTTTGATCGCGGCAGGATTGGCCATGCTGACAGGTGCGCTTGTCGAACAGTGGAGCAGCAAATGGGCGCACTAGGCTATTCCACCGCCGAGATATGGCTGATCATTGTGCTTCTTGCTGTTGGAACCTTTGCGTTGCGCTTTTCGTTCCTCGCCATTCTTGGCGACCGCACGTTGCCGCCGTTCCTGCTGCGGCTCTTGCGCTATACGCCAGTTGCGGTGATCCCCGGCATGGTCGCGCCGCTGGTGCTTTGGCCCGCGGCTACGGGAGGCGAAACCGACCCGCTACGCCTTGCCGCGGCGGCAGCTTCGCTTTTGGTGGGCGTCGCGACGCGCAACGTGGTCTGGGCGATTCTGGCTGGCGCTGTCGTATTGGTCGGGGGAATCTGGGCTACTGGCTCGCTTTGATCTGGGCGTCGATCTGGGCCGCCGCGATCGATTTGTCGTCGGCATCGTCTTCGTGGTATTCCCAACGAACAACACCTGGGAATTTCGCAAACTGCTTTTCAAGCTCGTTCGGGAAGAAGGTCACCTTGATACCTTCAAATCCCGGCAGGCGCTTGAGGAGTTCTGTGGTTGAAACGGTGCAACGTGCTTCGCCGACCGCGCCATAGGCCATCGTCTCACGCAGAGCCATTTCGGCAACCTCGGCCGGAACCTCAAGCTCTTGAATGACCGTGTAGTAGGTTTCGCGGGAGTGGTAGGAGATATAGTAATCGAGAATCCGGGGCGTAATGCCATAGATCAGGTCGTTCCGCTCGGGAATTGTCTGGTGCTTGAACGACCCCGCCGGATCCCACAGAACGCGCTGGCTGGCATTGATCAGAAGGGCGGTATGCGCCCCGCTGCCAGAGCCGACCGATTTCATCGTGATCAGCGTCAGCGAAGGGGGCGCGTCGTGGCGGTAGACGCTGGCTTCGACCAGTTCATCCGGCGCCCAGACCGCTTCGCCGGGCACACAGGCGGCCAAAGCGACAGGCAGCCCAAGCACGACGAAACGGCGGTTGACCATTGTGTGACCTAGGCGCCGACGAGCGCCAGAAAGACAACGGCGATCAAAATCACGATGACGGATTTGGTCACAAAGCTGATGAACCCGTCAAAGGTCTTTTCCTGGGCGTGGATGTTCATGGTGCCGTGCTTGTGTTCGGCCATTGCGGAGCTCCTGTCAGAAAGAGGTTTCGGGGCTGAATAGACGATATCGGCGCCTCTGTCACGCCTTTGAAGTGGTGTGTTTTGTCGCGTTGGGTTTTGTCTTGAGATCGCTGGCAAGCCGGAAACCGATCCTGTCGGGCTCTTCGATTTCCTCCTCGGCGGGCAGGGCGATCAGCATCACATTCAGCTGGCTGACGTGTTGGACAAGTTGGGTGCGGGCGCCGTCGTCGGTGGTGCCGTAGAAGGTCAGGATATCAGGGTCGAAATAGCCAAGGCCCTCGATCCGCACAACCCCGGCATCGCCGCCGGTAAAGCCAAGGGCGACCTCTTCGTCCTTGTTCAACTGCTTCTCGAAATTCTGGATGTACAGGATCAGGCGCTCATAGGCCCAGCGAGCTTCGCTCTTGTCCTCGGAATACACGAAATCCTCGGGCAGCTCGCTATCCATCGCGCAGGGGGCGTCAGGATTCTTGTGAACCTCGTGCACCATCGGCAGGATCGCGTTTTCGACCGCCTCGACAGAGGTCGAGATCGTGCTTTGCGGGCTGTCCTTGCGGCTTGACTGATTCATCATGTTTCCTGCCTTGTCAGATCGATCCTAGCAGCTTCTGCCGCTCTAGACAGCCTGCCAGCGATAGGCACCGTCTTCGCCGATCCAGCGCCGCGCGCGGCCCGTCTGGTGCAGGTGGTTGAGGTGGGCGATCGCCTCGCCAAGGGCCATGCCATATTCGCCGCCCCCGATCTCGCGCTTGAACAGAGGAACGAAGCACTCGCCGCCGCGTTTGGGCTCTTTGAGGTGATCGAGAAGCCGGCCAAGCGCGCCGATATGGTTGTCTGCAAGTTGCCGCAGGCGGGTGGGCAGGCCCAAGAAGGGGAGTTTGTGACCGCCGAACACCAAATGCTCTTCCGTGGCAAAATCCTTCAAGCGCTCGCAAGAGGCGAGCCATTCGGCGACCGGATCGGCCTCGGGTTCGTTGGCATAGACGCCGAGGTTGGGGCTGATCGAGGGCAAGAGCTGATCGCCGCCGATGACAAGGTTGTCCTCAAGGCTCCAGAAGGTCGCGTGCTCGGGGGCGTGGCCGTGGCCGATCCGTGTGATCCAGCGGCGGCCGCCGATCCTGATTTCCTGCCCTTCGACGATCCGGTCGTAGCCAACAGGAAGGGAATGCACGCAGTCGGCGAAATTGAAGGGGCGCTCGGACCGGCGCTGTTCATAGAGCGCCGGATCCATGCCCGAGCGGCGATAGAAGGCGAGGGTTTCCTCGGGCGGCACCGTCTGAACGTCGAGGGTCAACATCCGCGCCAGAATCCAGCTCGTCCGCGTTGTCGCCAGCGCGGCACCGCGCCCGACGAACCAACCCGCGAGGCCAATGTGATCGGGGTGATAGTGGGTGACGATGATCCGCTCGACCGGCTTGCCACGCAATGGGCCTGCAAGGGTCGCCTCCCAGATGGCGCGGGATTTGCGGGTGTCAAAGCCGGTGTCGAGGATCGTCCAGCTGTCGCCTTCGTCGAAGGCATAAACATTGACGTGATCAAGCGCCATGGGCAAAGGCAAGCGCAGCCATAGAACGCCATCCGCCACTTCTACCGCCTCGCCATGGCTTGGCGGTTCGTCAAAAGGATAGCGGATAAGGGCCTCGGGCGAGGTCAAAGCCCGAGGTCCGCAAGAGGGATATCGACAAGGCCCGCTGCCCCCGATTGGGCATGGGCCAAAAGCGCCAGATGCTCGGGCAAAAGGCGGCGGATGTAGAAGGCGGCAAGCGCGGACCGGCCGGCATCGCCGGTCTGGGCGGCGGTCAGGTGGTAATGCCCGCCGAGCACACGGGCAAAGGCCCGCAAGTAGGGAACGGCTCCGGCGAAGCGGTCGTTCATGTCGGATTGGGATGCCATCCACTCGGTCGCTTCGCGGAGCGATTCGGCGGCGTTCCAGACGGCTTCGGCCAGATCGGGAAAGGCGCCACGGGCGGCTTCGGCATTGGCTTCAATCTCGTCGAGCACGCGGAAGGCGGCCTCGCCCCCATCCATCATCTTGCGCCCCACAAGGTCCATCGCCTGGATGCCATTGGTGCCTTCATAGATCGCCGTTACCCGCACATCGCGCTGGAACTGGGCAGCGCCGGTTTCCTCGATGAAACCCATGCCGCCGTGAATCTGCATCCCCATCTGGCTGACGTCGATGCCGGTATCGGTGCCAAAGGCCTTGGCGATCGGGGTGAGAAGTGCTGCGCGGGCAGACCAGCGCGCATCGCCAGTCGCCGTCGCCATGTCGATCGCCACGGCACAATCGAGCGCGATCGAACGGGCCGCGAATATATCGCTTCGCATGGTCATCAGCATCCGGCGCACGTCGGCATATTCCGAGATCGTGCCAGTGCCGCCCGCGCGGCCCTGACGCCGCTCTTGCGCGTAATCAAGCGCCTTTTGATAGGCAGCTTCGGCAACGCCAAGCCCCTGAACGCCCACGCCAAGACGGGCGTTGTTCATCATTGTGAACATGGCCGCCATTCCGCCATGCGGCTTGCCGACAAGCCAGCCCTTGGCGCCTTCAAACGCCATCACCGCGGTGGGCGAGCCATGCAGGCCCATCTTATGCTCGAGGCTGACGACCCGCAGGGCATTGCGTTCGCCGGGGTTGCCGTTCGCATCGGGGATCAGCTTGGGAACCATGAAAAGGCTGATGCCCTTGGTGCCGGCCACACCATCGGCCAGGCGCGCGAGGACGAGATGGCAGGTATTGGCGATGAAATCATTGTCGGCCCAGCTGATGAATATCTTCTGGCCGGTGATGGCGTAGGTGCCATCCTCCAATGGCTCGGCCTTGGTCCGAAGCGCGCCGACGTCCGAGCCGGCCTGCGGTTCGGTCAGGTTCATTGTGCCATGCCATTCGCCGCTTATGAGCTTGGGCATGTAGAGCGCCTTGAGCGCGTCGCTCGCGTGGTGTTCGAGCGCTTCGATCTGGCCTTGGCTCATCAGTGGGTTGAGCTGCAGGGCAAGGCAGGCACCCGACATCATGTCGTTTACGGCGGTCGCCAGTGTCTGTGGCAGGCCCATGCCGCCGTGATCGGGGCTCGCGGCCATTCCGATCCAGCCGCCCTCGGCCACCGCGCGATAGCCCTCAGCGAAGCCGGGCGATGTGCGGACGATACCATTTTCAAGAACGGCAGGGTGAAGATCACCCGCACGGTTGAGCGGCGCAAGCACCTCGTCACACATCCGGCCCGCTTCGGTGAGGATCGCCTCGGTCACATCGGGCGAGGTTTCGGCAAAGCGGTCGGTTCCGGAAAGTCCCGCAAAATCGACGATCTTGTCGAGAACGAAGGTGATATCGGCTAGGGGCGAACGATAAGGCATGGCTTTCAGTTCCTGGCGCGGCTTGGAAAAACCTGCTGCGGTCTATATGTCGGCGAGTTGACGGCAAGGTAACGTTCTGCCACCCGCCATCAACAGAAACGCAACGTCATGACCGCATTGCAGACCGAAGTGCTAAGTTCTGACGCCGCCGGACTTGCCCGTGCGGCCTGTCTGCTTGCGGAAGGGGGTCTTGTCGCGTTTCCGACCGAGACGGTCTATGGCCTTGGCGCCGATGCTTGCAACGATCTGGCTGTCGCAAAGATCTATGAGGCCAAGGGCCGGCCGAGCTTCAACCCCCTGATCGTGCATCTGCCCGATCTCGAAGCGGCCCGCTCCTTGTGTGAATTCACCCCCGATGCCGAACGTCTTGCGGATGCCTTCTGGCCCGGTGCGCTGACCCTCGTCCTGCCGCTGAGGCAGGGTTCCGGCGTCTCGCGGCTGGTGACGGCGGGGCTTGATACCTTGGCGATCCGTGTGCCGGATCATCCGGTCGCACAGGGGCTGTTGCGGGCCTTCGGCGGGCCGGTCGCGGCGCCTTCGGCCAATCCTTCGGGCAAGATCAGCCCAACCCGTGCCGCTCATGTGACGGCCGGCCTCGGCGGGAGGATCGAGGCGGTCGTGGATGGCGGTAACTGTGGCGTGGGTCTGGAATCGACGATTATCGGCTGCCTGCCGCGGCCAACCCTTTTGCGGGCCGGTGGCCTGCCGGAAGAGGCCATCGAGGCTTGTCTGGGCTATCCGCTGGCGCAATCGCTCGGGGCTACCGACAATCCTGTGGCCCCAGGCCAGCTGGAATCCCATTATGCGCCGGCTGGCAAGGTTCGGCTCGACGCGGATCGTGCCCAGCCCGGAGAGATCCTGCTTGGGTTCGGCCCCGTGGTTGCCCCGATCAACCTGTCGCCGTCAGGTGATCTGGTCGAGGCCGCTTCGCGGCTTTTTGGGTGCCTGCACGAGCTTGATGCCATGGGGGCCGAGCGAATTGCCGTTTCGCCAATCCCCGATCACGGCCTCGGTCGGGCGATCAACGACCGTCTTCGCCGCGCCGCGGCACCGCGCCCATGATCAGGCGTTCTTGCGCTCGATATAGCTGCGAAGCTCCTCGGCCTCGCGTCGGGCCTCACGCAATCCGTCCATCGCTGCGCGAAGCTCGGCCTCGGTTTGAGAAAGCTGGTTGGTCATCTCGGCTTCGCGCTGTTGCAGATAGGTGATCGCCTGATCCCGCATTTCCTCGGCTTCGTGCAGGGTCTGGGCCATGCGCTCAAGCTCGCCGATGTCGGCCTGCGTGACCCGGGTGAATCGATTGACCAGCCAGCTGGCAAACCAACCGAGACTGAAGGCGACGAAAAGGATGATCGCGGTCGCCAGAATAAACTCGGATCTGTTCATGGTGCTGGTTTCCCTATCATTCAGTGACGGTGTCGCTGCCCTCGGCGGGGGGCGCGTCTTGCGGTGTCGCTTCACTTGAGGCCGCTGCGTCTTCAATCGCATAGACCCTGAATTCGATCCGGCGGTTGGCCTCGCGGCCTTCTTCGGTGTCGTTGTCGGCAATCGGGTCGGCTTCGCCATATCCGACGGCGCGGAAACTGCCGGTGGGCACTCGACGAGAGCGCAGCGCGCTTAGAACCGATTCCGCCCGCGATTGGCTAAGGTTCTTGTTCATCTCTTCGCGGCCCTGGCTGTCGGTATAGCCAGCGACCTCGATTGGCGCGTCCATGCACTCTCGAAGGACCAGGGAAATATCGTCAAGGATCAGACGCGATTCCGTTGTCAGGGTCGCCGAGCCGGGATCGAAGATGATCTTGCGGTCGCCGGTGACCGACAGAATTTCCGCGACGCAGTCTTCCGGCGTGGGCCCGATTTCAACCTGAACGACTTGTTCGATGACGTTCACGTCGACGCTAAACTCCGCCGCCTGGCCAAGCTTTTCGATGAAAAGGCGCGAAATCCGGGCCGTGGTGTCCGCATCGGTCGTATTGCCACGAACCGCAACAAGATCGGGTTGAACGATGACCGAACCATTGGTGAGCATCGACAGCGCCTCGAGCCCCGCCAGAACCCTCACCGACCAACCTTTCGGCAACCCGTCGACGACGCGCGTTCCCATTGTCAGGTTGGATTGGCCGAAGCGCGCCTTGGCATAGTTCTCGACCGTCATGTTCGTCAGATCGTCAGGAACCCGCCCGCGCAGTTGAGCCTGACCTTCAGGGCTTAGGGTTGCGCTGAACTGCGGCACGCCCTCGGGGGCGGATTCGGGCGCAATCGGGAGCGAAGCGGTCAGCGAAAAGATGTCGGGCAGCGAATTCTCGAACTCGCCGACGACCGTATCAAACAGATCTTGCGGCGTGCCTTCCAGCGCGACAAGCGAAACGTCGGCGTCCGAAAGGGTCGCGGTCCCGCCGCCCAGCCGATAGACCGATTGGATCGACATCTCTACTGCATCGGCCCAGAATCCTGACGGCACACCAAGCGCGATCGTGCAGTCGAATCCATCCTTCAGGCCGGCGGTCCGGGCTGCGGCCTCGATCCGGGCGGCAGCTTCGGCCGTATCCGCGGCACAGGCGTCAAATCGCGCCCCTTCGGAATCGAGCGAGAAGCGCGCCGTGAATGGGGTGATTACAGGACGCGGCGCGCTGATCGTCATGTTCAGTTCGATAGTCGTCGGCGCAAGTGCGCGTAGATTGGACTCAAGCTCAAGCTTCTGCTCGGGGCTATCGCTGATGGCGGTGATCTCGACCACGCCTGGCGCGACCGAAATCTTGGATCTTGGCAGGATCGCCAGGGCGCGGATGGCAAAGGTCAGCGCTTGCCTCCAGCCCGCCGGCATTGGATATTCCGCTGCTTCAAGAAGATCGTTGACCGGCTTGCCGTCTGCAATCTCGGCAATCCGCGCCGAAATGTCTGCCCGGTCCGAGGCCGAGGGGATCAGACCGATCAGCGAGACACCGGAATCATTCCGCAATATCTCGATGGCAAACTCGGGCGCAGCGATCCCCTCGACATCGGCAACCGACATATTGTCGATCACGCGGCTTGCGTCGACGATGCTTCCGGCGATTGAAATAGACCGAAAACGCGCAGCCTCGCTTGGCGCTCGGCCTTCGATGATCACCTGAAGGCCGTCGCCCAGAACAGTCGCCCAGCCTTGGCCGTCGTCGATGAGGGCCTCTTGAACCGTAATTACAGAGCGGTCTTCCACAACCGCAGCCACCGCAACGGCGGCAAAATAGGACAGAACCGCCGCGACGGCGAAACTGGCAACCCGGATCAGGACGGTGGAAAGGCTTAGGGGCATATGTTTTCCAAGTGGTTCCGGATTGTCTAGGCGCTCATCGCGGCGGGTTCAATCACACGAACCAGGCGATGGCGAAAAACAGCACAGGGATCAGGCCTGCGTTCCGGTTCGAGCGGAACAGCATGAGGAGACGCTCGGGCGAGTCTGGGTCAAATCGACCTAGCTGCCAAGCGAGATGCCAACCAAAGGCCCAAATACCGCCAAGGGCGATGACCAGCGACAGGACCGAGCGGTCGATCACCGCCAGTAGCGTCGCCGCGCCCAAGAGGGCGACAGCGGCGACGAGGAAACGGCGCAGCCAGCGGGGCGAGGTATCGCCGAACAGGCGGGCAGTGGATTTCACACCGATCAGGGCATCGTCCTCGGTATCTTGATGGGCATAGATCGTGTCGTAGAAAAGCGTCCATGCTATACCGGCGATATAGAGCACGATCGCCGGCGGGGCGATCGTGCCGGTATGGGCGACCCATGCCAAGAGCGCGCCCCAGTTGAAGGCGATGCCAAGAAAAACCTGGGGCCACCAGGTAAACCGCTTGGCGAAGGGATAGACGGCGACCGGCAGGAGCGAGATCACCCCGAGGAGGATGGCGTTCGAGTTGAACGTCAGGAGAATCGCGAAGGCGATGAGCGCCTGCACGATCATCCAGGCCGCCGCGCCCTTGGCGCTGACCTGCCCCGAAGGGATCGGCCGCGAGCGGGTGCGGGCGACCTGTGCGTCATAGTCGCGGTCGGTGATGTCGTTCCAGGTGCAGCCAGCCCCGCGCATCAGGAACGCGCCGGCGGCACAGCCGAGGCCGATCCACAGGTCGGAAAGGCCGAAACGGCCGTCTGACAAGGCCGCAAGGCCAAGCCCCCACCAGCAGGGCAGAAGCAGGAGCCAGGTTCCGATCGGCCGGTCTGCGCGGCTCAGGCGCAGGTAGGGGCGCGTAGCCTTGGGAGCGATCCGGTCGACCCAGTTTCCCCTGACGGCGTCAGATACTTGCCCCTCTGGCGCTCCGCTGGTCCCGGTCATAAGCTTGCCTCATGGCTTCGAAGGTTCGGCTCTATGTAGATCAGCCCTTGGGGAAAGGGCAAACCGTCTCTCTTACAAAAGAGCAGGCGCATTACCTCTTCGGCGTGATGCGGCTCACGGCGGGAGCTGTCTTGTCGCTGTTCAACGGACGGGAGGGCGAGTGGGACGCCGAAGTGGCCCAGGCCGGAAAGAAGGGGGGTAGCCTTGCCTGCACTGAGCAGACGCGCGCCCTGCAGATTCCGCCGGACCTTTGGCTTCTCTTCGCGCCGATCAAGAAAGAGCGCACCGATTTCATCGTCGAAAAGGCGGTGGAGCTTGGTGCGCGGCGGATCGTGCCGGTGCAGACCGAGTTCACCAATTCCGGCCGCGTGAAGCAGGATCGGCTTCAGGCCCACGCTGTCGAGGCGGCCGAGCAATGCGGTGGGACATACGTTCCCGAGGTGGCCGAGATGGAGCGTCTCGGGCGGCTTCTCGATGCTTGGCCCGAAGGGCGGCGGCTGATGTTCTGCGACCAGACCATGCTTGGCGCCGCCACCGCTCTCGCCGGAGAGGCGCGCGGGCCTTGGGCGATCCTCATTGGCCCCGAGGGCGGGTTTTCCGCAGCCGAACGCTCCCGCCTCAAGGCATTGCCCTATGCCCTCCCTGTCAGCCTAGGCCCTCGTATCCTTCGGGCCGATACGGCGGCAGTGGCGGCCCTTGCAGTTTGGCAATCCGCGCTGGGCGACTGGGCATGATCCGCGCCCGCCCCGAAAACTGGCCCGAGATCGAGGCCTTCCTGAAACCGCGTGCCGAATACGCGATGTTTTCGCTCAACAACACGCGATTCCACGGTTTTGACGGCGATGAGCCGCTTTCTCCGCGCTTCTGGATCGGGCGCTCTGAAAGTGGTGAGCTCACCGATGTTTTGTCCATGACAAAGAAGGGCATGATCATGCCCTATCTTCCTTCGGGCGATTTCGCTGCCGCTGCCAAGGCCGTCTCTGGCAGGGTTGCGGAAGGCATCGTCGGGCCGAGAGATCATGTTCGCGGGCTAAGAGCGGCGCTTGGCCTTGAGGAAGTGTCGGTCATACTTGATGGCGATGATCCCCATTTCCTTTTGAACCTCGATCATCTCGTGATCCCCGAGGGGCCGGGCAAGCTTGTCCCGCTGTCAGAGGCCGACCCCGAGATAATGATCGGTTGGCGCGTCGACTATTCGATCGAGGCCATCGGGATGACACCAGAGCGAGCCGCCGAAGACGGGCGCAAAGCCTATCACTCCTATATCGAGCGCGATTCGCATCGTGTCTTGATGGTCGACGGCGCGCCTGTCGCTACGACCGGGATCAATGCCCGCCTGCCCGAAATCGTGCAGGTTGGCGGCGTTTTTGCGCCCCCTTCGTTGCGGGGCCGCGGTTTTGCGCGGCGAGCGGTGGCGCTTCACATGGATGAGGCTCGGCGCAGCGGCGCGATACGCGCAACCCTCTTTGCCGGGTCGGAGATGGCCGCCCGAGCCTATGCGGCAATCGGTTTCCGCCAGATCGGCGACTGGAGCCTTGTCCTTTTTCAACGGCCGGTGATCCTCGATGTCTGATTTCCTCCGCCCCGAAGCCCGCGCGTTCCTGTGGCGCTGGCGCGATGTCTGGATTGCCCTCGCGCTGGGTGGTTTCGGGTTGCGCTGGGGCCTTTGGTCGTTCGGCATTCTGCAATGGGTTGGCTGGGCGATGGTCGCGCTCGGGGCTGCCTTTCTCATCTCCGGCATCCAACGCGCCCGCTTTCGCAAGGGATCGGGAGGGGCGGGCATCGTGCAGCTTGACGAGCGGCGCCTGTCCTATTTCGGGCCGGTGACTGGCGGCGTCATTTCAGCCGAAGAGATATCTCGTGTTGCGCTTGGCCCCGCCCCCGACGGCGGCAACGAATGGCGCTTTGCCACCCGAGGTGGCGAACGGCTTCACATTCCGGTGAATGCGGAAGGGTCGGACGCGCTTTTCGATCTTTTCGCCAGCCTTCCGGGCCTGCGCACACAGGCCATGATCGACGCCCTCGACAAACCGCTCGACGAGGCGGTGGAAATTTGGCGGCGATAGTCGTTTTCGCCGGATTGACTTCGCCCGCCCAAGCCTACACCTGTGGCATCAGGAAAACGTGATGAAAGAAGCCGACCCATGTCCATCCCCCAGTCCGGCGGCGGCCTGATCGAACGGCGCGAACAGCTCGCGGAATATCTGGCCAGCGGCTGCAAGCCGAAAAGCGATTGGCGGATCGGCACCGAGCATGAAAAATTCGGCTATCTAACGGATTCCCTGGCGCCGCTGCCCTATGACGGCCCGCGCTCGATCAAGGCGATGCTGGAGGGGCTGCAAAAGCGATTTGGCTGGGATCCGGTGCTCGAAGGCGGGAATATCATCGGCCTGACCAAGGACGGCGCCAATGTCAGCCTCGAACCGGGGGGGCAACTTGAGCTTTCTGGCGCGCCGCTGGAGACGATCCACCAGACCTGCGACGAGGTGAACAGCCACCTGCGCGAAGTGCACGAGATCGCCGATCAGATCGGCGCGCGGTTCATCGGCCTCGGAGCTGCGCCAATCTGGACGCACGACGAGATGCCCTTGATGCCCAAGGGCCGTTACAAGCTCATGGACGGCTATATGAAGACCGTCGGCACCCACGGCACCCAGATGATGCGGCGGACCTGCACCGTGCAGGTCAACCTCGATTTCTCTTCCGAAGCTGACATGGTCCAGAAGCTGCGCGTCGCCTTGGCGCTGCAGCCGGTGGCGACCGCGCTTTTCGCCAGCTCGCCCTTCCTTGAAGGCAAGCCTAACGGCCACAAGAGCTGGCGCAGCCGCATCTGGCGCGGCCTTGATAATTCGCGCACGGGGATGCTTCCGTTTGCTTTCGAAGACGGCATGGGATTTGAACGCTATGCCGAGTGGGTGCTCGATGTGCCGATGTATTTCGTCTACCGTGATGGCAAATACATCAATGCCCTCGGCCAATCCTTCCGCGATTTCCTCAAAGGCGAGCTTCCCGCGCTGCCGGGCGAAAGGCCGACCCTGTCGGACTGGGCCGATCACCTGACCACGGTCTTCCCCGAGGCGCGGGTCAAGAAATTCATCGAGATGCGCGGCGCCGATGGCGGCCCGTGGCGGCGGCTTTGCGCCCTTCCGGCATTCTGGGTTGGGCTGACCTATGAGCAATCCTCGCTCGATGCGGCGTGGGATCTGGTCAAGGGCTGGGATGCCGAGACCCGCGAGGCGCTCCGCGTGGCGGCCTCGGTCGACGGCTTGCAGGGCAAGGTTGGCAAGATCTCGATGCACGATCTGGCGCGTGAGGCCGTCGCGATTGCCGATGCCGGCCTCAAATCCCGCGCGCGGCCCGGCGCGGGCGGTCTGGTGCCTGACGAGACCCATTTCCTCAACGCGCTCAAGGAAAGTGTCGAGACCGGCAAGACGCCCGCCGACGAGATGATCGAGCACTACAACGGGGCGTGGCAGGGCGATCTGACGCGCATCTACGCGGATTATTCCTACTGACCCTTCGGCCGGCGCGGCAAGCGCCTGTCCGGTTACCTGGCCTTCATCCTGGTGGTCTTGACGATGTTTCCATCCTTGGCGAGCGTCGTCCATTCGCCCACCTGAACACCGCGATCCATATGTCCTCGCCGCATCACGGTTCCATCCTTGCGGAAGAACTCCCAGTATCCGTGCATCTCTCCGTCAAGCGTCTGCCCGCGGGCCCAGATTGAGCCATCGGCGTGGAATTTCTCGTAAGGAACGGTTTCGGTCATCATCTTTGCTCCATGGCGGAAGCTGCCCGGCGGGCAGTCCCTATGCTGGCGACGATCGAGGCGACAGCTATTTCTGGCCGATCTTCGTCTCGGTTCCGTCGCGGAGCCGAGCGATATTGGCACGGTGACGCCAGTAGATGAGGGCGGCCAGCACAACCAGCAGCCAAACGAGATCACCCCGCCCGAGAGCCGCGGCAAGAACGGGAGAAAGACCTGCCGCCGTTAGCGCGGAGAGGGAAGAATAGCGCATCACGACAGCCATCACGAGCCAAGTGGCGCAGGCGGCGAGGCCTAGCGGCCAATGCAACGCCAAGAGAAGGCCAAGGAAGGTCGCGACGCCTTTGCCGCCCTTGAACCCGAGCCAGATCGGAAAGCAGTGGCCGAGAAACGCGGCCAGCGCCGCAAGCTGGGCGGCGCTTTCGACCGCATAGGCCAGAGCGATCAGGACCGCCACCGCGCCCTTGCCGCCATCGAGGATCAAGGTCAGCGCCGCGGCGCCCTTGTTGCCCGTCCGCAAGACGTTGGTCGCGCCGATGTTGCCCGAGCCGATCTTTCGCAGATCGCCAAGGTTCATGGTCTTGGCAAGGATCAGGCCGAAAGGGATCGAACCGAGACCATAACCAAAGGCGGCCCAAAGGGCCAAAACGCCGGCGCTGCCGCTTGAAAGGTCCATCAGGCTCCTCCGAATACCCGTTTGCCACCAACCCAGGTGCCGATGACCGTGCCCTGCATCCGGGCGCTGTCAAAGGGGGTATTCTTGGATTTCGACAAAAGATCGTCGCGGTTCAGAACAAAGGGCGCGTCGGGGTCAAATAGAACGAGGTCAGCCGGGCAATCCGCCATGAGGCGCCCCGACGACAGGCCGAGCCTGCGGGCGGGATTAAGCGCCATCGCGCGGAAAAGTTTGGGCAGGCTGATTTGCTCGGCGTGATAAAGCCGCAACGCAGCCGGAAGGAGCGTCTGTAGGCCAACAGCCCCGCTCGCCGCCTCTTCGAACGGGAGGCGCTTGCTTTCTTCGTCCTGCGGCGTGTGCATCGAACAGATGACGTCAATCAGCCCGCTTTCGACCGCCTCTATCACGGCGATCCGGTCGCTTTCGGCGCGCAGCGGCGGCTTGAGCTTGAAGAAAGTCCGATAATCGGCGATGTCGAACTCGTTCAGCGTCAGGTGGTGCACGCCTACGCCGGCCGTAATGTCGAGCCCGTTGCGCTTTGCCCGCTCAAGGGCGGGCAGGGCGCGGGCCGTGGTGATCTGGTCGGCGTGATAGCGCGCGCCGGTTATCTCGAGAAGCGAGATATCGCGATCAAGGCCCATGCGCTCGGCCATTGAGCTTACGTCCGGCAGGCCGCGCAGCGAGGCAAACTTGCCTTTGGTCGCGGCTGCGCCATCCGACAGGATCGGCTCTTGCACATGACCGATCACGAGAGCACCGAGCGAGCGGGCATAGGTCAGGGCGCGGGCATAGACCTTGGTGTCGGTGACCACGCGGTCGCAATCGGTGAAAGCTACTGCGCCAGCATCCAGCAAGAAGCCGATCTCGGTCATCTCGCGGCCGGCGCGGCCCTTGGTCAGCGCCGCCATCGGCAAGACGTTGACGATCGACTCAGCCGCGGCGCGGCGGGCGACGAATTCAAGGATTTCGGGCGAGTCGATCGCCGGACTGGTATCTGGGCGGGTGACCATGGTGGTCACGCCACCAGCCGCCGCCGCTTTCCCTGCGGAACGAAAGCTTTCCTTGTGCCGCTCGCCCGGTTCGGAGACCTTCACGCCGATATCCACGATCCCCGGCGCCAGGCAGAGTCCGCCGCAATCGATGACCTCACCTTTGGGTTCAGGCGCCTTGCCGTCGCCGCTGTCGACGATCTTGCCCTTGGCCACGCGCAGCCAGCCGAGCGTGTCGGTCAGCGTTACCGGATCGATCAGGCGAGCGTTGGTGAAAAGGATCTCGCTCATGCCCAGGCCCCCCGGTCATTCCTGGCCGAGGCGCGGCGTTGCTTGAGGTTGCGCGCCAGAAGGTCCATCGCGGCCATGCGGACGGCGACGCCCATCTCGACCTGTGTCTGGATCACCGAGCGGTTGATATCGTCGGCGATGGTGCCGTCGATCTCGACCCCGCGGTTCATCGGGCCGGGGTGCATCACGATAGCATCGGGCTTGGCGCAAGAAAGCTTGGAAGCATCAAGGCCAAAGCGGTGATAGTATTCCCGTTCGGACGGGACAAAGCCGCCATCCATCCGCTCTTTCTGAAGCCGCAGCATCATGACCACGTCCACGTCCTCAAGGCCCTTTGCCATGTCCTCATAGACCTCAACGCCCAACTCGGCCGCGCCCGCAGGCATCAGGGTCGGCGGCGCGACAAGGCGCACGCGGTTTTCCATCTTGCCAAGAAGAAGGATGTTCGACCGAGCGACGCGGCTGTGCAGCACATCGCCGCAAATGGCGATCGACAGGCGGTGCAGCCGCCCCTTGGCGCGGCGGATGGTGAGGGCATCGAGAAGGGCCTGGGTAGGATGCTCGTGCCGCCCGTCGCCGGCGTTCAGAACCGCGCAATTCACCTTTTGCGCCAGAAGATCGACCGCACCCGACGCATTGTGGCGCACGACCAGAAGATCGGGGTGCATGGCGTTGAGCGTGAGCGCCGTGTCGATCAGGGTTTCGCCCTTCTTCACGCTCGATTGGGCCATCGTCATGTTCATCACATCGGCCCCGAGCCGCTTGCCGGCAAGCTCGAAGCTCGCCTGAGTGCGGGTCGAATTCTCGAAAAACATGTTGATCTGGGTAAGGCCGGCCAAAACATCGCGGTGGGCGATCCCGTCGCGGTTCTCGTTCGCATAGCGGTCGGCGAGATCGAGAAGCGTCGTGATTTCGTCCGGTGCGAGGTGTTCGATGCCGAGAAGATGCTGGGCGCGGAAAGTCATGAGACCCTCTGTTCGGATTTTCCTGCTTATAGGAAGCGCGCCGCGTCGCGGCAAGGCTGGTTTGGGGCGGCCGATTGCCCCTGCACATTGACGGCAATCCATCCTATCCTTGGAGAATGGAATCTCATGCGGAATATTGGGCCTCGCGGGCGGCGCTTGAATGGCAAGTCGAGATGGGCGCCGACGAGGCGATGCTCGACGCGCCCGTCGATCGCTATGCCGCCTCGGCCGACGAGGCCGCTCCGCGCGCCGCCGCGATTCCCGCCTCGCCTTCGCGCCCTGCGATTCCCGAGCCTGCGCCCGCGATTGACGCCGCCGCCATGGCCCGCGCCGCCGCCGCCCGAGCCGAGACCCTCGACGACCTGCGCCAAGTGATTTCCGGCTTCGAGCTTTGCGAATTGAAGCGGGGCGCCAAAAATACCGTCTTCGGCGATGGCAACGCCACCGCGCGGGTGATGATCGTCGGCGAAGCGCCGGGGCGGGATGAGGACATCGAGGGGCGGCCCTTCGTCGGCCGCGCCGGTCAGCTTCTCGACCGGATGCTTGAGGCGATCGGTCTCAGCCGGACGAGCCCGGATGCACAAAACGCTGTCTACATCACCAATGTCTCGCCCTGGCGTCCACCGTCGAACCGCACGCCTGACGCCGCCGAAATCGCCATGCTCTTGCCGTTCGTGCAGCGGCATATCGAACTTGCCGACCCGGATGTGATCGTGATGGTCGGCAATACGCCCTGCCAGGCCCTTCTCGGCCAGACCGGCATTACCCGCCTGCGGGGAAACTGGGCGCAGGTCTTGGGCAAGCCTGCCTTGCCGATGTTTCACCCCGCCTATCTTTTGCGCAATCCCGCCGCCAAACGCGAAGCCTGGGCCGATCTTCTGGCCCTCAAGGCGCGCCTGAAGTCCTTGAAGAAAGCCTGACATGAGCCGTATCGACGAAAGCAAAGAGTTCATTCCCGTGCGCATCGCTGTCTTGACGGTGAGCGATACGCGAACTCTGGCCGAGGATCGTTCGGGCGATACGCTTGTGAGTCGGATTGCGGAGGCGGGGCACAAGCTGGCGGATCGCAAGATCATTCAGGATGAAAGGGCGCAGATCGCCGATCAGCTTCGGGCCTGGTGCGCCGATCCCGTGATCGACGTGGTGATCTCGACCGGCGGCACCGGCCTGACGGGCCGCGACGTGACGGTCGAGGCGCACCGCGATGTCTATGAGAAGGAAATCGAAGCCTTCGCGACCGTCTTTACGATCGTCTCGATGCAGAAGATCGGCACCAGTGCGGTGCAATCCCGCGCGACCGGGGGCGTCGCCAATGGCACCTATCTTTTCGCCCTGCCGGGAAGCCCCGGCGCTTGCAAGGATGCGTGGGACGAGATCCTCAAGGCGCAGTTCGACTATCGCCACCGGCCCTGTAACTTCGTCGAGATATTTCCAAGGCTCGACGAGCACCTGCGGAGGAAGTGATGCGCAGCTTCGACGAGCTATATGCAATTGCCATTCAGCGGAAGGGCAGCAATGAGGCCGTCGAGGCGCATCTGCCCAAGGCCAGGACCAAGGCCGAGCTTGCCGCCTTACCCGATAGTCGCTGGCTGGCCGAAATGGCGCGGGCGATCTTTCAGGCGGGGTTTAGCTGGAAGGTGATCGAGGCCAAGTGGCCGGGGTTCGAGGCAGCGTTTGAAGGATTCGAGCCTTCGCGGGTCGCCATGTATGGCGACGACGAGCTTGCCCGACTGCTTTCCGACAAGGGGATCGTGCGGAACGGCCCCAAGATCGTGGCGGTGATCGACAATGCGGTGTTTCTGGCCGACCTCGCCCGCGAACATGGCTCCGCCGCCAGGGCGTTCGCGGACTGGCCCGACGAGGATTACATAGGCCTGCTCGATTTCCTGAAAAAGCGCGGCTCTCGGCTAGGGGGCAATACCGGCCAGCGGGTCTGCCGCGCGGTCGGCAAGCCAAGCTTTATCTTCAGCTCCGATGTCGTTGCGCGACTGATCGCCGAAGGAATTGTCGACAAGGAACCATCGTCTAAGCGCGACTTGGCGGCGGTTCAAGCGGCGTTCAATGGCTGGAGCGCTCAGTCCGGCCGAACGCATAGCGAAGTGAGCCGCCTCTTGGCGCTGACGGTCTGATCAGCCGCCGGGGCAGCCGAGAATGTCGACCGCACGCTCAGTGCCCAGGACCGTGATCCGCATGGCCGAGCGGGTCAGCGCGATCGGCTCGCCAAAGAGGTTCACCATCTCCGCGCTCGCGGTCAATACGCCGCCAACCCGCGCAGCCGTTGCCCCAGCCACCCAGATTTCGCCGTCACCCGATTCGATGACGACAACCTCGGGTGTTCCGGTCGAAGGCATTTCCAGTCGCGCGGTGATCTTGACACCTTTGGCCGTCGGCTCTGCCTGACAGATGACAGAGCCAACGCTGGCTCTTTCGGCCGAGACGGGCTGGTCTATCATGGCAGCGACGATGGCGGGCGTCTTGCGGTCATCATCCGTCATGTCGATCGCAAATTCGAAAGACATCGGAACGCAGATGTCGTCGCAAACTCCGAATTCGGCGTGTCCGGCAAAGTGCACGGGTTCGCCCGCCTGTGTCGGGGTGATCTCGATCGGGATCACCACCTGTTCGTGATAACCGATCACGGTCATGCCCGCGTAATCAAAAACTTCGGGCACGGGCCAGTGAATATCGACGCCCGAGATGTTGCGGCTGCCGGACCAATCCAGATAGGGCGGGATGCCTGCCTCGCCCGGAGCGCGCCAATAGGTTTTCCAGCCTGGCGCCATCGAAATCTCGATCCCGACAAACCTTTGCCCGTCGGTGCCAAGCCAGCCTGGCAGGATGCGGATACTGGCAGGCTCGTCGCCACTGTTGGCGAGGAGCGGGGCGGGCGCAAGAAGCGCTAGCGCGGCAAGAAGGGTTCGAAAGCGGATCATCGCGCCGACAATAGGAACTACGACGGCCAAGGAAAGTCACGTTGTGGCGAGGATCGCGTGTCCGGCCTCTTGAACGTGGCGGGGACGCACCACATCCTAGGGATATGAAGCAGGTTTCCTCAGATTTCACGGGCAAGATGCTCATCGCGATGCCGGGAATGGGCGATCCACGGTTCGAGCATAGTGTTGTCTATCTCTGCGCACATTCCGATGACGGGGCGATGGGGCTGATCGTCAACAAGCCCGCCACGGACATTCGCTTTGCCGATTTGCTCGAACAGCTCGGAATTCCCGTGGGCGCTGGCCTGCGCGATATCCGCGTGCATTTCGGCGGGCCGGTCGAACATGGGCGGGGGTTTGTCCTGCATTCGGCCGATTACGAAGCCGAGACTGGCACGATGAAGGTCGACGATGCGGTGTCAATGACCGCCACGACCGAGGTTCTCGAGCAGATTGCCAAGGGCGACGGGCCCGCCGCGTCGATGCTGGCGCTCGGCTATGCGGGTTGGGGGCCGGGGCAGCTTGAGGACGAGATCGCCGCCAACGGCTGGCTCACCTGCGATGCTCGCCCCGACATCCTGTTCGGCCGCGCCAACGAGCACAAGTGGACCGCCGCTCTCAAGACGATGGGAATCGATCCTTTGATCCTGTCGGCATCGGCAGGCCGCGCCTAGCTTTTCTGGCCAATCAGGGCCGCGATAAGGGCATGCGCACTGTCGCTGTCCCACTCCGCGCCGCCGACCAGCCGCGCCACCTCTCGTCCCTCGCGGTCAATCAGGACCGTGACGGGCAAACCCATCACGCCCATATCGCGGGCCAGCTGCTGCTTGGGGTCAAGGTAGACAGGCATATCTTCCAGACCGATTTCCGAGAGGAACTTGTCGATCGCCGGCGCAGGATTGCGGCCCGTGGCAATGGTCACGATCGCGAAATCCTCGGCCGCAAACGCCTCGCCGAGGGCGGCGATCGAGGGCATTTCCTCGCGGCAAGGTGCGCACCATGTCGCCCAGAAATTCACCAAAAGGACTTTGCCCCCAAAATCCGCGAGGGTTGTCTCGCCTTCGGGGCCGACAAACGGCTCGCTGCTGATGGCCATCGGCTCTTCATGGATGGCCAGCTTCATCATGTCGCCGTCGCGCAGCTCTTGAAGGGCGGACCCAGCAATTGCCACGTTTGCAACGAGGGCAAGCGCCGTATAAAGAACCGCTGACTTCACTATCCGCATAGGACCTCCGACATGACCAAGACCTCGAACCAGATGTGGGGCGGGCGGTTCGCTTCCGGGCCGGACGCGATCATGGAAGCGATCAACGCCTCGATCGGGTTCGACAAGCGACTCGCCGCGCAAGATATCGCCGGCTCGCGGGCCCATGCGGCGATGCTTGCCGCACAAGGCATAGTTACGGATAAGGATGCCGAAGCCATTCGGGAAGGCCTGCTCACCATATTGTCAGAAATCGAGGGCGGAAAGTTCGAATTTTCGACTGCGCTTGAAGACATCCACATGAATGTCGAGGCACGGCTTCGCGATTTGATCGGTGCGCCGGCGGGCCGCCTGCATACCGCGCGCAGCCGCAACGATCAGGTGGCCGTCGATTTTCGCCTGTGGGTGCGCGACCAATGCGACGCCGCCGATCAGGCGCTTGTGGCCCTGATGCAGGCGCTCTTGGGGCAGGCCGAGGCGGGGGCCGATTGGGTCATGCCCGGCTTTACCCACCTGCAAACGGCGCAGCCGGTGACATGGGGCCATCATATGCTGGCCTATGTCGAGATGTTCGCCCGCGACCGCAGCCGCTTTGCCGATGCCCGCCGCCGGATGAACGAATCTCCGCTTGGCGCCGCCGCGTTGGCCGGAACGTCCTTCCCGATCGACCGCCATGCCACGGCCAAGGTGCTTGGCTTTGACCGGCCGACCGCCAACAGCCTCGATTCGGTCTCGGATCGCGATTTCGCGCTCGAGTTCCTTGCCGCATCGTCGATCTGTGCCATGCACCTGTCGCGCTTTGCCGAAGAGCTGGTGATCTGGTCTTCGGCCCAGTTCCGTTTCGTGGCCATGTCCGATCGCTGGTCGACCGGCTCGTCGATCATGCCGCAAAAGCGCAACCCCGACGCCGCCGAGCTGATCCGCGCCAAGATCGGACGGATTTTCGGGGCCAATGTGGCGCTGATGACGGTGATGAAGGGCCTGCCGCTGACCTATTCCAAGGACATGCAGGAAGACAAGGAACAGGTCTTTGATGCCGCCGACAGCCTGATGCTGGCGCTGGCTGCGATGACCGGAATGGTAGGCGACATGACCGCCAACCGCCCCAATCTCAAGGCGGCGGCGTCTTCCGGCTTCTCGACCGCAACCGATCTGGCCGATTGGCTGGTGCGCGAATTGAACCTGCCGTTCCGCGACGCGCATCATGTCACCGGCTCGCTGGTGGCTGTGGCGGAAGGCAAGGGCTGCGATCTGCCCGACCTGACGCTTGAGGATATGCAGGCGGTTCACGCGGGCATCCGCGCCGACGTGTTCGATGTGCTTGGCGTCGAAAATTCGGTCGCTTCGCGGATGAGCTATGGCGGCACCGCGCCGGTGCGCGTTCGCGAACAGATCGCCCGCTGGAAAGAGGCCCTGAAATGAGAGCGGCGCTTCTGCTTTTGGTCCTTCTGGCGGGGTGCGGGGCCGACGGGCCGCCGCTGAAGCCGACCGCGGGTCTTGTCGCACAAGAGGCCAAATGATGCCGCCGCTGCGCATTGCCTATCTTGCCTTGGCAATCTGGGGCGCGGTGCATCCGATGATCTATTATGCCCGCTGGATGCGCGAAAACGAAGGTGGCTTCGGCGGTCTGATCGGCGCATGGCACGCCAATTTCGCCACCGCCGGCCTTGTTCTCGACCTTCTGATTGCGGCCATTGCCCTGACCCTGTGGATTGTCGTTGAAACATGGGTTCGCAAGAACTGGATCGCGCTTCTGGCGATTCCTGCGACCTTCCTCGTCGGTGTCAGCTGTGGTTTGCCGCTTTTCCTTTTTCTCCGCACGCGCCCGATCGTTTGAACAGGCCTTGGGTTTGGCTCGTAATCTGCTATGACGCTGCGGAAGATTTCGCAGAGGCGCGCATGGACCACTTTCTCTATCGCAACAGTCAGCTATTTGCCGAAGACGTGCCGGTGGATGAAATCGCCGCCTCGGTCGGGACGCCGGTCTATATCTATTCGACCGCGACGCTCGTGCGGCATTTCGGACTGTTCGATCAGGCGTTGGCGGGAATGCCTCATCTTGTCTGCTTTGCGATGAAGTCGCTCTCCAACGTCGCCGTGCTGCGTGTTCTGGGGCAGGCGGGGGCGGGGATCGACGTGGTCTCCATCGGCGAATACCTGCGGGCCAAGGCGGCGGGCATCCCCGGCGAGCGGATCGTCTTTTCCGGCGTCGCCAAAAGCCGCGAGGAAATGCGCATCGCGCTTGAGGGCGGCATTCGCCAGTTCAACGTCGAAAGCGAGCCGGAAATGGAGACGCTGAGCGCCGTTGCCACCTCGATGGGGCTTGAGGCGCCGATCACCATTCGGGTCAATCCGGATGTCGATGCCAAGACCCATGCCAAGATCGCCACGGGCAAATCGGAAAACAAATTTGGCATCCCGATTGCCAAGGCGCGCGCGGTTTATGCCCGCGCGGCGGCGTTGCCCGGCATCAGGGTCGTCGGGATCGATGTGCATATCGGCAGCCAGCTGACCGATCTTGAACCGTTCCGTCTTGCTTATCGCAAGGTCGCGGCGCTGACCGAAGATCTGCGCGCCGATGGTCACCAGATCGACCGCCTCGATCTCGGCGGCGGCCTTGGCATTCCCTACGAGCGGTCCAACGCTGCGCCGCCGCTGCCCGAAGACTATGGCCAGATGATCGCCGAAGAAGTCGGGCATCTGGGCTGCGAGATCGAGATCGAGCCGGGGCGGCTTATCGCAGGCAATTCCGGGCTGATGGTGTCCGAGATCGTCTATGTCAAGGAAGGCGAGGGGCGCGATTTCCTCATTCTCGATGCGGCGATGAACGATCTTGTCCGCCCCGCGATGTATGACGCCCATCATGACATCGTGCCTGTCGTCGAGGCGAAGGCTGGCGCGGAGCAGCGAGCCTACGACGTTGTCGGCGGCATCTGCGAGACCGGCGATACCTTTGCCCGTGGTCGGATGATGCCGCCGGTGAAGGCGGGCGATCTTGTTGCATTCCGCTCTGCGGGGGCCTACGGGGCGGTCATGGCGAGCGAATACAACTCGCGCCCCCTGATCCCCGAGGTTCTGGTCGATGGCGACAGATGGGCCGTGATCCGCCGCCGTCCGTCCTATGACGAAATGATCGCACGAGACATCATTCCCGACTGGCTCTAGCTTCCGGCCTTGTCCTTCATCAGCGCGATGAGATCTTGCATCCGCAGATCGACCCACAGCCGCAGATCGTTCACGATATCCACATAGTCCACCAGGATCGGCGCGACAGATGGCACTGCCTCAGCCAGCCGTGGCGCGAGATTGTAGACCATCAACGCAATAATGGCGACCAAAAGGATCAAGCTGAAACCAAGCCGAAAACCTGAACGCTGACCTCTTTCCCGCTTCTCGACCACTTCCGGTTCGTCAGATCCGCGCTCGTCAGCCGAACGCAGGCTGGAATTGAAATCTTCGATATCCGGCAAAAGATCGCTGCGCGAGCCGGCTCCGGCTTTGGATGGCAGGGGGGCCATTTCGCCTTTCAACCGGGCCATGCGGCGGCGAACTTCCTCGACCCTCTGGGTTTCCTGATCCGGTTCTTCATCAATTCCAAGGTCAGGCTGACTTTGAAGGCCCGCCGCAGCCTCTTCGCGGCGCTGGGCCTCTTCACGTGCCGCTTCCTCTTTCAGAATGTCAGCGACAGATGAGGAAAGCGGCTTGCGCTCTCTTGCTGGCGGCGGAACCCAAAGATCGTCGTCGTCAGAGTCATCGAACTCTTCAGCGTCTTGGGCCGGCGAACCAAGGGTTTCGCTCTCTTGGGGAGCCGCAAGGACCTCTTCTTCCGAAAACGAGGCGCCGGGGCGTTCGAACCATGTAAAACCACAATTTGAACACTGCACATCCCGCCCGCCGGCAGGAATGACATCATCCGGGACTTCGTATTGTGCGCCGCAGTTGGGGCAAATCAACCGCATCCGAAATGTCCTTTCCGCTCGATTGGTCTCGGCAGTTGCCTGCCATGACAGCTTTTGTCTACCAGCTAGGGTCGGGCGCGCCAAGAGTTTGCACGCCCCTGACGCACGCCACGATTGATGTTGCGTGGCTTTTTGGGCAGAACCGGAGCAAGCGGCAAAAAGGGGCCTCTCGTGATCGAACTCGAAAGAGTTGCCTATACCTACGGCGGCGCCGAACTTTTCGCCGACCTTTCCATGACGCTTGCTCCCGGCTCGTTTCATTTTCTCACCGGTCCTTCAGGCGTCGGAAAGACTACGCTTCTCAAGATGTGTTATGGCGAACTGATCGCGACCTCTGGGATGGTGCGGATCTTTGGACAGAATTCCCGCGAGATGGACCGCGATCAAATTGCGCTTGCCCGCCGCCGCATCGGGGTCGTGCATCAGGATTGTCAGTTTCAGGACCATTTGCCGATGGCCGAAAACGTGGCCCTGCCTCTGACAGTTTGCGGGCGGCAGGAGGAAGCCGACGAATACCTGAGCGACCTTTTGGCATGGGTCGGGCTTTCAGATCAGGCCGGCCAGCTTCCGCCCCAGCTCTCGGGCGGCGAACGTCAAAGGGCGGCGCTGGCGCGGGCGGTCATCATGTCGCCCGAGGTTGTGATTGCCGATGAGCCCACGGGCAATATTGATTGGGAGATGTCGCAAAGGCTTTTGACCCTGCTTGTCGAGCTGAACAAGATGGGAAAGACCGTTTTGGTTGCTACCCATGATCTCAACTTGATCCGCGCCGCAAAAACGCAGGTTTCGGCCCGCGTGTTGCGGTTGCGTGGCGGTCAGTTGCAAGCGGCGGGGGCCGAGCTGTGAGCGATTGGACCTCCGTCCTTGTCGGCGATCCGCGGGCTGATCGCATGGTCCCCAAAACGGGGTTTACGGTCCAGTTGACGGTATTCAGCGCGGCGGCGATGGCATTCCTGGCGGTCTTCGCGCTGGCGTTGTCGCTTGCAACAGAGCGTCTGGCCGATCGCTGGTCTGCCGAGCTGGCTCGCACCTCGACCCTCCGCATTTCCGCGCCGCAAGATCAGATCGCCGCCCAAACCGAGGCTGCGCTTCGGGTCTTGCAAACGACGCCGGGCGTAGGTTCGGCCCGTGCGCTGAGCGACGAAGAACAGATCGCCCTGCTCGAGCCGTGGTTTGGCCCCGACCTGCCCGTTGCCTCGCTGCCGATCCCGCGGCTGATCGAGATAGTAGAGACAGGGGATGGCTTTGATGCCACCGGCCTGCGGGCCCGCCTTCAGGCCGAGGTGCCGGGCGCCGTTCTGGATGACCACACCCGCTGGCGTGCGCCGCTTGTCGCTGCGGCCGACAGGCTCCGTTCGTTGGGCTATATCTCGCTGGCGCTCATTGGCGGCGCGACGGCCGCGATGATCACGCTCGCCGCGCAGGCGGCTCTTTCGGCCAATGCGCAAGTCATTCGCGTAATGCGGCTTGTCGGGGCAACCGATGCCTTCATTGCGGGTGCCTTTGTGCGCCGGTTCACGCTTCGGGCCTTTGCCGGCGCCGCTTTTGGAGCGATCTCTGGCGCGGCGGGGATCTTCTTTCTGCCGGAAGCCGACGTTGCAGGCGGCTTTCTAACGGGACTTGGCTTCGAGGGGCTGCATTGGCTGTGGCCGCTTGCTATTCCACCGCTGGCGGGGTTTGTGGCCTATGTCGCGACCCGCGCCGCCGCGTTTCGCCGTCTTAGGGAGCAGTCATGAGATACGCCATCCAGTGGGTCCGCTCGCTTGTATTCAACGGTCTTATGTATGTGGCGATGGTGCCCTATGCGATCTTGTATCTGCCTTGGGCCATGTTCGATCGCCGCGGGGCGGTTGCTGCGGCGCATGGCTGGACCGGATTTGTCCTGTGGTCGGCGCGCTGGCTCATAGGGCTCAAGGTGGAATACCGCGGAACGCCGCCAACCGATGCGGTGATGATCGCGCCCAAACATCAATCCTTCTTCGATATCATCGCGATCTATTCCGCGATCCCGCGCGGCAAGTTCATCATGAAGCGCGAGCTTCTGTGGACACCAATCGTCGGACAGTATGCGCTGATGGTGGGCTGTATTCCCGTCAATCGCGGCAAGCGCGCGCAGGCGATCAAGAAGATGCTCGCAGACGTGAAGGCGGGCCGCGCCGATCCGGGGCAGTTGGTGATCTATCCGCAAGGCACGCGCGTCGCGCCGGGGGCCAAGAAGCCCTACAAGACCGGCGCGGGGGGTCTTTATCAGGAACTTGGCCAGGATTGCGTTCCGGTGGCTTGCAATGTCGGGGTGTTCTGGCCCAAGCGGGGCGTCTACCGCAAGCCGGGGACCGCGGTTGTCGAGTTCTTGCCAAGGATACCGGCCGGCAAGCCGATCCCGGAATTCATGAAAGAGCTTGAACGGGTCGTCGAGACCCGTTCGGATGCGTTGATGAAAGAGGCCGGGTTCGTTTTCCCCGACTAGGCGGCAAGGCCCTTCGCGCCAAGAGCAAGGTATTTCTTGCGGCGGTTGTCGCGGATGTCCTTGCCCTTCTTGCCTTTGAACTCGCCCAACATGGCCTTGATGGCGCCCCCGACCGCGGCGATGGTCGCATCCTTGTCACGGTGGGCGCCGCCCACGGGCTCGGGGATGATCCGGTCGCAGACGCCAAGCTCGGTCAGAGACTGGGCGGTCAGGCGCAGCGCTTCGGCGGCTTCGCGCATCTTGTCAGCGTCTTTCCAAAGGATCGAGGCGCAGCCTTCAGGCGAGATCACCGAATAGATCGAATGTTCAAGCATGGCGACGCGATTGGCGGTGGCAAAGGCCACGGCGCCGCCGGAACCGCCTTCGCCAATGATCACGCTGATCAGCGGCACCTTGACCTGCAGGCATTTCTCGGTCGAACGGGCGATGGCCTCGGACTGGCCGCGCTCTTCGGCGCCCTTGCCGGGATAGGCGCCGGGCGTGTCGACAAGGGTGATGATCGGGATACCGAACTTGTCGGCCAGCTCCATCAGGCGGATCGCCTTGCGATAGCCCTCGGGGCGGGCCATGCCGAAATTGTGCTCGATCCGGGTTTTCGTATCAAAGCCCTTCTCGTGGCCGATCACCATCACCGGATTGCCGTCAAGCCGCGCAAGGCCGCCCATCACGGCGTGATCGTCGGCAAAATTCCGGTCGCCGGCAAGGGGCGTGTATTCGGTGAAGAGCGCGTCGATATAGTCGCGGCAATGCGGCCGGTCGGGGTGGCGGGCGACCTGACATTTCCGCCAGGCGCTGAGATCGGCGTAAAGGTTTTTCAGAAGGTCGGCCGCCTTCTTGTCGAGGGCCGCCGCTTCTTTTTCGACATCCATCTCCTCGTTGGCCCGCGCCATCGCGCGCAGCTCTTCGGCCTTGCCTTCGATCTCTGCGAGAGGCTTTTCGAATTCGAGGTAGTTGGTCATCCGCTCACTCCACTGGGCTTCCGCCGATATAAGGCGCGGGCGGAGGCGATTGCAACTCGCGATCCGCCAACTAGCGCGCGCCCCATGTATCACTGAGCCGGTATCCTTCGGGCCAGGGATCGGATGGGTCAAGCATGTGCTGGTGCGTGCCGGTGATCCAGGCCCGCCCGGAAATTTCGGGCCGGATGGCGGGCCGGCCGCCCACTTGGGTGGTGCCAAGGATCCTTCCAGTGAACTGGGACTCGATGAGCGAAGTCGCTGTCAGATGGTCGCCCACGCCCATCAGGCCGCGCGCCGCCAGCACCGCCATGCGCGCCGAAAGTGCTGTTCCCGTGGGCGAGCGATCAACCTTTCCGGGCCGGATCGCCACGGCGGAACGGGCCTCATAGGCACCGTTTCCGCCCGACAGAGGGCCGGCAAAAAGGCAGAACGAAATATGCCGCCAATCCGGATTTTCGGGGTGGCCGAAGCCCAGAGCCTCATTTGCCGCGGCGGTTATCCGCACGCCGAGGCGGGCGATATCGTGCGCTTCGTCCGGCACAAGGGCAAGGCCGAGGGCGGCCGCATCGACGACCACGAAACTGTCGCCGCCATAGGCGGTGTCAACCCTCAGGGCTCCGATACCTTCGACCTCGAGCGGCGCGTCGATCCGGGCGGCAAAGCTCGGCAGGTTTTCAACATGGATCCGCTCGGCCTTGCCGTTCCGGCAATCGGCGCGGACCTGCACGAGCCCGCCGGGCGCCTCGAGGATCATTCGCGTTTCGGGCTCTGTCATCTCGATGATGCCCGAATCGAGCAGAACGGTCGCCACGCAGATCGAATTGGAGCCCGACATGGGGGGCGTATCCTCGGGCTCCATGATGATGAAGGCGGCGTCGGCGCGGGGATCTTGCGGCGGCACAAGCAGATTGACGTGCCGGAACACGCCTCCGCGGGGCTCGTTGAGGACGAAATTGCGCAGGGTTGCGTCGCGCGCGATCCAGCGGCTTTGCTCCCAGAGCGTCTCGCCCGGCGGCGGCGCGACACCGCCAACGATCACGTCACCCACCTCGCCTTCGGCGTGGGCGGAAATCACATGGATTGTCTTGCTGGTGCGCATGGCGGTCTCGGTGGTTGCTTGGCCTCTGCCTAGCACGCGCCGGGCTGGCGAGGCTACCGCGGGCTAGTTGCCAGCGATGAGCTCGAACTGCCGCACGATCACCTCGGCCTGCTTCATCGAGGCAATGTCGATCAGCTTGCCCTTGTAGGTCGTGGCCCCAGCGCCGGCCTTCTTGGCCTCTTCCATCGCCGCAAGGATCGCGCGGGCGTCGGCTACGGCCTCGGCTGAAGGGGTGAAGACCTCGTTGGCAATTGCCACCTGCTTGGGGTGGATTGCCCATTTGCCGACCATACCAAGCGTGGCAGACCGCAGCGCTTGGGCGCGGAACCCTTCATCATCCGAGAAATCCCCGAAGGGGCCGTCGACCGGCAAGACCCCATGGGTCCGGCAGGCGGCGACGATGGCGGTCTGGGCCCAATGCCACGGGTCCGACCAGTATTTCTGCCCCTCGCGGAGCATATAGTAATTCTCCTGCGTGCCGCCGATGCCGGTCGTCGCCATGCCCATGGAGGCCGCGAAATCGGCCGCCCCTAGGCTCATCGCCTGAAGGCGGGGCGAGGCGGCGGCGATTTCTTCCACATGGGCGATGCCGGCGGCGGATTCGATAATGACCTCGAAGCTGATCGGTCTGATCCGACCCTTGGCGCGCTCGACCGCAGTCACCAGTGCATCAACAGCATAGACATCGGCCGCGCAGCCCACCTTGGGGATCATGATCTGATCGAGCCGGTCGGACGCGTTTTCCAACAGGTCGACGACATCGCGATACCAATAGGGGGTATCAAGGCCATTGATCCGCACCGAAAGCGTTTTGCCGCCCCAATCGATATCGCCAATCGCCTCGATGATGTTCTTGCGGGCCTGCGCCTTGTCATCGGGCGCGACCGAGTCCTCTAGATCGAGGTTGATCACATCCGCCGCACCGGCCGCCATCTTTTCAAAGATCGCCGGTCGCGAACCGGGGCCGAACAGCTGGCAACGGTTGGGACGGGCGACAGGAGCGGGCTGGATACGGAAGGACATGATCGGCCTTGTAATCTTGTTGCGTGGAAAGGTCTGGGTTTTGGTAGATTATTGCGCACATTGCTGCAAGTGCGAATTTGCAGGCGCAGCAAAGCACAAAAGGTCGCGTCCCGCGCCGCTTGACGGCTGCCGCGCCGCGCGTCAGAGCATGGGCAACTTTGGAGGAGACCACAATGCCCCGCACCGTCTATGTCAACGGCAGCTACCTGCCCGAAGCCGAAGCCACCGTTTCGATCTTTGATCGCGGTTTCCTGATGGCCGACGGGGTTTACGAGGTGACGTCGGTTCTCGGCGGCAAGCTGATCGATTTCGGCGGCCACGCCGCGCGGCTTGAGCGGTCGCTCACCGAGCTCGACATGGCAAGCCCGGTGACGATGGACGCGCTTCTCGAAATCCACCGCGAGCTGGTTCGTCTCAACAGCATCGACGAGGGGCTGATCTATCTCCAGATCACCCGCGGCAATCCCGGCGATCGGGATTTCGCCTTCCCCGATCCGGAAAAGACCCCCTCGACCATCGTTCTTTTCACCCAAGCCAAGCCCGGCCTTGCCGACAACCCGACCGCCAGGAAGGGCCTCAAGGTCATCAGCATCGACGACATCCGCTGGGGCCGCCGCGATATCAAGACGGTGCAGCTTCTCTATCCCTCGATGGGCAAGATGATGGCCAAGAAGGCCGGAGTCGATGACGCGTGGTTTGTCGAGGAAGGCGAAGTGACCGAGGGCACCTCGAACAACGCCTATATCGTCAAGGGCGGCAAGATCATCACCCGCGATCTGTCGAGCGATATCTTGCACGGCATCACCCGCGCCGCCGTTCTGCGCTTTGCCCGCGAGGCGCAGATGGAGGTTGAAGAGCGGTCCTTCACCGTGGCCGAGGCGCAGGGCGCGGACGAGGCCTTCATCACCTCGGCCAGCGCCTTTGTGCTGCCGGTTGTCGAGATCGACGGCGTGGCGCTGGGCAATGGTGTGCCCGGCCCCGTCGCCACCCGCCTGCGCGAGATCTATCTCGACGAGAGCCGCAAAGCGGCGGTCTAGCCGATCCGGTAGCTCGAGGCGGTGACCCCGCCGAAAAGATCGGTGTCGTGATAGACCCGCGTCGCCTTTTCGCCTTCTGCCGCGCCGAGGGCCGCAAAGAGTGGCACGAAGTGATCCTCGCGCGCATGGCAGATGCGGGCGTAGGGGGCGCTTTCCCAGTCGATAAGGCCCCTGGTTCGCTCCTCCGGCGTCATCGCCATCACATCGCCAAGCCATGCATCAAAGCCTGCCGAGGGCTCTTTCGCGCCCGGCCCGAAAAGGCGCAGGTTATGATAGCTCAGGCCCGAGCCGACGATCAGCACGCCTTCGTCGCGCAAGGGGGCAAGAGCGCGGCCAAGGGCGAAATGCAGCGCCGGATCATAACCGCGTTTCATCGAGACCTGATAGACCGGCACATCGGCTTGCGGATACATGACATAGAGCGGCGCAAATGTGCCGTGGTCAAAGCCTTGGGCGTCGTCGAGATGCGTGGGCAGGCCAGCCGCCGAGATCAGGCCCGCAGTCCGCTCGGCGAGCGCGGGCGCGCCGGGGGCGGGATAGACGATCTGGTAGGTCTCGTCGGGAAAGCCCGAATAGTCGTAGACCATCGGCGGCTTGGCGGAGTGCATCACGGCGAAATCCGCGCCTTCCCAATGCCCCGAGATGACAAGAACGGCCTTCGGCTTGACGCCGATCTCCTCTGGCATCCGCTTGAGCGAGGCCTCAAGATTGGCAAGCTGACGGCGCATCCCTTCGAGCCAGGGCCAGGGGCCGCCGCCATGCGAAATGAAATAGGTGGGTAATCTGCCCGACATCTGGGCCTCCATCCGTTCTGAACTCGGACCAAGAATAGGCCTCAAGAGGTGGCGCGAACAGGTGCTGTTGCCGCACAGGCGTTGTGCGGATGTGCATCGCCTAGCCCTTCTTTCCCACGTTCTCTGCGAAGGCTTTTTCAAAGGCTTTCTGCTTTTCAGGCCCGGCCTCGACCTGATTCTGGGTTCGCCAATCCTCGTAGGGCATCCCGTAATAGATCTCGCGGGCCTCTTCCTTGGTCATCTCGATGCCGCGCTCGTTCGCGGCTTCCTGATACCAGCGCGAGAGGCAGTTACGGCAAAAGCCGGCAAGGTTCATCAGGTCGATGTTCTGCACGTCGGTCCGCTTTTCCATCAGGTGATGGCGCAGGGCGCGAAAGGCGGCAGCTTCGATCTCGATACGGGTCTGTTCGTCCATGGGGCGCTCCGTTCTCTGTTCTGTCAGCATTTAGGTCTTCAGCGTAGCTATTGCCAGCGCGGCCAGCTAGCGCAGGCGTTCGGCGAGAAAATCAAAGACAAAACGCAATCGGCGGCTGCGGTGGATTTCCCGATGCGCCACAAGCCAGACCGGAAAGGCGAACGCTGCATGATCCTTGAGCGCACGGGCCATCTCCGGTTCGGCGTCGCCAACCCGCTCGTCGATCATGGCAAGCCCCAGGCCCCGCTTGGCCATCGCCCACATGGCCATATAGCTGGAACAGTTGAGCCGGACGTTGGATTTGCTCACCCCGATCCCAAGCTGGTTGAGGGCCGCGAGGAAGGTTTCGGTCTGCTGCGGGGCGATGATGTCGGCCTTGGCAAGATCGGCTGGTCCGTCCATCGGCCCCAGCGAGGCGATGTAATCGGGCGTTCCGTAAAACCGTGCTGCGGCTTCGCGCAGGCGGCGGGCCACAAGGTCGGGCTCGGTCGGGCGGAAATTGCGGATCGCGATATCTGCCTCGCGCCGCATCAGGTCGGCGGCGGAATTGTCCGAGATGATCTCGACCGTGATCCGGGGTTCAACCGCGCGCAGTTCCTGCAAGATGGGGGGCAGCAGCGTTCCGGCATAAAGATCGGAGGCCGAGATTGTGACGTTTCCGTCCATGGCCTCGTTCTGGGCATATGCCGACATCGAGAGACGGCTCGCCGCATCCGCCATTTCGCGGACATGGGCGACCAGTTCGTGACCCGCGGGGGTAAGTTGAAGGCCGCGCCCGAAACGTTCGAACAGAACGACGCCAAGTTCCTGTTCAAGGGCGTCGACCTGACGCCCGAGAGTCGGCTGCGCCATCCCGAGCGCCCGCGCGGCTGCGGAAAGTGATCCTTCCTCTGCGGTGACCAAGAATGCCCTCGCCCGGTTCCAGTCGAATTTTACGGGCCGCCAATCCATGCGTTTATGCATAGCAGATCGGCAATATAGGTCAATTTTCTATAGAACTCATTTCGCCTATCAAGACCTCACCGCGCCAAAGTCGGGGCGGACATCGACATTGACAGCTTGAGCCAACCGGCGGGCACA
>JAURFB010000104.1 GCA_030827165.1 Marivivens sp.
CGAGGTGATGGTCGTCTGTAACGATGCCACCGTGAAGGGCGGCACCTATTACCCGATGACGGTCAAGAAACACCTGCGCGCGCAAGAGATCGCTGCGCAATGCGGGCTGCCGTGCGTCTATCTCGTCGATTCCGGTGGGGCCAACCTGCCCAATCAGGACGAGGTTTTCCCCGACCGCGATCATTTCGGACGGATATTCTATAATCAGGTCAATATGTCGGCTCGTGGTATCGCCCAGATCGCAGTGGTCATGGGGTCGTGCACCGCCGGCGGCGCCTATGTGCCGGCGATGGCCGATGTGTCGATCATCGTGCGCGATCAGGGGACGATCTTTCTGGCCGGCCCGCCCCTGGTGAAGGCGGCCACCGGCGAAGTGGTCAGCGCCGAGGATCTGGGCGGGGGTGATGTGCATACGCGCCTGTCAGGCGTGGCCGACTATCTGGCCGAGGACGATACCCATGCGCTGGCGCTGGCGCGGCAGGCCGTTGCCTCAATTGCGGTGCGTAACCCGCAGAATTTGCAAAGGGAAAGCCCAGAGGCACCGGCCTATGATCCCGAAGATATCCTCGGCATCGTGCCCCGCGATCTGCGCACGCCCTATGATATCCGCGAGGTGATCGCCCGCCTCTTCGACGGCTCGCGCTTTGACGAGTTCAAGGCCCGCTTCGGCGAAACGCTGGTCACAGGGTTCGCCCATCTCGACGGCTGGCCGGTGGGCATCGTCGCCAATAACGGGGTGCTTTTCTCGGAGGCCGCCCAGAAGGGCGCGCATTTCATCGAGCTGTGCAGTCAGCGTCGCATCCCGCTGATTTTCCTGCAAAACATCACCGGTTTCATGGTCGGCCGCAAATACGAGAACGAAGGCATCGCCCGCCACGGCGCCAAGATGGTGACGGCGGTGGCGACAACTGCTGTGCCCAAGATCACGATAGTTGTGGGTGGCTCGTTTGGTGCGGGAAATTATGTTATGAGCGGAAGGGCTTATAGCCCGAACTTTATGTGGACATGGCCAAATTCCCGCACTGCCGTCATGGGTGGCGAGCAGGCGGCGGGGGTTCTGGCGACTGTGAGGCGCGACGCCATCGAACGGGCGGGCCAAAGCTGGAGCGCCGAGGACGAGGCCGAATTCAAACGCCCGACTATCGAGATGTTCGAACGCCAAAGCCACCCGCTCTATGCCTCGGCCCGCCTTTGGGACGATGGCATCATCGACCCGCGCAAGAGCCGCGAGGTGATGTCGCTCAGCCTGTCGGCCTCGCTCAACACCTCGATCCCCGAAACCCGCTTTGGCGTTTTCAGGATGTAATCCTATGTTCACCCGCGTCCTCATAGCCAACCGGGGCGAGATCGCCTGCCGCATCATCCGCTCGGCGCGGGCGATGGGGGTTGAGACCGTTGCCGTCTATTCCGATGCCGATGCGGGCGCGATGCATGTGGCCTTGGCCGATCATGCCGTCCATATCGGTGGACCGCGCCCGGCCGACAGCTATCTGCGCGGCGAGGCGATCATTGCGGCGGCCATGGCTACGGGGGCCGAGGCGATCCATCCGGGCTATGGCTTTCTCTCGGAAAACCCCGATTTCGTAGAGTCGGTCGAGGCGACCGGCCTCACGTTCATCGGCCCTTCGGCCGACGCGATCCGCGCCATGGGTCTCAAGGACGCGGCCAAGCGGCTGATGCAACAGGCGGGTGTTCCAGTGGTTCCCGGCTATCACGGGGCCGACCAGGGCGAGGCGCATCTGGCCGCCGAGGCTGAAAAGATCGGCTATCCGGTCCTGATCAAGGCGGTCGCGGGCGGCGGCGGCAAGGGCATGCGTCGGGTCGATGCGGCCAAGGATTTCGCGACCGCGCTGGCCTCGGCCCGCGCCGAGGCGGCGGGCGCCTTTGGCAACGATGCTGTCTTGATCGAGAAATACGTCTCCCACCCGCGCCATATCGAGGTGCAGGTCTTTGGCGACGGCACGAGGGCGGTGCATCTCTTCGAGCGCGATTGTTCGCTTCAGCGGCGGCACCAGAAGGTCATCGAAGAGGCCCCCGCGCCGGGAATGACCGACGAGGTTCGTGCCGCAATGGGCGCCGCCGCCGTCCGCGCCGCCGAGGCGATCGGCTACAAGGGCGCGGGCACGATCGAATTCATCGCCGACGCGACAGGCGGGCTGCGCGCCGATGGGTTCTGGTTCATGGAGATGAACACCCGCATGCAGGTCGAGCATCCCGTGACCGAGGCGATCACAGGCGTCGACCTGGTCGAATGGCAGTTGCGCGTGGCGGCGGGCGAGCCATTGCCGCTCGGCCAAGAGGATCTGACGATCAGTGGCCATGCCTTCGAGGCGCGCCTTTATGCCGAGGATGTGCCGGCGGGATTTCTGCCCGCGACCGGCACGCTTGCTGTGCTTGATTTCGCCCCCGCCGCCCGCGCCGATACCGGCGTTCGGGCGGGCGATGCGATCAGCCCGTGGTATGACCCGATGATCGCCAAGATCATCGTCCACGGCCCCACCCGCAACATCGCCCGCGCCCGCCTTGTGCAGGCGCTGGGCCAGACGCGGGTGGCCGGAACTGTGACCAACCTTGGCTTCCTTGGTGCTCTGGCGCGGCATGGCGGCTTTGCGCGGGGCGAGGTGGATACCGGCCTCATCGCCCGCGATCTGGCGGCGTTGACCGAGGGGCATGGCGGCGCCGATCTGCGCAGGGCGATGCTTGGGGCCGCTGCGCTGGTCGGCGCCGGGCTCACCACGGCGGCGACCGCCGGTTTCACGCTCTGGCAGCCGCTCGAGCAGACGATCGCGCTTGAGGGCGAGGGCGGCGCGGTCACTGTCCAGTTCCGCCTTTCGCACGGGGGCAAGCGGGCCGATCTCAGCCTTGACGGGCACCACGTCGCGGCGCGCTGGACAGATGCGGGTTGGCAGATTGAGGGTCAGCCGCGCTTTGAAACGGTCAGTGCGGCGGGCGAGGTTTTCGTTTTCGCCCCCGGTGTCACGCTCGAATGCCGGATCGTCGATCCGCTCGACCGCGAGGCGGCGGCGGGCGCCGGCAGCGATGTGGCCCTTTCGCCGATGCCGGGGCTGGTGCGGGCGGTTCTGGTGACGGCGGGGCAGGCGGTCGTGGCGGGCGAGCGCCTTGCGGTGCTGGAGGCCATGAAGATGGAGCACGCTCTGACAGCGGGGCGCGCCGGGGTGGTGGCCGAGGTGCTTTGCGCGGCCGGAGATCAAGTCGAGGCAGGGGCCATTCTGGTGCGGCTCGAACCGGAGGCGGAGGCATGAGCGCCCAGGTCCGCCTCTACGAAGTCGGCCCGCGAGACGGGCTGCAAAACGAGCAACGTATCATCAGCGTCGAACACAAGATCGGCCTCATCCGCGCGCTTGTCGCGGCGGGGTTGAGGGACATCGAGGTCGGCTCTTGCGTTTCCGTGAATTGGGTGCCGCAAATGGCCAATACCGATCAGGTTCTGGCTGGGCTCGATTACAAGGCGGATGTGAACTTCGCCGTGCTCATTCCCAATATGAGAGGGTTCGAGGACTGGCGCATTGCCCGCGCCGCTCTGCCGCGCATCCCCGGCGAGATCGCGGTCTTTGTGGCGACCTCGGAAGGCTTCTCGAAGGCCAATCTCAACTGCACTGTTGCCGAAAGCCTGGAACGGGTGCGGCCCGTGGTCGAAGCGGCGCTGGCTGAAGGCGCAAAGGTGCGCGGCTATGTCTCTTGCGTGACCGATTGCCCCTATGACGGCCCCACCACCCCCGAAGCGGTGGCGGATGTGGCGGCGCGGCTGACCGAGATATCCGAGATGCCAGTCTCGCTTGGTGATACCATCGGCAAAGGCACGCCCGAGCGGGTTCTGGCGATGCTGCGGGCGGTCAAACGCCATGTGCCGGCCGAGCGGCTGGCGGGGCATTTTCATGACACGGGCGGGCGGGCGCTTGCCAATATCGAGGCCGCGCTCGACGAGGGGCTGCGCGTGTTCGATACGGCGGTGGGCGGTCTTGGCGGCTGCCCCTATGCGCCGGGCGCGCCGGGCAACGTGGCGACCGAGGCGGTGATGGACCGGCTGGCCGAACTTGGCTATGTGACCGGCCTCGACCGCGCGGCCATCGGTCGGGCGGCGACCATCGCCAAATCCATGAGGGGGCGGGCATGAGCCAGTTTGAAACCATTTCCATCCGCACCAACGCCCGCGGGGTCGCCACGCTCGAGCTGGCCCGCGAGGACAAGCACAACGCGCTATCGGCGAAGATGATGGACGAGTTGACCGAAGCCGCGGCGCGTCTGGGCGACGATCCGCAGGTGCGGGTTGTGGTCCTCACCGGCAAGGGCGCGAGCTTTTGCGCGGGCGGCGATCTCAGATGGATGCGCGAGCAAATGGCGGCGGGGCCCGACGCGCGGCGGGCTGCGGCCCTGAAGCTCTCGCATATGCTCAGGGCAATCAACACGATCCCCAAGCCGGTGATCGCCCGCGTGCAGGGCAATGCCTTTGGCGGCGGGGTCGGGATCATCAGCGTTTGCGACGTGGCGGTCTGCGCCGAGGAGACGAAATTCGGGCTGACCGAAACGCGCCTCGGCCTTATTCCGGCAACCATCGGCCCGTATGTCGTGGCCAAGCTGGGCGCGCCGATGGCGCGGCGGGTCTTCATGTCGAGCCGCATCTTCGACGCCACTGAAGCGGAACGGCTGGGCCTGGTCGCCCGCGTGGGTGCGCTGGCCGATCTCGACCGGCTTGTCGAGGCCGAAGTCGCCCCCTATCTCGCTTGCGCCCCTGGCGCGGTGGCGGCGGCCAAGCGGCATCTTCTGGCTCTTGCCGCGCCGATCGACGATGACGTGATCGCGATGGCCGCCGATGTTCTGGTCGAGCGCTGGGAAGACGGCGAGGCCGCCGAGGGGATCGACGCCTTCTTTGAAAAGCGCAAACCGAGTTGGGTGAAGGGCTGACCTTCTTTTTCTGCTCGAAAAAGCGCCAACATTCCGCTGGCGTTGGTTGACCCTCTCCCACGGCAGGGGTAAAGC
>JAURFB010000040.1 GCA_030827165.1 Marivivens sp.
ACGGCTGGTCGGCGGGCGCCGATCTTGCCTATGCGCTCAACGATCAAGGCGAGATGCTTCGTGCCGACACGACCACCACGCGCGCACCCGTGATCGCGGTTGTCTTTGCCCAGGCGGGCTTCCGCATCGGCGCCACGCTTCAAGGCACGAAATACTCCAGGATCATCCCGTAACGTAATTGGGGCGGTTGGGGTATGCTGTCCTGGCGCGCTCCTGGGGATTGATGCGCGGCATTGCGCTCAAGGCCGCCGTTCGCGGATCATCGGCGCCCCACGATAACCAAGCCGGTCCGCTGCCCACCGATTTTGCCGTCGCGCGATCCAGGCGGCCTTATTGACCAGAGATCGGGCACAATGCGAAATTGGGAAGAACCGGGACGGGCAACAGGCATGTCAAATACCGATTTCATCATCGTGACGGCGATGAAGAACGAAGGACCCTACATTCTTGAATGGGTCGCACATCATCTTTCGATCGGATTTGGTCATTTTGTCTTTGTTACAAACGATTGCGACGATGGCACCGACGAGATTCTTCTGGCGCTTCAGCGCCGCGGTCTCGTGACCCACGCCATCAATCCACGGGTTCTCACGGACGATGTCGGGAAATGGCAAACGGCCGCGCTAAAATTCGCACAGTTCTATCCCGCCTATCGTCGGGCCGAATGGATACTGCATTCCGACGTTGACGAGTTCGTGCGCCTCGAGGCCCCGCTCGGCAGCGTCGCCGAACTTGTGGACCGAGTTTCTCCGGTCGACGCTATTTCGCTCACCTCGACCCCCTATTCCAGCGATGATCGGTGTGAGATGATTGACGAGCCGGTCTGCGACCAGTTCGAAAGGATGAGCCGCGCGCCAGCGCCCGAGGTGCTTACCGCGGTCAAGACGCTTTATCGCAATGCCCTGCCCTAGAGTCCGCGCCGGAACCATTGCCCGATCATGCGGGATTTCTCGGCCCGCGGTCTGGTGTGGAAGGACGGTTCCGGCCATGAGCTGCCGCCCGCCTACACCGACTCGGACATGAAGGTCATCGCCAGCGGCGGAACCACTGACTTTGCCCGCCTCAATCACTATGCGATCCGAAGTATCGAGTCGTTCCTCGTCAAGATTGATCGGGGCGACGTGATGGGCGCGGCGCGGCTCGAAGAGCGGTTCGTTGACTATTACAAGGATTACGACGGGGCGGGTCCGTCGGACCCGGCGCCGCTTGGTGACCAAGCCCGCAAGATCCTTGCAGAGTTTCTGTCCGATCCCGACCTGGGGCATCTTCATCGTCGCGCCTTCGACTGGCATCGCGAAAAAGCGAAAGCCGTGCTTGAGGCTGGCGAAGGCTATGCCACAGCTCGGGCCATTGGCCTTTGCAACCCGTCAAGAGCGAGCGCTGCCGAAGATCCGGCCAGGTCCGTTTCGCCGACCGGTCGTCTGCACGCGATTGCCAGAGCAGCCGCGCGCGGCGAAACCCGCGATCTCCCGAAAATCGCGAGTTTCTGGACGGGCAGTGACCTAAGCTTTGTTGAGGTCCTCGTGGCCCAGTCCTTCCTCGACGCGGGCCACGATTTCACACTTTATAAGCTCGATGAGGTGGCCAACGTGCCGGCGGGGGTGACGATCCGTGACGCGCGCGAGATCTTCGCGCCAACCTTTGGGGTCGGGCCGGGACAAAGGCACAACAATGCCGTCTTTAGCGATATTTTCCGGCTGTTCATGATCCAGAAGACCGGCGCGATCTGGGTGGACATGGACGCTTATTGCCTCAGGCCGTTCATTTTTCCGACAGAGTATATTTTTAGCTTCGAAGAAATCAAGAAGGATGCCCCGTCCTTGGCAAACGGTGTGCTCGGATTACCCGGCGGCTCGCCCGGCCTCGACGCGTGTCTCGAGTTCTTGCTAGACCCAGCGCCGATCCCGCTATTCTTTCGACGTGCCCGCCGTGACGAGCTGGAAAAGCGCAAGGAAGGCGGTGAGGCGTGGGACGTGACAGGATTCAGCTGGGGGACAACCGGCCCTAGGATGGTCGATCATTTCTTGGCATCCTCCGGCGAAAACGTGTTCGGTGTTCCCAATAATGTGCTCTATCCCGGCCCAAGGCCATTTCGGCGTGCCCTCCTGAACCCCGAAGTTTCGCCTGATACCTACGAACGGCCCGAGACCGTCTCGGTGCATATTTTTGGCAAGACCAAGCGATTCTTGCTGGATGATTTCGGTGGAGAACTTCCCGAAGGTTGCTACCTTGACCGCCTGTGTCGGCGGCACGGGATCGATCCGGCGGAGTTTCCCATCGAGGCTACGAATGCGACAGAATCCGTCGCAAGTGGCAAAGTGAGCGGTCAAGCGGCGGAGTGAACTAGGCCCGACCCATGTCACGAGGCCAACCCATGAAAACCACCACTCGCGTTGCTGTAATCGGCGGGGGCGTCGTTGGATGCTCTGTTCTCTATCACCTGACCAAGCTTGGCTGGTCGGATGTCATGCTGATCGAGCGGTCGGAGTTGACCTCCGGCTCGACATGGCACGCCGCTGGCGGCTTTCACACCCTCAACGGCGATACCAACATGGCCGCGCTTCAGGGCTATACGATCCGCCTATACCGCGAGCTTGAGGCGATCACCGGGATGTCATGTGGGCTGCACCATGTGGGCGGCATTACTCTGGCCGACAACAAGGACCGTTTCGATATGCTCGTCGCCGAGCGGGCGAAGCACCGCTACATGGGTCTTGAAACCGAGATCGTCGGGCCGGAGGAAATCGCCGGGATGGCACCGATCGTCAACCTCGACGGAATCGTTGGCGGCCTCTACGACCCGCTTGATGGCCACCTCGACCCTTCGGGCACGACCCACGCCTATGCCAAGGCCGCGCGGATGGGCGGCGCGACCATTGAGACCCACTGCAAGGTGATCGAGACCAACCAGCGCACCGACGGCACTTGGGACGTCGTCACCGAAAAGGGCACGATCCACGCCGAGCATATCGTCAATGCTGGCGGCCTTTGGGCGCGCGAGGTGGGCGCAATGGCCGGTATCTACTTCCCGCTGCATCCGATGGAGCACCAGTATCTCGTCACCGACGATGTGCCGGAAATCTACAACCTTGGCCGCGAGCATCCGCACGTCATGGACCCCGCCGGCGAAAGCTATCTGCGGCAGGAAGGGCGCGGCTTGTGCATTGGGTTCTATGAAAAGCCTTGCCGCCCTTGGGCGGTTGACGGAACGCCGTGGGATTTCGGCCACGAGCTTCTTCCCGACGATTTCGACAAGATCGAGGACTCCATCGCCTTCGCCTACAAGCGGTTTCCAGTTCTGGAACGCGCGGGCGTCAAATCCGTGATTCATGGCCCCTTCACCTTTGCCCCCGACGGCAATCCGCTCGTTGGCCCCGTGCCGGGCGTGCGGAACTACTGGTCGGCCTGCGGCGTCATGGCAGGCTTCAGCCAAGGTGGCGGCGTTGGACTGACGCTGGCGCAATGGATGATCGAGGGCGAGGCCGAGCGCGATTTGACGGGCCTCGATGTGGGGCGCTTCGGCAAGTGGATCACGCCCGGCTATACGCGACCCAAGGTCATCGAGAACTATCAGACACGTTTCTCCATTGCCTATCCCAACGAGGAAAAGCCCGCCGCACGGCCGCACCGCACGACGCCGATGTATGATATCTTCGACAGCATGGGTGCGGTCTGGGGCCAGCAGTTCGGCCTTGAGGTCGTCAATTATTTTGCGCAGGGCGATGAGCCCCGCTACGAGACCCCGTCTTTCCGCCGCTCCAACGCTTTCGCCGCCACGGCGCGCGAGGTAATGGGTGTGCGCGAGGGTGTGGGCATCAACGAGATCCAGAATTTCGGCAATTTCTCGGTCAAGGGACCAAACGCAAGGTTGTGGCTGCAACGGATCATGGCCGGCCGCATTCCCAGGCCGGGGCGGCTGTCGTTGACGCCGATGCTGTCGCCCAAGGGGCGGCTATGGGGAGATTTCACCATCTCTTGCCTGACGGAAAACGACTATCAACTCACGGCCTCCTATGGCGCACAGGAAATCCATCACCGCTGGTTCCAGATGAACCCGATGGACGGCGTTAAGGTTGAGAATATTTCCGACCGGCGCACTGGATTTCAGATCGCCGGCCCCAAGGCGCGCGACGTCTTGCAGGCCTGCACGCGGGCGGATGTGGGTGCGATGAAGTTCCTCGACGTGCAGCGCATGGTCGTGGGTCAGGCCGATTGCATCGTCCAGCGCGTGAGCTATACCGGCGATCTGGGCTACGAGATCTATTGCGACGCGATGGACCAGCGAAGCCTCTGGCACGTTCTGTGGAACGCGGGCCAGCCGCACGGGATGATCCCCTTCGGGATGCGGGCGATGATGTCGCTCAGGCTTGATCGGTTCTTCGGGTCGTGGCTGCGCGAGTTCTCGCCCGACTATACCGCCGCCGAAACGGGGCTCGACCGGTTCATCGACTGGAAGCGCAACGATTTCGTAGGCTACGGCCCTGCCGCTGCCGAGCGCGATACGCCCCCTGCCCGCCAGCTTGTCACCTTTGTCGTCGACGCCGGGGATGCGGATGTGACCGCCTATGAGCCGGTATTTATCGGCGGAGAGGTTGTCGGCTTTTGCACCTCGGGCGGCTATTCGCACCACCTGGGGCAGTCGGTCGCCTATGCGCTGATCCCACGCGAGGCCGTGCGCGAAGGGCTTGAGGCCGAGATTGAGCTCTTGGGCAAGCGCCGCAAGGCCCGGCGTGTGACCGAGAGCGGCTTTGACCCCGAAGGCGTGCGGTTGCGCGGCTAGGGTCGGCGATCCTAGGGTCGGGGTATGACCCCGATCCTGATTCTCGCGGCCGGGCGGTCTTCACGGATGCTCGGCCGAGACAAGCATATTGAAGAGATTGACGGCGTGCCGCTCTTGCGGCGGCTGGCCGTTGCTGCGCTGCAACTGGAAGAGCCGGTCTTTGTTGCCCTGCCCTCCGTGCCACACCCCCGCGCCGAGACCCTCGCGGGGCTTGGCGTCACCTTGCTGTCCATCCCCGAGGCGGCGGAAGGAATGTCGGGGTCATTGCGTGGCGCGGTGGCGCGGCTGCCAAAGGCAGAGGGCTTTCTCCTGGTCCTTGGCGATCTGGCCGAGATTGGTGCCAACGAAATGCGGGCTGTTCTGACCGCGCGCGCCGACCATCCAGACCACCTGATCTGGCGCGGGGCAACGCAGACGGGCGAGCCGGGCCATCCGATCCTGTTCGCGGCAAGCCTGATCTCCCGCTTTGCCGGGCTTTCTGGCGATGGCGGCGGCGAGAACCTCGTGAAGCCATTGCACGATCAGACCCATCTTGTCCCCCTGCCCGGCCATGCGGCCCGGCGTGATCTTGATACCCCCGAGGATTGGGCCGCCTTCCGCGCCGCCCCCCAGACATGAAAGCACCCCGCGCCGAGGCGTCGGGGTGTTCTGGCCGCGTTCCCCACCGGACCGGCCCGCCGCCTCCCTCGCGGGACGCGGTGCTGCAAAGTGATCAGATCAGAAGCGGCGCCTCGTGTTTCTTCAAAGAACGGCGGGCGGCGGCATAGTTTCTGGTGCCCACACGGGTCGCCAGTTCGGGAAAAAGTTCGAAAAGCTCGTTGCGCTGGCTGTTACCAATGCCTTTCAGGGAATAATCGCCCGGCTGAAAGGTCTCGGTCCACGCCCCGTTGGACAGGACGACCTCGTGATGCTCGCACATGAAATGGATATAGGTTGCCTGCATCACATCGATCTGGAAAACACCCTCAGCCCCGACCAGATGCTTGGCGGCGGCGAGGACTTCGCGCTCTTCGAAACAGAGCTGGGTCAGATCTGAGGCCACCAGAACACGGTGGTTGGGCGATAGAAGCATATCAGCTTCCGGCAGCCCGTCGCCCAAGGCACCCGCCTTGATCAGTATCGGCCTCAGATGCGGTGCACGGACAAGATCCTTGCCGCCGACGGTCTTGGAGCCGATCCAGGCGATCTCCTGGATCCCGTTGTCGCGGGTAATGACCTTGTCGCCGACCTTGAGATCCTCAACCGGCCGCTCGCCCGCAATCGTGGCGATGAGGGTTCCGGGGGTAAAGCAGGGGATGACCTTCTCCACGTCGCAAAATGGCACTTGTGAGCCATCCTTGAAGACAATGGTGCCGCTGTCGGTTCTGCCCTCATCATAGGAAATCGAATGCACACCCATGCCGCGCAGGTCGAGGATATCGACCCCGTCGTCATCGTCAAAACCGTGATCCTTCGGGCTCAAGGCACCCTCCATAAGGCTTTGGCGGAAGGCAAAGCTCCGCCATCGACGCAAAGCGCCGCCGCCGACAGGGCGGACATTCAAACATTCGCGCAGGCAAGCCGACGCAGACACTCATCCGGCTTTCAGGAGGGCGCCATAGCCGACCGTCCAACCTGGCTGCCCCCACAGCCAGCCCCCGATCCTGGGGACGGGTTGAAAATAAGGGCGGGATTGTAGCTGCGGTAGCTAAAAATGTCGGAAAAACGGCAATCGCCGGTTTAGCCGAGACCGAATGGCCCGACACAAAGTAATGGAAGAAGGGAATTTCCGCTGGATTGTTCTCTCATCAAGAACCTTGGGTCGGTTTCAGACCGGCACCGAGGCTATTTTGTCCTATCGGTGAACAATGGGACAATGAGGCAAGATTGCGGCACGGCAGGCCAGCGCCCTGCCGTTCGCAGGGCCGCTGCCGGTCCGCTGTTTCTCAGGCAGGATCAATTTCTCTGGAGCCGACCGATTGGGTCATTAACGGGCTTTGGAAGCCCGACTCAGGGGAAACTGGTGCCGGTGAAGAGACTCGAACTCTTACGATGTTGCCATCGGCGGATTTTGAATCCGCTGCGTCTACCATTCCGCCACACCGGCCAGCGGACAACCCTGTAACCGCCCCGCCGGAGGCCGTCAACGGAGATTGGTGTCCGGGTCTCACGAAGCTGCGAGTTGACGGGGGCGACCAACCGTGGCCTAAAGCCTGCAAAGAAAAGAGACAGGCATGATCCGCAGACTTTACGACTGGACCCTTTCGCTGGCCGCGCATCCGCGCGCGCTCTGGGCGCTGGCGATCATTGCCTTTGTCGAAAGTTCGTTCTTTCCGATTCCGCCCGATGTCTTGATGATCCCGATGATCATCGCCGCCCCGACGCGGGCCTTCAGGATTGCCGCCGTCGCCACGGTAGCTTCGGTTCTGGGCGGGCTATTGGGATATGCGATCGGCTCTTTGGTGTTTGAAACGGTTGGCCAACCGATCCTGCAATTCTATGGCAAGGCCGAGGCCTTCGACAGCTTCGCCGCGCGCTATAATGAATGGGGCGCCTGGGCGGTTCTGATGGCGGGCGTCACACCCTTCCCTTTCAAGGTCATCACTATCGCTTCCGGCGCGACGGGGCTGTCGCTGCCGGTGTTTGTCCTCTCCGCGATCCTGGCCCGCGCGCTGCGGTTCTTTATCGTCGCCAGCCTCTTGTGGAAATTCGGCCCGCCGATCCGCGATTTCATTGAAAAGCGGCTGGGTTTGATGTTCACGCTTTTCTGCATTCTGCTCGTCGGCGGTTTCTATCTCGTGAGGTATCTATGACGCGAAGATCACTCACTCTGGTCGCCGCTGGCGGCTCGGCCGCCCTGCTGATCGGCGCGTTCATATTTCAGGCGCTCGGCTATCTGCCTTGCCAGATGTGTCTCTGGCAGCGCTGGCCGCACGGAGGGGCGATCCTCGCGGGCGGGTTGGCGATCCTCACCGGCGCGCGGCTTTTCATCGCGCTGGGCGGGCTTTCCGCACTGATCACCGGCGGGATCGGCGTCTTTCATGCCGGCGTCGAGCAGCACTGGTGGCCCGGCCCGTCAAGCTGCACCAGTTCGGGTGGCCTTTCAGGCCTCAGCGGTTCGGACCTTCTGTCGATGGACGGGCCCAAGCTGATCTTGTGCGACGAGATCAGCTGGCAATTCCTCTGGCTGTCGATGCCCGCCTGGAACGCGGTTTTCTCGCTCTTGCTCGTTGCCGTCTGGATCGCTGCTTGGAGAACCCGCGCCGTCTAGCGCCGCGCGGCGCGGCGGGTGGACAGAAGAAGGTTGGTCTCGCTGCGTGTCACCCCTTCGAGACGGCGGATCGCGAACAACACCTCGTCAAGATCTTCCAGCGTGGTGGTGCCGATCTCGACGATCAGATCCCAAGTGCCGTTGGTGGTGTGAACCGCGCTGACTTGCGCCAGGCCCACGAGCCGCTGGATGATCTTCTCCGTGCCCCGCCCCTCGATCCCGAGCATCATCAGGCCCCGCACCGGGTTTGCCGCGATGTCGCTGCGCGTGAGGACAGTATAGCCCGCGATGTCGCCGCTTTGCGCCAGCTTTGCCATGCGACTGCGGACTGTGGTGCGCGTCACCTTGAGGACAGCCGCCAGTTCCGAGAGCGAGGCGCGACCATCTCTTTTGAGAGCCGCAAGAAGCTTTTGGTCCAGATCGTCCATATTGCATATCCAAATTGCGCAATCTGCTTTCCTTTTGCACATTTTGACCGCTTCCACCAGACCCATTCCGAACGGAGTATCCGTCCATGACACAGACTCACATCATCTTGATCGGCGCGCCGGTCGATTGCGGCAAACGCCGCCGCGGCTGCCTCATGGGCCCCGATGCCTATCGCACCGCCGGGATTGCCGAAGCCGTCATTGCGCTTGGCCACAAGGTCACCGATCTTGGCAACCTCGCGCCGGAGGCGGTCACCGTCGATCCGCCGAAGAACCCGCTGGTGCACGCGCTTGCCGAGAATGTCGGTTGGACCCGAACGCTCAGCGCCGCTGCCCGGAAGGCGGCGAAAGACGGGATGCCTATCTTTCTTGGCGGCGATCACGCCCTCTCGCTCGGTTCGGTGGCGGGCATGGCCGCACACGCCGGAGCGGTAGGCCGCCCTCTCTTTGTCCTCTGGCTCGATGCCCATTCCGATTTCCACACGCCCGACACCACCGACAGCGGCAACCTGCACGGCACGCCCGTGGCCTATGTCACCGGTCGCCCCGGCTTTGAGGCTTTCCCGCACCTTGAAGCGGTGGTTCCGGTCGAAAACGTCGGCATGATCGGCCTGCGGTCGGTGGATGCGGCCGAACGCGAGGCGCTTGAGGCGGGCGACGCCACGCTCGTCGACATGCGCACGATTGACGAGGTGGGCATTCGCAAGCCGTTGGCCGATTTCCTCGCCATGGTCGAAGCGGCCAACGGGATGCTTCATGTCTCGCTCGATGTGGATTTCCTCGATCCTTCGGTCGCCCCCGCCGTCGGCACGACCGTTCCGGGCGGCGCGACCGTGCGCGAGGGGCATCTCGTGATGGAAATGCTGTGCGACAGCGGGCTCGTCACCTCGCTCGATCTCGTCGAGCTCAACCCCTTCCTCGATGATCGCGGCAAAACGGCAAGCCTCATGGTGGACCTCACCGCTTCGCTCCTTGGCCGCCGCATCTTCGACAGACCCACCCGGAGCCACTCATGACGCCTCCATCCCGCCTCGCGCTTGTTCCCTTCGTGTCGGTAGCGCATATGATGGGCCTTGTGCATCACATCGGTCTTGAAGCGATGCTGCGCGACCTTGCGGACGAGATCGAAGCCGATTTCCTGCGTTGGCCGCTCTTCGACAAGACCCCGCGCGTCGCCTCGCATTCCGAGGTGGGCGTGATCGAATTGATGCCGACCTCGGACGGCGAGATGTATGGCTTCAAATACGTCAACGGCCACCCCAAGAACACGCGCGAGGGGCTTCAGACCGTGACCGCCTTCGGCCTTCTGGCGGATGTGCACACCGGCTATCCGGTGCTTCTGACGGAAATGACCATCCTTACCGCCCTGCGCACCGCCGCCATGTCGGCGCTGGCCGCCAAGCACCTTGCGCCGAAGGGTGCCAAGACCATGGCGATGATCGGCAATGGCGCCCAATCCGAGTTTCAGTGCATGGCGTTCAAGGCGATCTGTGGCATCGAGGCGGTGCGGCTTTTCGACATCGACCCCGCCGCCACCGCCAAATGCGCCCGCAATCTTTCGGAGTCTGGTCTCAAGGTCGTAACCTGTTCGTCGGGACAGGAGGCCATGGAAGGTGCGGAGATCATCACGACCTGCACCGCCGACAAACAGAACGCGACGATCCTGACCGACAACATGATAGGCAGCGGCGTGCACATCAACGCCATTGGCGGCGATTGCCCCGGCAAGACCGAACTGCACGCCGATATCTTGCGCCGGTCCGACATTTTCGTGGAATACCCGCCCCAGACCCGCGTTGAAGGCGAAATCCAGCAGCTAGAACCCGATCATCCAGTGACCGAGCTTTGGCAGGTCATGTCGGGGGCAATGCCCGGCCGCACCGGCGCGCGGCAGATCACGCTTTTTGACAGCGTGGGCTTTGCCATCGAGGATTTCAGCGCGCTCCGCTATGTTCATGCCCGCATCAAGGGAACGCCGTATTTCGCCGAGCTGGACATGCTCGCCGACCCCGACGATCCCCGCGATCTTTTCGGAATGGTGCAGCGCGCCAAAAACTGACGGTTTATCAAGGGGCTGGATGGAAAATCCGGCCCCATCAGCCATTCAGGCCCTTATCCGATTGCACCCAATATCAGGGGTCTGGTATAGTCCAGAGACCTAAATATTGATGTGTCTCTGACGACAGGCGGACAGTGTGAACGATACCCCGGAAACCCCTGAAAACGTAGAAGAAACCGCACCAAAGCGGCCCGAGTATCACGGGCCTTCCGTTTCGATCACGCAGGAGCTGAAGACCTCCTATCTCGATTACGCGATGAGCGTGATCGTCAGCCGTGCGATTCCCGACCTGCGAGACGGCCTCAAGCCCGTCCACCGCCGCATCCTTTATGCGATGCACGAGGTCGGCAACAGCCACGACAAGCCCTATCGCAAATCGGCGCGCCCCGTGGGTGATGTGATGGGCAAATATCACCCCCACGGCGATAGCGCGATCTACGACGCCCTCGTGCGGATGGCGCAGGATTTCTCCATGTCGCTGCCGCTGCTTGACGGTCAGGGCAACTTTGGCTCGATGGACGGCGATAACGCTGCGGCTATGCGCTATACCGAAGTGCGCATGGACAAGCCCGCCGCCTTCCTGCTGGCCGACATCGACAAGGACACTGTTGATTTCCAGGATAACTACGACGGCAAGGACCGCGAGCCGACCGTCCTTCCCGCCCGGTTCCCCAACATGCTTGTCAACGGCGCGGGCGGTATCGCGGTGGGCATGGCGACCAATATTCCGCCGCACAACCTTGGCGAAGTGGTCGATGCCACTCTGGCGCTGATCGACAATCCCGACCTGTCATCCGAAGACCTCATCGACTATGTTCCCGGCCCTGATTTCCCGACAGGCGGCCTGATGCTGGGCCGCTCCGGCGCACGCAAAGCCTATCTCGAAGGGCGCGGCTCGGTTATCATCCGCGCCAAGACCCACATCGAGGAACTGCGCAAGGACCGCTGGGCCATCGTCGTTGACGAGATCCCCTATCAGGTCAACAAGGCGACAATGATCGACAAGATTGCCGAGGCCGCCCGCGACAAGCGGATCGAAGGCATCGCCCATGTGCAGGACGAAAGTGACCGAAACGGCGTTCGCGTCGTGGTCGAGCTCAAGCGCGACGCGACCCCCGATGTGGTTTTGAACCAGCTCTATCGCTTTACTCCGATGCAAACATCGTTCGGCTGCAACATGCTGGCGCTCAATGGTGGCAAGCCCGAGCAACTCACACTGTATGGGTTCCTTTCGGCATTCATCGAGTTCCGCGAAGAGGTTGTTGCCCGCCGCACTGCGTTTGAACTGCGCAAGGCCCGCGAGCGGAGCCATGTCCTTTGCGGTCTGGCCGTGGCCGTGACCAACGTCGATGAAGTGGTCGCGACGATCCGCTCTTCGGCCGATGCCGCGGACGCGCGCGAAAAGCTGATGACCCGCCGCTGGCCAGCGGGTGCGATTGTCGAATACCTCAAGCTGATCGACGATCCGCTGCACCCCGTGAACGACGACGGCACCTATAACCTGTCCGAAGTTCAGGCCCGCGCGATCCTTGATCTGCGGCTTCAGCGTCTGACCCAGATCGGCGTGCAGGAAGTCACCGACGAGCTGCAAGATCTTGCGGGCAAGATCAAAGAGTATCTGGCAATTCTCGCCAGCCGCGAGCGGATCATGGCGATCATCTCCGAGGAGCTGCGCGAAGTGCGCGAGCTATTCGCCGTGCCGCGCCGGACCGAGATTGTCGATTGGGCGGGCGATCTTGAAGACGAAGACCTGATCGAGCGCGAAGACATGGTCGTGACCGTGACCTCGGGCGGTTATATCAAGCGCACCGCTCTGGCCGAATTCCGCTCGCAGAGGCGCGGCGGCAAGGGCCTTTCTTCGATGCAGACCAAGGAAGAGGATGTGGTCACCACCCTCTTTGTGGCCAACACCCATACACAGCTCTTGTTCTTCACCACAGACGGCATTGTCTACAAGCTCAAGACATGGCGCCTGCCTCTCGCGGGACGCACCGCAAAGGGCAAGGCGATCGTCAATATCCTGCCGATCCCGACAGGCGTGTCCATCGCCGCGATCATGCCGGTCGACCGGCCCGACGAGGAATGGGACGACCTTCAGATTGCCTTCGCGACCTCCGAGGGCGACGTGCGCCGCAATGCGCTTTCGGATTTCACCAACGTCATGCGCAACGGCAAGATCGCGATGAAGCTGCCCGAAGGGGTGAGCCTTGTGAACGCGCGGATCTGTTCGGAAGACGACGACATCATGCTCGTCACCGATAGCGGCCGGGCGATACGTTTCCCGGTGACCGACGTGCGCGTCTTCAAGGGCCGCGATTCAACCGGTGTGCGCGGGATTCGTCTGCGCGGAGACGATACGGTCGTGTCGATGGCCGTGATCCGACATTTCGATGCCACAGCGGAAGAACGCGCGGGATACCTCAAGATGCGCCGGGCCATGGCGGGCGTGACCGAAGAAGCCGAAGTGGACGACGACGAAGAGGCCGTCGTCGGCGCGATTTCGGCAGAGCGTTATGCCGAAATGTCGGCGGTCGAGAACCTGATCCTGACCATCACCGCCAAAGGCTCGGGCAAGCTATCGTCGAGCCACGATTATCCGGTGCGCGGCCGCGGCGGCATGGGCGTCACAGCGATGGACAAGGCAATGCGGGGCGGAGACATCGTCTCGTCTTTCCCGGTCGAATTGGGCGACCAGATCATGCTGGTCACGTCAACCGGCCAGTCGATCCGCGTGCCTGTCGAAGGGATCAGCTTCCGCTCGCGCAGCGCCGGCGGCGTCAAGGTATTCGATACGGCAAAGGGCGAAGAAGTTGTCTCTGTCGCCTGGATCGCCGAGCAAGGCGAGGACGAGGAATAACCGGGGCGTTGCCCCGGATAACTCTTTCGCAACATTTCCCTTCAAATTCGCGGAATTTCCGATGAAATGAGCTTGCCAGCGTCCTCGCTGGCCGCAGCCATAACGGCGCAGCTTTCATCGGAGTATTCCATGCTGCGTTTTGCCCTGATTGCCCTTCTACTTCTCACGAATACGGACGCTCGGGCGCAAAGCAGCCTCGTCGGCTTTGACGGCGGCGCACTTGCCATTGAAAACACCGGTGCGGCCGATCTTGCGGCGAGCTATCTCATTACCGGTCAGCATGGTCTCCAACTTGATTTCTCGGTGGGTCAGGCTGAGGAGGCATGGCGCGCCCGTGTCGGCGGCCACCTCTACCTCATGCCGGGAAAAGATCGCCGCTATGGCCTTTTCATCGCATTCAGCGATATGAACGACGCCCCGATCTGGGCGATTGAAGGCGGGATTGAGGGGGTCTGGTCGCTTGGGGCGAGCACGATGGGATTGCGGGCCGGCGCGGGCCTCACGCGGCCCGGTGCTTTGGACTACCTTTTTGCAGGGGCCTCTTGGCGGCAACAACTCACCGAAACCTACAGCGTCAAAGCAGAAGCGTCGGTCCAGGAGTTTGATGAAGCGAACCTGTCCGCGATTGGCGCGCAGGCCGAAATCTCGGTGACGTATCGGCCCCGCAATTCGCCTCTTGCTTTGTCGACTGGCTATCGGATCGACACCCTCACCGGTTATGCGCCAAAAGCGACTGTCTTCGCAGCCTTCGCTTTCGCGTTCGGTCAAAGACCGTCCTTCGGCGACGCCGACCCCCTCGCAAGCCTCTGGTCGCGCGGCCTCGTTGGCAACTGATCCCTTTCCAATCGGCGGCAAAAGCCCTATGCGAGCTGCCATGAGCGAGACACTTCATATCGTCGGCGGCGGCATGGCCGGATCCGAAGCGGCTTGGCAAGCCGCCAATGCGGGCGTGCAGGTCGTAATCCACGAGATGCGCCCCAAGGTCGAAACCTTTGCCCACAAGACCGGCAATCTGGCCGAGATGGTCTGTTCCAACTCTTTCCGCTCGGACGACAGCGAACAAAATGCCGTGGGTCTTCTCCATTGGGAGATGCGGGCGGCGCAAGGTTTGATCATGGAGATGGCGACGCAGCATCGCCTTCCGGCCGGCGGCGCACTGGCGGTAGATCGCGATCCATTTGCCGAGTCGGTCACTGCCGCTCTTGTGGCCCATCCAAATGTTACCGTTTCTTATGAAGAAGTTGCCAACCTTCCTTCAGACGGGAAATGGATTTTCTCAACCGGCCCGCTGACCTCTCCCGCCTTGGGCCAAGCCATTCAAGCCGAGACCGGCGCCACCGCGCTGGCGTTCTTCGACGCAATCGCCCCCATCGTTTATTTTGACAGCGTCGATATGGGCAAGGCCTGGATGCAATCGCGCTATGACAAGGGCGAGACCGAGGAAGAGCGCATTGCCTATCTCAACTGCCCGATGACCAAGGATCAATACGAGGCCTTCATCGACGCCCTCCTCGCGGCCGACAAGACCGAGTTTCACGAGGGTGAAACGGCGGGCTATTTCGACGGTTGTCTGCCGATCGAGGTCATGGCCGAGCGCGGGCGCGAAACGCTCCGCTTTGGACCGATGAAGCCGATTGGCCTGACCAACGCGCACGATCCCGCGACCAAGCCCTATGCGGTGGTGCAGCTGCGCCACGATAACGCCCTCGGCACGCTCTACAACATCGTCGGGTTCCAAACCAAGATGAAGTATGGCGCTCAAGTGGATGTTTTCCGAAAGATTCCCGGCCTTGAAAACGCGCAGTTTGCGCGGCTTGGCGGGATTCACAGGAACACGTTTCTCAATTCGCCTACCCTTCTTGACGGGCAGATGCGCCTGAAGTCCAAGCCCAATATCCGCTTTGCCGGCCAGGTCACGGGCGTTGAGGGCTATGTCGAATCCGCCGCGATGGGCCTTCTCGCAGGCCGCATGGCCGCGGCCGAGATCCTAGGCCGCACCCTGCCGCCGGTGCCGCCAACCACGGCCATGGGCGCGCTTGTCACTCACATCACCGGCGGGGCGGTCGCCAAGACATTCCAGCCGATGAACGTGAATTTCGGCCTCTTCCCGCCGCTTGAGGATGCCCGCGGCGGCCGCAAGGGCCGGAAAGACCGCTACAAAGGCTATACCGACCGCGCCAAAGCCGATTGGCTGGCCTGGCTCGCGCAAAGCCCGCTGGACGGTCTTTGATCCGGGCCGCTAGTCTGGTACCATGATCACCCGTTTCGCGCCCTCGCCCACCGGCCCGCTGCACCTGGGCCACGCCTTCTCGGCGCTGACAGCCCATGACATGGCCCGCGCTGCGGGCGGGGCCTTCCTTCTCAGGATCGAGGATATCGATCAGGCCCGTTCACGCCCCGCATGGGAGGCGCAAATCACCGACGATCTGCGCTGGCTCGGGATCGACTGGCCCGAGCCCGTTCTGCGGCAATCGACGCGTGGCCCAGCCTATCAGCGGGTTCTGAAAGATCTGTTCCAGAATGGCTTTCTCTACGGGTGCGCTTGCAACCGGCGCGACATCCTCGCTGCCGCTTCGGCCCCGCAGGAAGGGGCCGAGGAGCTACCTATTGGCCCCGACGGCATCCTATACCCCGGCACCTGCCGTGGCACGCAAACCGCCCTCCTCCCGGCCGGCACTCAGGGCATTGCCCACCGTCTCGACATGGCCCGCGCCGCGACCGGCCTTTATTCCTTTACAGAAACCGGCGAAGGACCGAACGGCGAAACCGGAACGATCAGCTTTTCGGCAGCAGACGCTGCCGCGCTTTTGGGCGATGTGGTTCTTGCGCGGCGCGACGGGTTCGTGGCCTATCACCTTGCCGTGGTCCTCGACGATGCGGCACAGGGGATCACTCATGTCGTGCGCGGGCAGGACCTTTTCGAGGCAACGCGCATCCACGTTGTCTTGCAAAGGCTTCTGGGCCTGCCGACGCCGATCTATCACCACCATCGCCTGATCCGCGACGAAGCGGGCAAGCGTCTTGCCAAACGCGATGATGCCCGCGCGATCACCAAATACCGCGAGGATGGGGCGGGCCCCGCCGATATCCGCCGCATGGTCGGGCTTTAGATCGGGTCCGAGGTGATCGTTTCGGCCCCGCCATCGACCAGCGTATAGAAGCAAGAACGCCGGTTGGTGTGGCAGGCGGGCCCGGTCTGGCGCACCTTCATCAACAGGCAATCACGGTCGCAATCGATACGCAGCTCGACAAGTTCCTGGATATGCCCGCTGGTCTCGCCCTTGGCCCAAAGCGCCTGCCGAGAGCGCGACCAATAGGTGACGCGCCCCGTCTCAAGCGTCTGCATCAGCGAGGTGGCGTTCATCCAGGCCATCATCAGAACCTCGCCGCTCTCGGCGTCTTGCGCGATGGTGGGGACGAGGCCGTTTGCGTCAAACTTGAGCGTCGCCGGATCGAATCTGGAGCCTGACATCGGGCAAAACCTCTTTTGCATTTCTCCTGTCCGGCCTATGTAGGACAGCGCAAAGCCAAGGGCAAACCCGCAATGTCGACAGACACAGACCTGATCAAACTCTACTCGGCCCGGATTCTCGCCCTTGGTGCGGATATGCCCCGCACGGCGCGCCTTGCCGATCCTTCGGCAACGGTTCGCAAGCGGTCGCCGCTCTGCGGCTCGACGGTGACGGTGGACATCGTCTTGAAGGACGACAAGATCGTCGACTACGGGCAGGACGTGAAAGCCTGCGCGCTGGGTCAGGCGGCGGCTTCGGTGATCGGCTCGGTCGTGGTCGGCCTGACACCAACCGATATCCAGCGCGGCCGCGATCAATTGGCCGCGATGTTGAAAGAAGGTGGTGCTGTGCCCCCCGCCCCTTTCGAAGGGCTTAAGGTTCTCGAGCCGGCGCGGGATTACAAGAATCGCCACGCCTCGATCCTTCTCACCTTTGACGCCATTCTCGACGCGATCACAGAAGCGCGTAGCGCCTAAAAAAAACCGCCGCGCATCCGGGACAGGATGGCGGCGGCAGGCAGAAGCCGGGTCTTGGGGCGCCGCACCGGTAGAGGCAAGGCCACCGGGGAGACAGGCTGAAAGCATCGCAGTTTGGGACAGGGCGATGCGGGCGCCGAGACATCAGGCTCCGGGCAGATCAGAAAAACGACGGCAACGTGAGGCTGACGTAAAGAAGCACTACGAGAGCCACGGCACCAAGGGCATCAACAATCAACGTATCGGCGGACCGACGGATCACGGATTTCAGGTCCTGGGCCATTTCTGCTCTCCTCATCACGGGCTTGTTGCTCTTTTGTTCTCATTTTCCTAACTGGATGTAAAGAACTTTATGAGAACATTCGTGAACATTTTGGCATTATATAACCGAGGACAGCCTAACCCACGGAAATCAAACGGATCGCCTTGTCCTGCTCCATGAACCACAGAAGGGTCCGTGCTGCCGTGCCGCGCGGGGATTCAAGGCGTGGGTCGTCCTGCAGCAGCCTGCGGGCGTCCGTCTGCGCAACTTGCATAAGCGGCGCCTGCCGTTCGAGATCGGCGATACGAAACCGCGGCAAACCCGATTGCGCCGTGCCGATGACATCACCCGCGCCGCGCATGGCGAGGTCTTCTTCTGCTATGCGGAAGCCATCCTCGGTCTCGCGCAGGATTTGCAGGCGACGGCGGCCACCTTCGGACAACGGTTCTTGAAACATCAAAAGGCAGGTCGAGGCCGCCGAGCCGCGCCCGACCCGCCCGCGCAACTGATGCAACTGGGCAAGGCCGAAGCTCTCGGCTCGCTCGATCACCATGATAGACGCATACGGCACGTCGACGCCAACCTCGATCACCGTCGTCGCAACCAGAACGCCAGTTTCGCCCTTTGCAAAGGCTGCCATGGCGGCGTCCTTCGCGGCAGGCGGTAGTTGGCCATGCACCAGCCCGACCACCCCTTCCCCCAGTGCCGCCCGCAGTCGCCTAAACCGCTCTTCGGCGGCGGTCATGTCCGAGGTCTCCGATTCCTCGACAAGCGGGCAAACCCAATAGGCCTGTTTGCCCTCAGCCACCGCGCGGCGCAGCTTGGCAATCACCTCATCCATCCGGTCGACCGAAACGAGCGCGGTCTGCACCGGCGTGCGCCCGGGCGGCTTTTCATCAAGAACCGAGACATCCATGTCGCCATATTGCGCGAGGGCAAGGCTGCGCGGGATTGGCGTTGCGGTCATAACCAAGACATCGACCGCCTGCCCCTTGGCCCCCAGCTCCATCCGCTGCGCGACGCCGAAGCGGTGTTGTTCGTCGATTACAGCAAGGCGCAGGTCCTCAAATTCGACATCCTTTTGAAAAACGGCGTGGGTGCCAACAAGGACGCCAATCTCGCCCGAGGCCAGCGCGGCAAGTTTCGCGGCCCGCTCCGGCCCCTTGTCGCGCCCGGTCAGGATCTCGATCCGCACACCGGCCACCGCCGCAAGCCCCCTGAGCCCGTCAAAATGCTGACGCGCGAGGATCTCGGTCGGGGCCATCATGACCCCCTGCCCGCCTGCCTCGACCGCCCGCAGGAGCGCCATCAGCGCCACCAGTGTCTTGCCCGAGCCGACATCGCCCTGCAAAAGCCTGTTCATCCGGGCTTCGGCGGCCATATCGGCCGATATCTCTTCTATCGTGCGGCTTTGCGCGGCGGTGGGCAGATAGGGCAATGCGGCAAGCACTTTGGCCCTGAGCCGTCCGTCACCCGCCGAGACCCGCCCCTTACCGCGACGCACGACCGCGCGGGCAAGCGCAAGGGTGAGCTGATGGGCAAAGAACTCGTCATAGGCGAGACGCTGACGGGCGGGATGATGCGGCGACAGGTCGGCGGTCGATTCCGGCGCGTGCGCCTCCGAGAGCGCCACGCGCCAATCCGGCCAGCTTTCGCGCGCCTTCAGCGCAGGATCAATCCACTCGGCCAGAAGCGGCGCCATCCCGAGGGCGCTGCGCGAGGCTTTGAACATGAGCTTCTGCGTCACCCCGGCGGTGAGCGGATAGACCGGCTCGTAGAGCGGCATTTCCTCTGCTTCGGTCAGAGCCAAAATGTGATCGGGATGGGTCATCTGCGCGACGCCATCGAAAAGCTCGACCTTGCCTGAAACCACGCGGCGCGCGCCTTCGGGCAAAAGCTTTTTCAGGTACTCGGCGCGGGCGTGGAAGAACACGAGCTGAAACGAGGTTTTCGCATCATTCACCGTGATCCGGTAGGGGCGGCCCTTGCTTTGCGGTTGAAAATGCGGGCCGACGGTGATCTCGACTGTCGCCACGGCGGGCAAGACCACCTCGTTGATCGAGGCGCGGCGGTGCCGGTCAATCCCGCTATACGGCAGCGTGAACAGAAGATCGCGGGGCTTGTCCACTCCGAGCGCCGCCAAGAGCTGTGCGGTTTTCGGGCCGACACCGTCCAGCGCCTGCAAGGCCCCAAAAAGCGGCCAAAGGGATTCCGGGCGGCCCTTCATGCCCCACCGATGAGCGCGAGCCAGCCGTCTTCGTCGATCGTCTCAATTCCCAGATCGGTTGCCTTCTTAGCTTTCGATCCCGCCCCCGGCCCTGCAACGACGAGATCGGTCTTGGCGCTGACACTGCCCGCGACCTTGGCCCCAAGCGCTTCGGCACGAGCCTTGGCTTCGGCGCGGCTCATCTTTTCCAGCGTGCCGGTGAACACGATGGTCTTGCCGGCGACAGGGCTTCCTTCGGCGACGACACGGCGGCTTTCTTGCACTTCGAGCTGCGCCACGAGCCGGTCGATCGAGGCGCGCTCGGCCTCTTGCTGCATCGTCGTGATGAGCGATGACGCCATCACCGCGCCGACCCCGTCGATGCCGACGAGATCGTCCCATTCAGGGCCTTCGCCAATGCGAGCGGCAGTCATCGCCGCCTCGAAGGCGGGCCAAGTGCCATAATGGCTGGCGATAATCGATGCGCCCGCCTCGCCAAGATGGCGGATACCAAGCGCGAAAAGGAGCCTCGCGAGCGGGATTTCACGGCGTTCTTCAATGGCTTCGAACAACTTGCTCGTGCTTTTTTCGCCAAAGCCATCGCGGTTCGCCAGTTTTGCCAGATTGGCGCCATCCCGCGCGGCGAGGGTAAAGATATCGGCCGGCTCACGGATCGGCAGCAGGTCGTCGGCAAAGAACATCTCGATCTGCTTGGCGCCAAGCCCTTCGATGTCAAAGGCGCCGCGGCTGACGAAATGTTTGAGCTTCTCGACCGCCTGCGCGGGGCAGATGAGGCCGCCGGCGCAGCGGCGGACGGCATCGCCCGGCTCGCGCAACGCGGCCGAGCCGCATTCGGGGCAAACACCCGGAAAGACGTAAGGCTCTGCATCCGCCGGCCGGCGAGAAAGGTCGACATCCTTGATCTTGGGGATCACATCTCCCGCGCGATAGACCTGAACCCAATCGCCCACGCGGATATCCCGCCCCTCGCGGATCGGACCGCCGGTCGAGTCGCGACCGGCGATGTAATCCTCGTTGTGCAGGGTCGCGTTGGAGACAACCACGCCACCAACCGTGACAGGGCGAAGCCGTGCGACAGGGCTGAGCGCGCCAGTGCGGCCGACCTGAATGTCGATTGCCTCGAGGACAGTCCAGGCAAGCTCGGCGGGGAATTTGTGAGCGATGGCCCAGCGAGGGGTGGTCGAGCGGAAACCGAGGCGTTCTTGCAAGCGCAGATCATCGACCTTGTAGACGACGCCGTCGATATCATAGCCCAGGGCGGCGCGGCGGGCCTCGACGTCTTTGTAATGTCGGAGAAGGCCCTCGACGCCATCGAGACGGTCCGTCAGCGGGTTGGTTTGAAAGCCAAGCCCGGCGAGGCGCGCAATCGCGCCGTGCTGTGTCGTGGAAAGCGGCTCCGACAGCTCGCCCCAGGCATAGGCAAAAAACCTGAGCGGACGGGCGCGGGTGATCCCGGCATCCAGCTGGCGCAAGCTGCCCGCGGCGGCGTTGCGCGGATTGGCGAAGGTCTTGCCGCCCGTGACCTCCTGCCGGGCGTTGAGTGCGGCGAAATCGGCGTGGCTCATATAGACCTCGCCGCGCACCTCGAGGATCTCGGGAGCACCAGCAAGGGTTTGCGGGATATCCGCGATGGTCAGCGCATTGGCGGTAACATTCTCTCCGACCTCGCCATCGCCGCGGGTCGCGGCCTGAACGAGCGCACCGTTTTCATAGCGCAGCGAAAGCGACAGCCCGTCGATCTTGGGCTCGGCCGTGTAGGCCAAGGGCGCGTCGTCCGATAGGCCGAGAAACCGGCGGATGCGCTGGTCGAATTCCGCCACATCCGTCTCGTCGAAGGCGTTCTCAAGGCTCAGCATCCTCACCGCGTGGCGAACCTTGCCAAACCCGTCGGAAGGCGCGGCGCCCACCTGTCCGCTTGGGCTGTCGGCGCGTTTGAGCTCGGGAAACCGTGCTTCGATCGCGGCATTGCGCTGTTTCAGGGCGTCATAGGCCGCGTCGGAAATCTCGGGGGCGTCTTCGGCGTGATAGGCCCTGTTCGCCGCCCCGATCTCGGCCGCCAAACGGGAAAGCTCGGCCTTTGCCTCGGCTGTGGTCAGTCGGTCAACAGCGATCCCGGCACCTTGCTTGATCGCCGCGCCCTTCTCTTGCTCGCTGTCGCTCACTACGCCCCCAGAAGTCGCTGAACTTTATCTCAGACGACTCTTAGGCGGCGATCCGATCCGCGTCCAGTCTCAGGCGCCGACGGCAAGGCGCTCGGCCTGCCGTCCCTTCTCGGGATCGCGCAAGACATAGCCCCTACCCCAAACGGTTTCGATGTGATTGTCGCCGCCCGTCGCCTCCGAAAGCTTCTTGCGCAACTTGCAGATGAACACGTCGATGATCTTCAGCTCTGGCTCGTCCATGCCGCCGTAGAGGTGATTGAGAAACATCTCCTTGGTCAACGTCGTCCCCTTGCGCAGGCTGAGCAGTTCGAGCATCTTGTATTCCTTGCCCGTCAGATGCACCGGCATTCCGCCCACATCCACGGTCTTGGCATCGAGATTGACCGAGATTCGCCCGATGCTGATGATCGATTGCGAATGCCCCTTGGAGCGCCGGATGATCGCGTGAATCCGCGCGACCAACTCGTCACGGTGGAACGGCTTGGTCATGTAATCATCCGCGCCAAAGCCAAATCCGCGCAGCTTGCTTTCTGTTCCGTTCTCGCCAG